>JALOSF010000007.1 GCA_025458525.1 Cypionkella sp. | reverse complement strand
GACGCGGCGCTTGCTTTCCTCTGGCTTTGCGGCGCGATCTTGGGTAGGGTTTCACCCAGACCCGGCAAACGGGCAATCGGCAGAGCAGACGACACAGGCGGTTTTCCCATGACTGAAATGGTCTATGGCTCCAGCCCCATGCGGGTGACGGAACCTGTTATTCCCCGTTGGTGGCGCACCATCGACAAATGGTCGCTGACGGCGATCATGGTGTTGTTCGGCATCGGCTTGCTGCTGGGCCTTGCGGCCAGTGTGCCCTTGGCCAGCCGCAATGGTCTTGACGACTTTCATTACGTGCAGCGGCAGGCGTTCTTTGGTGTGGTGGCCCTGATCACGATGGCGGGTGTTTCGATGATGCCGCCGGTGATGATCCGTCGCCTGGGCGTGATCGGGTTTGTGTTCACGCTGATCGCCCTCATGCTCTTGCCCTTTGTCGGGACCGATTTCGGCAAGGGGGCGGTGCGCTGGTTTTCCTTTGGTTTTGCCTCGATCCAGCCGTCCGAATTTCTCAAGCCCGGCTTCATGGTGGTGGTGGCCTGGCTTATGGCGGCCTCGCAGGATCTGAACGGGCCTCCGGGCAAATCGGTCTCGTTTGGCCTGATGCTGGTGGTGATGCTGCTTTTGGTGATCCAGCCAGATTTCGGGCAGGCGGCGCTGATCCTGTTTGGCTGGGGTGTGATCTATTTTGTGGGAGGCGCTCCAATCACGCTGATCGCGATCATCCTCGGGATGGTCATATTCGGCGGCACGATCGCCTATGAAAGCTCCGAGCATTTTGCGCGCCGGATCGACGGGTTCCTGAACCCCGAGATCGATCCGCGCAGCCAGATCGGCTATGCCACCAACGCCATTCAGGAAGGTGGCTTCTTTGGTGTGGGCGTGGGCGAAGGGCAGGTGAAGTGGACGCTGCCGGATGCGCATACCGATTTCATCATCGCGGTCGCGGCCGAGGAATACGGGCTGATTCTGGTGCTGGTGATCCTGGCCCTTTATGCCACCATCGTGGTGCGCAGCCTGTTCCGCCTGATGCGCGAGCGTGACCCCTTCATCCGCTTGGCGGGCACGGGGCTGGCCTGCATTTTCGGCGTTCAGGCCATGATCAACATGGGCGTGGCGGTGCGGCTGTTGCCGGCCAAGGGGATGACGCTGCCCTTTGTCAGCTATGGCGGCAGTTCTGTGATCGCGGCGGGCATCACGGTGGGGATGCTGCTGGCCTTGACCCGCACGCGGCCGCAGGGAGAGATCGGCGATATCCTTCGCAGGGGGCGGTGATGGCGCAGGGCAAGCTGTTACTGATCGCGGCCGGCGGCACCGGCGGGCATATGTTCCCCGCGCAGGCCCTGGCCGAGGCGATGGTGCGCAAGGGCTGGCGCGTGAAGCTGTCCACCGATGCACGGGGCGCGCGCTATGCGGGTGGATTTCCGCATGTGGTGGCGGTGGAGCAGGTGTCATCCGCGACCTTCGCCCGCGGCGGCGTTCTGGCAAAGGCGCTGGTCCCGCTGCGGATCGCGGGCGGCATTCTGGGCGCGGTGCTGGGCATGCTGCGCGACAAGCCCGCGGTTGTGGTGGGCTTTGGCGGCTATCCTACCATTCCGGCGTTGTCGGCGGCCTGGATCCTGCGGCGCCCGCGGATGATCCATGAACAGAACGGCGTCCTGGGCCGGGTGAACCAGCTTTTCGCGCCAAGGGTCGATAAGGTGGCCTGTGGCACATGGCCGACCGTGTTGCCCGCCGGGGTCGAGGGTGTTCATACCGGCAACCCCGTGCGTCTGGCGGTGCTGGACCGGGCAGGGGCGGGGTATATCGCGCCGGGCGATTACCCGATGAGCCTTTTGGTGATGGGGGGCAGTCAGGGCGCGCGCATCCTGTCGGATGTGGTGCCCGCGGCGGTGGCGATGCTGCCCGACGCGATCCGGCGCAATCTGCGCGTGGCGCATCAGGCGCGGGCCGAAGATCTTGACCGCGTGGTGCGGGCCTATGAGGATGCGGGTATCAGGGCCGAGGTTCAGCCCTTCTTCACCGACATTCCGGCGCGCCTGTCCGAGGCGCAGCTGGTGATTTCCCGCTCTGGCGCGTCATCGATCGCCGATATCAGTGTGATCGGGCGTCCCTCGATCCTTATCCCCTTCGCGGCGGCCACCGGGGATCACCAAAGCGCCAACGCCCGCGGCCTTGTCGAGGGGCAGGCCGCGATCCTGATCCCGGAAAAGGCGCTTGACGCCGCAAGTCTCAGCGGCCACATGGCGGCGGTGCTGTCTCAACCGGGTGCTGCGACCCAAATGGCGGCCAACGCGCTTGCCTTGGGCAGGCCCGATGCCACGACCCGTCTGGTCGCCCTTGTCGAAGCCCTTGCAGAAGGAGCCCCGCAATGAATGCCGCTACGAAACTGCCTCTGGAACTGGGGCCGATCCATTTTGTCGGCATCGGCGGGATCGGCATGTCGGGGATTGCCGAGGTCTTGATGACGCTGGGGTATCGCGTTCAGGGGTCTGACGCCAAGGCCAGCAAGATCACCGACCGTCTGGTCGGGCTGGGGGCGACGGTCTTTGAAGGGCAGGCGGCCGAAAACATCGGCACCGCCGCCGTGGTGGTGATTTCCTCGGCCATCAAGAAGGGCAACCCCGAGCTTGAGGAGGCGCGGCGGCGCAAGTTGCCTGTTGTGCGGCGGGCCGAAATGCTGGCCGAACTGATGCGGATGCGGTCGAACATCGCGGTGGCGGGCACGCATGGCAAGACGACGACCACGACGATGGTGGCGACGCTTCTTGACAAGGGCGGGTTTGACCCGACGGTCATCAATGGCGGGGTGATCCATTCCTACGGGTCCAATGCGCGTGCGGGGGCGGGCGAATGGATGGTGGTCGAGGCGGATGAATCCGACGGCTCGTTCAACCGGCTGCCCGCGACCATAGCCATCGTCACCAATATCGACCCCGAGCATATGGAACATTGGGGCAGCTTTGACGCCTTGCGCAAAGGGTTTCTCGATTTTGTCTCGAACATCCCCTTTTATGGTCTTGCGGTGTGCTGCACCGATCATCCCGAGGTGCAGGCCCTTGTCGGCAAGGTGGCTGACAGGCGCGTCGTGACCTTTGGCTTCAACGCGCAAGCCGATGTGCGGGCTGTGAACCTTCGGTTCGAAAATGGCACAGCGCATTTTGATATCTTGTTGAACGGCGAAGGCGAAGGTTCGAAAATCGAAAACTGCACCTTGCCGATGCCGGGCGATCACAACGTCTCGAACGCGCTGTCGGCTGTCGCGGTCGCGCGTCACCTTGGCATGAAAAAGGACGAAATCCGCGAGGCGCTGGCCGGTTTTGCCGGGGTGAACCGCCGCTTTACCAAAGTGGCCGAGGTCAAGGGCGTCACCATCATCGACGATTATGGCCACCATCCGGTCGAGATTGCTGCGGTGCTGCGCGCCGCCCGGCAATCGACCAAGGGCCGGGTGATCGCCATCCACCAGCCGCATCGCTACACCCGCTTGTCGAGCCTGTTCGAGGATTTCTGCACCTGTTTCAACGAGGCCGATGTGGTCGGCATCGCCGAGGTCTATGCCGCCGGCGAGGATCCGATCGAGGGGGCAAGTCGCGACGATCTGGTGGCGGGGTTGATCGCGCATGGCCATCGTCACGCGCGTGCCGTGATGGACGAGGCCGATCTGGCGCGGCTGTTCCGGGAGCAGGCGCTGCCGGGAGATATCTTTGTTTGCCTCGGTGCCGGCACGATCAGCACCTGGGCCAATGGCCTGCCTGCCAAGCTGCTGGGCCAGGCCGCATGACCGGAACCGCACCAGAAGGATCGCGGGCACAAGCGGCCCGACTGTCGTGCAAACCTTTGCGCCCGACCGGCGCTTCGGGGGCGTTGTCATGACCTCGGCGTTGACGGCGGCGCTTTTGTGGTTGGTGGTGGCCAATGTGATCGCGATGCTGCCCAGCCGCGACCACCATTGGCGCGCGGCCTATGTGCTGATCGCGATCGGCATCCCGCTTTTGGGGTGGGTCACGGTGCAAAGTGGGCCGATCTGGGGCATGTTGATCCTTGCGGCGGGGGCCTCGGTCCTGCGTTGGCCGCTGATCCATCTGTGGCGCTGGGCCAAGGGCAAGACCGGCCCCTCGGCAGAGTAAAACGTCAGCCGCGCCCCTGATCCGTGGCGGGCGGATAGGGCGCCGCCTGCGCGGGGTTGACCGCGCGACGGGCAGAGGTCGGGTCCATCGTCGCGCTTTCGGGGCGAAGCAGCGGGTCCGTGCCTCGCATGCGACCAACGGCCCACAGCCCGAGCGGTACCCCGGTTGCCAGACCGATGCCCAAGGCGGCGGCAAACAGCGGCCATCCGTAAAGACCCGCCGCCAGCCCCGCAACGATCACCACGCCGGCACAGCAGCCAACCGCGAGGGGCACGATGGTGGAGCGCAAATAGGGAAAGCGCATCTTGGCATCCTTTCGCTGTGCAGGGCAGGGCTGCCCGGTCATCCCATGTGCAACGCCGACGGGCTCGCTTGGTTCCTCGGCCGGATATGGCCGAGGGGCGGGGGGTCGCGCCTGCCGCGGACCGGAACCTGAGGGCCTGCCGCCGCGTTGACCCTGCATCACGCAAGGCATCGGCCAGCCTGGCCACGGCCTTGCCCAGATCGGAGGAGCGAACCATGCAGACGACATCTTTTGCCCAGCAGACCTCGACCATGCCCAAGGGGGCCGCGTTGATTTCCGGCAAGTCGATACAGGGCACCCGGGTCTATAGCCCGGCGGGCGATGAGCTTGGCCATATCGACGACGTGATGATCGACACCGCGACCGGGCGCACGGTCTATGGCGTGTTGCAATTCGGCGGTTTCCTGGGAATTGGCAGCGATCATCATGCCATTCCCTTTGCCAAGCTGACGTATGACGCGGCCCGCGACGGCTATGTCACCGACCTGACCAAGGAACAGCTGGAAGCCGCCCCGAAGCAGGAAGAAACATGGCGCAACGACCGTGACTGGCAGAAGCGCAGTCACGAGCATTACGGCGTGGCGCCCTATTGGATGTGACCGCCGCGCTGCTCTGACACAGGGCGCGCGTGGCATGTCGGGGCGGGCGCTGTGATCGGCGCCCGCCCCTTTGCATGCCTCCCTTTTGCATTGCGGCGGCGGGGTGGACTTGCCTTTCCGGGGGCAGGCCGGATAGCAAGGGGCATCATGCGCCACATCCTTCCCACCCCCCGCGGCACCCTTACCCCTGACCGGCCCTTGGCCGACCTGACCTGGCTGCGGGTCGGCGGACCTGCGGATTGGCTGTTTCAGCCCGCCGACGAAGCCGATCTTGCGGCGTTTCTGGCCGCTTTGCCCGCCGATGTGGCGGTGTTTCCGATGGGGGTGGGCAGCAACCTGATCGTGCGCGATGGCGGGTTGCGCGCCGTGGTGATCCGTCTGGGGCGCGGCTTCAACCAGATCGCCATCGACGGCAACACCGTCACCGCCGGGGCGGCGGCACTGGATGCGCATGTCGCCCGGCGCGCCGCCGAGGCGGGGCTGGATCTGACCTTCTTGCGCACCATTCCGGGCAGCATCGGTGGTGCGGTGCGGATGAACGCGGGCTGCTACGGCGCCTATGTCGCGGATGTGCTGGAAAGCGTGCGCGTGGTCCTGCGCAGCGGGCGGGTCGAGGACTGGCCCGCCTCTGCGCTGAACCTGCGCTATCGGCAATCCGACCTGCCCGACGGCGCGGTGATCGTCTCGGCACGGTTCCGGGCGGCGCCGGGCGCTCCCGAGGCATTGGCGGCCCGGATGGAGGAGCAGATCGCCAAGCGCGACGCGACCCAACCTACCAAGGAGCGCAGCGCCGGATCAACCTTTCGCAATCCCGTCGGCCATTCCTCGACCGGGCGGGCCGATGACAGCCACGAGTTGAAAGCCTGGAAAGTCATCGATGACGCCGGAATGCGCGGCGCCACACGGGGCGGCGCGCAGATGAGCCAGATGCATTCCAATTTCCTGATCAACACAGGTGGCGCCACTGCCGCGGATCTGGAAAATCTGGGCGAGGAGGTGCGAAAAAGGGTTTTCCAAACCAGCGGGATCACGCTAGAGTGGGAAATCATGCGCGTTGGCGAAGCGTAACGCCCAACCAGCGGCAATATAACAAGAATAAGGGTCCAACGTGGCCCGAGAGGCAGTAAATGGCGGGTGCATCTGGCAGGGTGTCCCGCGTGGCGGTCATAATGGGTGGGCTTTCCGCAGAGCGGGAGGTTTCCCTGTCCACAGGCAAGTCCTGTGCTGCGGCGCTGCGCGAGGCGGGGTATGAGGTGATCGAGGTCGATGCCGGCCCGGATCTGCCCGCACGTCTGGCCGACATCAAACCCGAGGTCGTGTTCAACGCGCTTCATGGCCGCTGGGGCGAAGATGGCTGTGTGCAGGGCCTGCTGGAATGGCTGCGCATTCCCTATACCCATTCGGGCGTTCTTGCCTCTGCGCTTGCGATGGACAAGCAGCGCAGCAAAGAGGTTTACCGCGCCGTCGGCCTGCCGGTCGCGCAAAGCGTGATCGTTGCGCGCGAGGCGGTCGAGGCGGGGCATGTGCTGCCGCCACCCTATGTGGTCAAGCCCAATGCCGAAGGCTCGTCGGTTGGGGTTTATCTGGTGCATCCGGGCAGCAATGCGCCGCGTCTGGCCGCGCAGATGCCCGCGCAGGTGATGGTCGAGGACTATATTCCGGGCCGCGAATTCACCGTCAGCGTGATGGGGGACCGCGCGCTGTGCGTGACCGACATCATCACCGACGGCTGGTATGATTACGATGCCAAATACAAGCCGGGCGGCAGCCGCCATGTGGTGCCCGCGCAGATCCCGGCCGAGATCGAGGCGGCCTGTCTGGATTACGCCTTGCGCGCGCACCGGGCGCTGGGGTGCCGCGGGCTGAGCCGCACCGATTTCCGCTGGGACGAAAGCAAGGGGCTGGCCGGGCTGATCCTGCTCGAGACGAATACCCAGCCGGGGATGACGCCCACCTCGCTGTCGCCGGAACAGGCGGCGCATGTGGGCTACAGCTTTCCCGATCTGTGCCGCTGGATCGTGGAGGATGCGTCATGCGACCGCTGAGCGCCCCCCCTCGGCATGACATGCCGCGCTATGACACGCCACGCGCCGAGGCCGCGCGCGGGGCGGCACCCGGATTGCTGCGCCGCGATCCGGCACCGTCGAAATGGCAATACCGCATGCAGCGGCTTTGGCTGACGCCGGTGTTTCGCGTCATGTTCCGTGTCGGGGTGCCGGGGTTCGTTCTGGCGGCGACGGTCGGGATTTTCTTGGCCGATCAGGACCGGCGCGAGATGATTTCCGGCGGCATCGCCGAAATCCGCACCAAGTTCGAGAACCGCCCCGAATTCATGGTGGGGCTGGTGTCTGTGGTTGGCGCCTCGCCCGAACTGGCCGATGCGGTGCGGGCGCGGCTTGATATCAAGCTGCCGCAATCCTCGTTCGACATCGATCTGGAGGCGGCGCGCGCGCGGATTCAGGAACTGGACGCCGTGGCGCGTGCCGATCTCATCGTGCGCTCGGGCGGGGTGCTGGAGGTGGCGATCACCGAACGGGTGCCCGTTGTGCTGTGGCGCACCGAAACCGGGATCGAGATGCTGGATGCCACCGGGCACCGTGTGGCCAGCCTGGCCGCGCGCACCGACCGGCCCGATCTGCCGATCATCGCCGGGGATGGGGCCGACAGCGTGACCGCCGAGGCGCTGGCGCTTTTTGCCGCGGCGCGCCCGATCCAGGACCGGCTGCGCGGTCTGGTGCGGGTGGGCGAGCGGCGCTGGGATGTGGTTCTGGACCGCAACCAGCGCATCCTGCTGCCACAGGACAAACCGATTGCCGCCATCGAGCGGCTGATCGCCCTGCATCAGGCGGGCGATCTTCTGGGTCGCGACATTCTGACCGTGGACCTTCGAACCGATCACCGCCCTGTGTTGCGGCTGGCGCCTTACGCGCTGAACCAGCTGCGCCAGTCCCAGGGCATCGACACCAGCGGGAGCCAGCTATGACCGATCTCTATCAGGCGCAACGCGCCATGAGGAACATGCGCCGCGCCGCGATGCAACGCGGCGTCATTGCGATTCTGGATATCGGCACATCGAAGATCGCTTGTCTGATCCTGCGCTTTGACGGGTCGGACAGTCTTGGCGATGATACCGTGGGGCCGATGGCGGGCCAGTCGTCGTTCCGGGTGATCGGCGCGGCAACCACGCGGTCACGCGGCGTGCGCTTTGGCGAAATCGCGGTGATGGCCGAAACCGAGCGGGCGGTGCGCACCGCGGTGCAGGCCGCGCAAAAGATGGCCAATGTGCGGGTCGATCATGTGATCGCCTGCTTTTCGGGCGCCGAGCCGCGCAGCTATGGCCTTGCGGGCGAGATCGATCTGGAAGACTCGGTCGTCACCGAACAGGATGTGGCCCGGGTGCTGGCGGCCTGTGACGTGCCCGACATCGGGCAGGGGCGCGAGGTGTTGCACGCGCAGCCGGTGAACTTCGCGCTGGACCACCGCTCTGGCCTTGGCGATCCGCGCGGGCAGATCGGAAACCGTCTGGCCACTGACATGCATCTTCTGTCGATCGACGGCACGGTGGTGCAGAACATCCTGCACTGCATCCAGCGCTGTGATCTGGAACTGGCGGGGCTTGCGTCCTCGGCCTATGTCTCGGGCATTTCCGCGCTGGTCGAGGACGAGCAGGAACTGGGGGCCGCCTGTATCGACATGGGCGGCGGGTCCACCGGGATTTCGGTCTTCATCAAGAAGCACATGATCTATGCCGATGCGGTGCGCATGGGCGGGGATCATGTCACCAGCGACATTTCCAAGGGCCTGATGGTGCCGCTGGCGGTGGCGGAACGGATCAAGACCAAGCATGGTGGCGTGCAGGCCACCGGGATGGACGACCGCGAGATGATCGAGGTCGGCGGCGACAGTGGCGACTGGGAAAAGGACCGCCGCCAGATCAGCCGGACCGAGCTGATCGGCATCATGCGCCCGCGGGTCGAGGAGATCCTGGAGGAGGTCCGCGCGCGCCTCGATGCCGCCGGTTTCGACAGCCTTCCCAGCCAGCAGATCGTGCTGACGGGGGGCGCAAGCCAGATCCCCGGGCTTGACGGGCTGGCCAGCCGCATCCTTGGCCAGCGCGTGCGTCTGGGCCGCCCGCTGCGGGTGCAGGGGCTGCCGCAGGCCGCGACGGGGGCCGCGTTTTCATCGACCGTGGGGCTGTGCCTGTTCGCGGCGCATCCGCAAGACGAATGGTGGGACTTTGAAATTCCCGCCGAGCGTTATCCGGCGCGGTCGCTCAAGCGGGTGGTGAAATGGTTCAAAGACAACTGGTGAACCCCAAATCTTGCGTCAGCGGCGAAATCCCGCTGAAATACCAGCCCAACACCCCATATTTTGTGGGGTTTGGGCGCTTTTTTTCGTGACGACCGCCGGCCATGTGGATATTCTAACCGATAATTCGGGAAACAATGCGTCCGGGACAGACGCCTGACACCCGACACGGAAAAACCACGCGGCGGCAAGAAGACCTCTGGCGGCACAACAAAAGACAGGCGGATAGTCAATGGCACTCAACTTCATCGTGAACGCGCAGCGCGAAGAGCTGAAGCCCCGCATCACCGTGTTCGGTGTCGGTGGGGCGGGCGGCAATGCGGTCAACAACATGATCGAACAGAACCTCGAAGGGGTTGAGTTCGTGGTTGCGAACACCGATGCGCAGGCTCTGCAACAGTCCAAGGCGACCGCCAAGATCCAGATGGGGATCAAGGTCACGGAAGGCCTCGGTGCGGGCGCGCGCCCGACCGTGGGGGCCGCTGCCGCCGAAGAAACGATCGAGGAGATTGTCGATCATCTGGCTGGCGCGCACATGTGCTTTATCACCGCCGGGATGGGCGGCGGCACCGGCACGGGCGCTGCCCCGATCATCGCGCAGGCCGCGCGTGAGCTGGGCGTGCTGACCGTGGGTGTCGTGACAAAGCCGTTCCAGTTCGAGGGCAACAAGCGGATGCGTCAGGCCGAAGAAGGCATCGAGGCGCTGCAAAAGGTGGTTGATACGCTGATCATCATCCCCAACCAGAACCTGTTCCGGCTGGCCAACGAACGCACCACTTTTACCGAAGCCTTCGCCATGGCCGATGATGTGCTGTATCAGGGCGTGAAGGGTGTGACCGATCTGATGGTGCGCCCGGGGCTGATCAACCTCGATTTCGCCGACGTGCGCGCGGTGATGGACGAGATGGGCAAGGCCATGATGGGCACGGGCGAGGCCGAGGGCGAAGACCGCGCCGTGCAGGCGGCCGAGAAGGCCATTGCCAACCCGCTTTTGGACGAGATCAGCCTGAATGGCGCCAAGGGCGTGCTGATCAACATCACCGGCGGCTATGATCTGACCCTGTTTGAGCTGGACGAGGCCGCGAACATCATCCGCGAAAAGGTGGACCCGGACGCCAATATCATCGTCGGCTCGACGCTCGACACCACGATGGAAGGCCGTCTGCGGGTTTCGGTTGTGGCGACCGGCATCGATGTCGCGCAAGCCAAGGCCGATCAGCCGGTGGCACGCCGGTCGATGGCGGCGCCGCTGCCGTCGCATCTGACCGCGCCGGCACCGGCGCCGGTGCAGCAGCCGGTGCAGCAGCCGGTTTTTGCCCCGGCGCCCGTTGCACAGGCGCCCGCGCCGCAGCCCGCCGCACCGCAGCCCGCCCCGGTTGCCGCCCAGCAGCCGCAGTTGTTCGACCAGGTGGAGCGCGCGCCCTATGCCGCCCCGGCCGCTGCGCAGCAGGACGAGCTGCCCGAGCCGGCCTATCGCCCGCAGCCTGCCGCAGCCCAGGTGTCGCGCACGGTTCCGATGAACGACGATGCCGCAGCCTTTGTCGCGCCGCGTCCGCGGGCCGCCGGCACCCCGTCGCCCGAGGCGTTGGCCCGTCTGCAAGCCGCAGTGTCGCGCGGCCCGGCCCAGGCCCCGCGCCCCGCAGCCGCTGCGGCACCGCAACCGGCGGCACAGAAACCCGCCGAGCAGGCCCGCCCGCGCTTTGGCATCGGCTCGTTGATCAACCGGATGGCAGGGGGCGGTCACGACCAGCAGCCCGCCGAACGCGCGGCCCCCGCAAGCCGCCAGCAGCCGCCCGTCACCTCCTATGACGACGAGCAGGAGATGAGCGCAGATCAGGAGCGGATCGAGATCCCGGCGTTCCTGCGCCGTCAGGCGAACTGATACAGGCTTGTAACAATTGCACGAAAGCCCGCTTCCTTGGCGGGCTTTCTTGTTTTTTATCATGGCCTTGGCTTCTCTTTGGCCTGATGCGTCCCGACATAATCCGTGAGTTGGCTTTTGGCGTGTGACTGCTTAACTCATTGTCAGGGAACAAGCCTGCCTTGCGCGGCGTTTCTTGATGAACTGGTCTAGGGGTCTGTCCGTGCAGAATACGCTGAAATCCGCTGTGGTGTTTGAAGGCCGGGGTTTGCACTCTGGCGCGCCCGTGCGCATGGTGGTGCGGCCTGCTTCGGCAGATTACGGCATCTGGTTCAAGCGCGTCGATCTGGACGCGACCGATGTGATGATTGCGGCGCGCTGGGATCAGGTGGTGCCGTCTCGGCTTTGCACATTGATCCGCAATGAGGCCGGGGCAGAGGTCTCGACCATCGAACATGTCATGGCGGCGCTTGCCGGCTGTGCCATCCATAATGCGGTGATCGAGATTGACGGGCCCGAAGTGCCGATCCTTGATGGCTCTGCCGTGCCTTTCGTCGAAGGATTTCTTGCCAAGGGCCTGATCGAGCAATGCGCCCCCGTGCGCGCCATCCGGGTGCTGAAGCCCGTCGAGGTGCGCGATGGCGAGGCTGTGGCCCGGCTTGACCCGGCAGATATGCTGGAGATCGATTTCTCGATCCATTTCGACGAGGCGGCCATCGGATCTCAGGCCAAGCATCTGAACCTGTCGAACGGCGCATTCGTGCGTGAGTTGTCCGACAGCCGCACCTTCTGCCGCCAATCGGATGTCGATGCCATGCGCGCCAAGGGGCTTGCGCTGGGCGGCACGCTGGACAATGCGGTGGTGTTCGAAGGCGACCGTGTATTGTCGCCGGGGGGCCTGCGCTATGCCGATGAACCCGTGCGCCACAAGATGCTGGATGCGATGGGCGATCTTTATCTGGCGGGCGGTCCGATCCTTGGCCGCTACACCGGGGTGCGGTCAGGCCATGCCATGACCAACCGGCTGCTGCGGGCCCTGTTTGCCGACCCGACCGCCTGGCGCATGGTGGAATGCGGCGCGCAGACCGTGGGCAAGTTGCCCGGCGTCGGGGTGCATCGCAGCGATCTTCCCGCAACGGCCTGACAGGGTTGTGATCTGCCGCGCAAAGGCGTTTTGCGCAGCCGATTTTTCTGTGCTAGGACGTCTGCAACAGGGCGGAGTCAGCGCGGCCTCTGGCGCGCGATCCGGGTGGTTTGATGGATAGACAGACGATGGCATTGGCAAAAACGGGCGCGAAATGGGTGGGCATCGCGCTCGTTGTCACGACCTTGGCAGCTTGTGGCGGCGGCACGCAGGAGCGTCCGCTTGACAGCTTCACGGCTGAAGAAATCTACAAGCAAGGCGAATTGCAGTTGGAAGCGGGCGGCAAACCCGATGAGGCGATCCGTTACTTCCAGGAAGTCGAGCGGCTGTATCCCTATTCCGAATGGTCCAAGCGCGCGCTGATCATGCAGGCCTTCAGCCAGCACAAGGCCGGGGAATATGAGGAGGCACGCTCTACCGCGCAGCGATTCCTCGATTCCTATCCGGGCGACGACGATGCGCCCTATGCCGCCTATCTGATGGCACTGTCCTATTACGACCAGATCGACGAGGTCGGGCGCGACCAGGGGCTGACCTTTCAGGCGCTGCAAGGCATGCGCACGGTGATCGAGCAATATCCTGACAGCGACTATGCGCGGTCGGCGATGCTCAAGTTCGAACTGGCCTTCGATCATCTGGCGGGCAAGGAAATGGAAATCGGCCGCTACTACCTGAAGCGGCGCAATTATACGGCGGCGATCAACCGTTTCCGCACCGTCGTGCAGGATTTCCAGACCACCACCCACACCGCCGAGGCCTTGCACCGGCTGGTGGAGGCCTATCTGGGCTTGGGCTTCAACGCCGAGGCGCAGACGGCCGCGGCCATTCTGGGCTACAATTATCAGTCCTCACCGTTCTATGACGACAGTTTCCGCCTGCTCAAGGGCCGGGGGCTTGCGCCAGAGGCGCAGGGCGACAGCTGGCTGCGCACGGTCTATCGCCAGATGATCCGGGGCGAATGGCTGTGATCACGTCGGGGTAAGCCCCGCGCTACGGGAAAACTGATGCTCCGTTCGCTTGATATTCGCGATGTGCTGATCATTGATCGGCTGACCCTTGATCTGGGGGCCGGCCTCAATGTGCTGACCGGCGAGACGGGCGCGGGCAAATCCATCTTGCTGGATGCGCTTGGCTTTGTCCTTGGCTGGCGCGGGCGGGCCGAACTGGTGCGCGCGGGCGCGGCACAGGGCGAGGTGACGGCGGTCTTTGATCTGCCGCCCGGGCATGCGGCGCGCGCCGTGCTGGACGAGGCGGGCATCGAGGCCGAAGATGACCTGATCCTGCGTCGCGTCAATACGGCCGACGGGCGCAAGACCGCTTATGTCAACGACCGGCGGGTGTCGGGCGAAGTGCTGCGCGGCCTGTCCGAGGTGCTGGTCGAACTTCATGGGCAGCATGACGACCGCGGCTTGTTGAACCCGCGCGGGCACCGCGATCTGCTGGACCGCTTTGCCGGGGTCGATGTGACGGCCTCGCGCAGCGCCTGGGCCGCGGCCCGGGTGGCCCGTGCGGCCTTGGCCGAGGCAGAGGCCGCGCTGGCCGCGGCACGGGCCGAGGAGGATTTCCTGCGCCATGCGGTGGCCGAGCTGGACAAGCTCAACCCCGAGCCGGGCGAGGAGGCGCTGTTGGATGCCCGCCGCCGGGCGATGCAGGGGGCCGAGCGGATCAGGGCAGATGTGGCGCGCGCCTTGCAGATGCTGTCCGAGGACGGGGCCGAGGCGGCGTTGCGCGATGCGACGCGCTGGCTTGAGGGCGCGGCCGACAAGGCCCAAGGCGCGCTGGAGGCACCGCTGGCGGCCATTGGCCGCGCGCTTATCGAACTCTCCGAGGCGCAGGCGGGGGTCGAGGCCTGTTTGCAGGGGCTGGATGTGGACCCCGGCGCGTTGGAGGCGGTGGAGGAGCGTCTGTTTGCCATTCGTGCCTTGGCGCGCAAACATTCGGTGCTGCCCGACGATCTGGGCAGCTTTGCCGTCGATCTGCGCAAGCGTCTGGCCGCGCTGGACAGCGGCGAGGCCGGGATCGGGCGGTTGCAAAAAGCCCTGGCCGAGGCAGAGGCGCGCTGGCACGCCGAAGCGTCCCGCCTGACGGCCCAGCGGCGCGCGGCGGCCGCGCGGCTTGACCGGGCGATGGCGGCAGAGCTTGCCCCGCTCAAGATGGAGCGGGCGGTGTTCGCAACCGAGGTGACGCCGGGCGAGGGCGGGCCGGACGGCGCCGATGACGTGACCTTTACCGTGGCCACCAATCCCGGCGCGCCCTCGGGGCCGCTGAACCGGATCGCGTCGGGCGGAGAATTGAGCCGGTTTCTTCTGGCGCTGAAGGTGTGTCTGACGGGCCAGGCCGAGGGGCTGACCATGATCTTTGACGAGATCGACCGCGGGGTGGGCGGGGCCACGGCCGATGCGGTGGGGCGGCGGCTGAAGCTGCTTTCCGACACGGCGCAGGTTCTGGTGGTCACGCACAGCCCGCAGGTCGCCGCACTGGGTGCGCATCACTGGCGGGTGGAAAAGCGGGTCGAGGCCGGGCAGACGCTGTCCACCGTGGTGCCGCTGGCCCCGGCCGAGCGGGTCGAGGAAATCGCGCGCATGCTGTCGGGCGATACGGTCAGCGATGCCGCGCGCGAGGCCGCGCGGGCGCTGTTGGGATAGCCGGCGCGCCCGTCGGGATCAGCTGTCAAGCACCGCGAAGGTGGCGGTCAGGGCTTGCCAGCCCGCGCCTTTCGCCACCAGAACCGCCGTCAGAAGTGCGCCCACCCGGGGCAGATCGGCGCCGTTTGCATCGCGCAGGCCCGTCACCACATAGCGTTGGTGCAAGATGGCAGCACCGGGCCCAAGCGGGCGAAGGGTGGTCTTGCCACTGACAAGCCGTGCCATGCGCGACAGGCCGGCAAATTCTGCACGCTGGCCTTTGGCGATTTCGGCGCGGGTTTCGGCGAAATGGCCGGTCAGGCTGTGAAAGCTGCCATCATCCGTGAAAAGGGCGGCAAAAGCCTCGCTGTCTTGTGTGCCAAAGGCTGCGGCGAAGGCGCGGGAGAAATCGGCAGGCTCGCTCATTGGGGGACCAGTTTTCCGGGGTTCATGACGCCAAGCGGGTCGAGCGCGTGCTTGATCGCGCCCATGACAGACCAGGCGGGTCCGTGTTCGGCGCTCATGTAAGGCAGCTTTCCCATGCCGATGCCATGCTCGCCCGATATGGTGCCGCCAAGCCGCAGGGCGCGGTCAGCCATTCGGCCCGACAGACGCTGTGCGATGGCGGCCTCGGTCGGATCGCCGGGGCGCACCAGCAGGATGGCGTGGAAATTGCCATCCCCCACATGGCCCAGGATCGGCCCGGCGATCGGGGTGGCGGCAATGTCGGCGCGGGTTTCCTCGACCGCTTCGGCAAGGGCCGAGATCGGGACGCAGACATCGGTGACAATCGCGGTGCAGCCCGGACGACTGGCAAGGATTGCCGGATAGGACTGATGGCGCATCTTCCACAGGCGGCTGCGGTCCTCTTGCGCCTTGGCCCATTGAAACCCGGTCGAGCCATGGTCGCGCGCAATTTCGCCAAAACGGCTGGCCTGTTCGGCCACGCCGGCGGGGCTGCCGTGGAATTCCACCAGCAACATCGGCGCCAGCGGCAGGGTCTGCCCCGACCAGGCGTTGCAGGCGGCGACAGCGTCGGTGTCAAGAAACTCGATCCGGGCCATGGGGACGCCCATCTGGATCGTTGCGATCACACAATCGACCGCAGCGCCCAGGTCGGGAAAGGTGCATACAGCGGCCGACACTGCCTCTGGCTGGCCATGCAGGCGCAGGGTAAGTTCCGTCACAAGGCCAAGGGTGCCTTCGGACCCCACCATGAGCGCGGTCAGATCGTAGCCGGCCGAGGATTTCGGCGCGCTGGACCCGGTTCGAATGATCTGTCCGCCTGCCAGAACCACTTCTAGCCCCAGCACATTGTCTCGCATCGTGCCGTAGCGCACCGCGGTGGTGCCCGAGGCGCGGGTCATCGCCATGCCGCCAAGCGAGGCATTGGCGCCCGGATCGACCGGAAAGAACAGGCCGCTGTCGCGCAGCTGGGTGTTGAGCGCTTCGCGCGTGATGCCGGGTTGCACCACGGCCAGCATGTCTTCGGGATAGACGGCCAGAAGCTGTGCCATCTTGCCGAAATCCACCGTGATGCCGCCCATGGGGGCAAGCGCATGCCCTTCGAGCGACGTGCCCGCGCCCCAGCCGATCAGCGGCAGGCGGTGGCGGGCGGCCACGGCGGCAAGGCGGGCGACCTCCTCGGTGGTCTGCGGATAGGCGACGGCGTCGGGCAGGCCGGCCCGAACATGGCTTTCGGAATGGGCGTGATGGTCAAGCACCGCGCGGGTACGGCACAGCCTGTCCCCCAGAAAGGCAAGCTCGGGCAAGGCGTCGGTGATGGGCATGCGAACCTCCGGTCGGGCCGAGGTTAGGACGCGGCGCGCGCGGCTGCAACTGACGCCAGCACCGGGGCAAGGTCGCCATAGCCGGTGAGGCGCCTTTCATAGGCAAGGTTCAGCCGTGCGGCGCAGGCGCGGGCCTTTTCATCCAACGCCGGGTCATCGGTCTGTGCCTGATAGACCAGTTTGGTATAGTTGCCGAAATACATGTCGCGAAGGTCGGGGTGCCGGTCGAGGCCCATGGGACGCCAGACAAAGGCATCAAACTGGCGCACCAGAAAATCGGTCAGGTAAAAGGCGGTGAATTCTTCGGCCGACTTGGCGGCGAAGGCGGCGTTGCCCTCGAAAAAGCTGTAGCAATGCGGGCCTTCGACCATGGACACGCCAAGGTCGTCGCATTTTGCCTGCAACAGCCCGCCGGTGCCGCAATCGGCATAGACAACAAAGACGTCATCATAGGCGCTCTGGTTGGCCCTGACCGCCTGTTCCACAGCGGCGGGAATGCGGTCGGGCCACAGATGCAGGTTTGCGGGCAGGCATTGCAGATCCAGATGATCCCAGCCGTTCATCCGCTTGAGCGCAAGGATTTCATGCGCCAAGGCGCCGCAGGCGATCAGGAGGATCCGTCCCGTCCCCTTGGGCGGCAGTCCTGCAACGGTAAGGGTCGTGTCATCGGGCGGCTTCAGCGCCACTGACGCAGGCCCATCATCAGGCTGCCCGCGAGTGCGGCAAGCGCGATGGCCAGCATCGGCACCTGCGCCCAAAACGCAAGGGCAAGGGTGGCACCGGCCGCAGCAATCACAAAGGCCAGCATTGCCAGAAACAGGGGAAGGGGCATCGGACTCTCCTTTTCCTGTGCAGAATGTGGCGCTGCTGCGCGCAATTGCCAAGCCCCAAATCAAGAAAAAGCCCCACGGGTCAGCGACCGTGGGGCCCTTGTTCCGGCGGTTTGGCCCGACCTGCGGTCAGGCGCCAATCTGGTTGTGCTTGCGCGCGACCCAGGTCTTGGCGGTTTCCACTGCGACGGCCGCGTCGCGGCAATAGGCGTCGGCACCGATGGCGCGGCCGAATTCCTCGTTCAGCGGCGCGCCGCCCACCAGCACGATGTAATCGTCGCGCAGGCCCTTTTCCTTCATCGTGTCGATCACGACCTTCATATAGGGCATGGTCGTGGTCAGCAGCGCCGACATGCCAAGGATATCGGGCTTTTCCGCCTCGAGCGCCTCAAGGTATTTCTCGACCGAATTGTTGATGCCCAGATCCAGCACCTCGAAACCTGCACCTTCCATCATCATGGCGACCAGATTCTTGCCGATGTCGTGGATGTCGCCCTTGACCGTGCCGATCACCATCTTGCCCATGCGCGGCGCGCCGGTTTCCACCAGCAGCGGCTTGAGGATGAACATCCCCGCCTTCATCGCATTGGCCGACAGAAGCACCTCTGGCACGAACAGGATACCATCGCGGAAATCGTTGCCGACAATGGTCATGCCCGCAACCAGCGCCTTGGTCAGGATGTCATAGGGTGTCCAGCCGCGTTCGATAAGGATGTTGACGCCTTCCTCGATCTCCTCCTTCAGGCCATCGTAAAGATCGTCATGCATTTGCAGCACAAGTTCTTCGTCGGACAGTTCGGAAAGGATGATGTCATCGTCGGCCATGGCGGTGCGCTCCTGCGGCGTGGGCTGGTCTTGAACTGTGCATGGGGCCAAAACGTCCCCGCAACTCTCCGGTTTACGACATGCCCCGAATGAAAGCCGACAGCAAGTCGTTGTGTCACAGGGTCTATTGCAAAATGTTTCTGTTTTGTTCATGTTTGGCGCATGGCAAGCGATGACCCCACCGTGATGCAAGGACAACGGCTGCGCGCCCGGGGGGCGGCGTCCAATGCGGCAGGGCGCTATGAACGTCACAGGCGCGAGCGGGCCGAGGATGGTTGGGATCTGCCCGAGGAGGACAGGCTCTTGCGCACCGAGGTGCGGCTGGAGCGGGCGCGTTCGGCGCTGAGCTACAACCGCTCGCCCGATCTGCCGTTCGACCGCAGCGTCAACCCCTACCGGGGCTGCGAGCATGGCTGCATCTATTGCTTTGCGCGGCCAAGCCATGCCTGGCTGAACCTGTCGCCGGGGCTTGATTTCGAGACACGGCTGGTCGCGCGGCCCGAGATCGCCGAGGTGCTGGCGGCCGAATTGCGGGCGCGGTCCTATCGCGTGGCGACGGTTGCGCTTGGCACCAACACCGACCCCTATCAGCCGATCGAGGCAGAGCACCGGATCATGCGGCAGGTGCTGGAGGTGCTGGCCGCCTTCAACCATCCGACGGCGATCACCACCAAGGGCACGCTGATCGAGCGCGACATCGACATTCTGGCGCCGATGGCGGCCAAGGGGCTGCTGCGCGTCGGGATTTCTGTCACCACGCTCGACGACGGGCTGTCGCGGCGGCTGGAGCCGCGGGCGCCCGCTCCCGCACGGCGGCTGGCCACGATCCGCCGATTGTCCGAGGCCGGTATTCCGGTGCGCGCGATGCTTGCGCCGGTCATCCCGGGGCTGACCGATCCCGAGCTGGAGCCCTTGCTTGCCGCCTGCCACGCGGCGGGGGCGCAGGCGGCCAGCTGGATCGCGCTGCGCCTGCCGATGGAAGTGTCGCCCCTGTTTCGGGATTGGCTTGTCCGCCACGTTCCGGACCGCGCCGCCAAGGTGATGGCGCGGGTGCGCGAGATGCACGGCGGGCGTGACTACGACCCCGAATGGGGCCGCCGGATGCGCGGAGAAGGCGTCTGGGCCGACCTGATCGCGCAACGGTTCGACAAGGCCGCAGCCCGGCTGGGGCTGGTCAAGCAGATGCCACCCTTGCTCTGCGATCTGTTTGCGCCGCCTGCACGGGCCGGCGATCAGCTTGCGCTGTTCTGACCGGGCGCGGGTTGTCTGCGAAAACACGCTCCACAGCGACGTCCCACCGAAGGTTCGGGCCTGTCGAGTGTTCGCAGCCTAACCGGGGTCAGCCGCGGCGGCCGCGGCGTTCGCGCTTTGGCTCGCCCGAGGTGTCGCCGGTGCCATCCGATGCCGAGGAAAAGCCGCCGAGCTTGCCCGAGATATCCTCGAGCGTCGGGCGCGGCCCCTTGGGGGTGTTTTCCAGCGCGGCCCGCATCGCGCGCAGATGCTCCGGCATCGTCCCGCAGCACCCGCCGATGATCCGCGCGCCCGCGTCACGCGCAAGGACCGCATATTCGCCCATCAATTCGGGCGTGCCATCATAATGGATGTGGCCATCGTGGTATTTGGGGATCCCGGCATTGCCCTTGGCAATGATCGGCCGCGCGCTGCCGGTGGAGACAAAGCCAAGCACGGTGCGCATCAGATCAGAGGCGCCCACACCGCAATTCGCGCCAAAGGCAATCGGCGGATTGGGCAGCTTTTCGACCAGTTCGGCCATGGCCGCCGAGGTGGTGCCCATCATGGTGCGGCCTGCGGTGTCAAAGCTCATCGTGCCGCACCACGGCATCCCGGCCAGGGCAGCGGCTTCGGCAGCGGCCTTGTATTCTTCGGGCGCACTGATGGTTTCGATCCACAGCACGTCTGCGCCGCCCGCCTTCAACCCCTCGGCCTGTTCGTGGAACATCTCCACCGCAAGCGCATGGGTCAGGCTGCCCATCGGTTCAAAAATCTCTCCCGTTGGGCCGACCGATCCGGCAACCACGACCGTGCGGCCCGCGGCATCGGCAATTTCGCGCCCCAGCGCGGCCCCGATCCGGTTCAACTCGTGCACGCGGCCCTGGGCTTGATGCAGTTTCAGCCGGCTGGCATTGCCGCCGAAGGTGTTGGTCAGAAAGATGTCGGACCCGGCCTCGACCGCGTTGCGATACAGCGTGCGGATGTTGTCGGGCTGTTCCACATTCCAGAATTCTGGCGGCTCGCCTGACGAGAGGCCCATGTTGAAAAGGTTCGTCCCGGTGGCCCCATCGGCCATCAGCCAATCATGGGTGGACAAAAGCAGGGACAGGGCATCTTGCGACATCGGAGCCTCGGGTTGCTGGGTCAACCTTGGGAATGCCAGAACTGCGGCTCAGAGGCAAATCCCATTTGGTCCGGGCCGGCATCGGGGCTGCGGCGGGTCAACGGGGGCGGGTAATGCACCGCCCGCGCGATCGACAATGCCGCAAGGGCAAGCGCCAGAGGGTTCGGGGCGCAGAGATAGACCGGGGTCCACGTCGGGCCAAAGCTCGACTTGAACTGATAGAGGCCCTGACCCCAGCCCGCCTTCGGGGCGATCCGGCGCACCAGCCGTGCCAGGGGCGGGGCCGCAGCAAAGGCGGTGATCGGCACGGCGGCCAGACCGACCCGCGCGATGCCGCCTTGTGCCGCATCGGCAAGCGCCTGTGTGATCAGCGCGTGCATGCTGCCCGGCGGGGCAGAGGGGGTCGCGCGCATCAGATCAAGTGTCCAGCCCGCGCCTGTCTCGTGGAAGGTGACAAAGGCCACCGCGACCCCGGCTTGCCGGGCGACATAGACACGTTGACCCGCAACATAGGCCGGATCGAAGCGCCCCATGGAAAAGCCCTTCTCGGCGCCCATCTGTGTGGCCCAGTCTTGCGCCAGACCGGACAATTCGGCCAGCCTTGGCTGTGCCTCGTGCGCGGTGCTGATCTGCGCCGCCTTGGCTTGCCGCAGTTTGCGGCGCAGACCTGCCATGGCGGGTCCGGCAAGGGTAAAGCGGGCAGGATTGATCGACGCCTCCTTGCCGATGGCAACCGCCGTCATGCCCATGGCGCGGCTGCGGGCAGCAAGCCGGGCAGGCGCCTTGTAAAGCGCGGGCAGGCGGGCTTCGGCACGGGCCGCCCGGCGCAGCAGGGGCAATGCGCGGGCGGGCTGTGGCACATCGCCAAAGGCGACCAGCACATGGCCGGTGCGCCCGATGATCCAGCCAGTGCCCGGCAGCGGCGACAGATGGCCCTGCCGCTGCAAAGGCGCCTCGGGCCAGAGCGGGGGCAGGGCCGGCAGGGGGTGAAGCGCAAGGGCGCGCCGCGGCCCGACGGCCATGGCGGCAGCGGCCAGCACGGCGGGCAGGGCGAAATAGGCCAGCCGCCAGGCAAGGATGGCCGCCATCACCTGTTCCGTGCGCAGCGCAGGCAATCCTTGCACCAAGAGCAGGTCAAAGGCGCCAAGCCCGGCAGGTGCGCCCGAGATCAGGCCGGCGGCGAGTGCGGGCAGAAACCGAAAGATCAGATCGCCGATCGCGGTGCCGGGGGGCAGGACACACCAGAGCGCCGCGCAGGCCCCTGCGAGGTCGGCGGCCGAGCAGGCCAGCATGGCCCCGATGGCAAAGACATTGGGCCAGCGCCACCGCATCCCCACGGGCCGCAGGATCACCAGCCCAACCAGCACCACCAGACCCGCGGCCGACGCCACCGTGGCCCAAAAGCCGTGCAGCGACGCCAGAATGACCGCGCCCACCACCGCCGCCGCCGCCAGGAAGGTTGCGCTGACCGCCAGCGTCAGCCGCAGGGCCTGCACCAGCGACAGCCCCGGCAGCATCCGCCAGCGCACCAGCGCGCCCGTCAACAGGCCAAGCCCAAGCGTCTGCGACAGGGCAAGCGCCGTGATCCCCGCGCGGCGTGCCTGGCCCGGATCATGGGGCAGGGCCAGATGGCGCATCAGGATCAGGTCATAGTGACCGATGGCCAGATAGCTCAGGGCCGAAAACACCAGCGCCCCGGCCCATTGCAAGGGGCTGACCGCAGCGAGGGTTGCGCCGAGCAGGGCGGTGTCGAAACCGCCGATCTGGTGATAAAGTGCGCCAACACAAAGGCCAAGACAGGCAAGCCCAAGACCGCCCCGCCACAGCTGCTGCCGCACGATGCCGCCCAGACCCGCATTGCCCTGCATCGCCATCGCCCTTGCCCTGTGTCACCTACGGCGACCATGGCAAGCTGAGGGCAAACAGCCCCTTAACGGATAAATTGCTGTTCAAAAATGCAAAGGGCCGCCCGACGGCGGCCCCGCACAAGCTGGCTCGGTGTTGGCTCAGATCTCGGTCATCAGCTGCGCCTTGGCGACGGGCAGCAGCTCGGCCATCTTGGCGCGCACCTCGTCCACGCTGGCGCGCCCGGCAAGATCGGCGGCAACCTTGCGCACCACATCCTCGATCCCTGCCTCTTCGAAATCGGCCTCGACCACCGAAATCGCATAGGCGGCGGCGTCGTCACCCGTCTTTCCCATCAGACCGGCGGCCCAGAGGCCCACCAGCTTGTTGCGCCGCGCCTCGGCACGGAATTGCATTTCCGCGTCATGGGCGAACTTGTTTTCAAAGGCGTTTTCGCGATCGTCAAACGTGGACATGGGTGGGTCCCCCTGATGGATGTATGTCCCGTTCCATATGCCCTTCACCGCCCATCGCCGCAAGGGGCCGTGCGCGCCCAAAGCGCATGGCAGAGCCGCGATGCCGCGCTTTGCCGCGCCCTGTGATTCGTCGCGGCCACGGGGCGCGGCATGGTTCGGAACGGGGCCCGGCACCAGGACAGGCCATGCCCTGCGCCCGGCCCCGCGTCATCCGGCGGCCATGTGCCTTGCCCGCGCGGGTTTGCGGGCCTGTGCGCTTGCAGCGCCCCGTGCCATGTCCTATACGCGGGGCGACGACAGGGGGGTGGTGCTTCACCGCCCCCGACTGCATTTGTGTTTCGGAGAGTTCATGGCACGGCGCAAGAAGGTCTATGAAGGCAAGACCAAGATCCTCTATGACGGCCCCGAACCCGGCACGCTGATCCAGTATTTCAAGGATGAAGGCATCTCGTCCGAGGCACCCGTCACCAGCGAGGCGAAGGGCACCGAAGGCAAGGGCGTGCTGAACAACCGCCTGTCGGAATTTTTCATGACCGGGCTGAACAGCATCGGGGTTCCGACGCATTTCATCAAGCGGCTGAACATGCGCGAACAACTGGTGCGCATGGCCGAGATCCTGCCGCTGGAGGTGGTGGTGCGCAACTTTGCCGCGGGCGAGTTGTCCACCAAACTGGGGATCCCCGAAGGCACTGCCCTGCCGCGCCCGATCGTGGAATATTATTACAAGGATGACCGCCTGTCCTCGCCCATGGTGGCCGAGGAACATATCGTCGCCTTTGGCTGGGCCAGCCAGCAAGATCTTGACGACGTGGTCGCGCTGGCGCTGCGGGTCAACGACTTCCTGTCAGGCGTGATGATGGGGGTGGGCGTCCGCCTGGCCGATTTCCGGATCGAGGTGGGCCGGGTGTGGGAGGGCGATTACATGCGCCTGATCATCGCCGACGAGATCAGCCCCGACAATTGCCGCCTGTGGGACATGCGGCCCGTGATCGACCGGGGCGATGGTCAGCCGGTGGCAGAGCCGGGGCCGATGGCGGATGTCTATACCGAACTTGCCCGGCGCCTTGGGGTCTTGCCAAGCAACGTGACGCATAGCCCCAAGCCCACGTTGATCAATTAGCTGGCGCTGGTCAGGCCCGCGCGACCCCTTGCCCCGCAGGGGAGCGGGCGTTAAGGGAAGGGCGCAACCGATCAGCCATTTTGAGGAAGTGCGATGAAAGCCCGAGTCACCGTCATGCTGAAGAACGGCGTTCTGGATGTTCAGGGCGAAGCTGTCCGCCACGCGCTGGGCACGCTGGGCTTTGCAGGTGTGACGGGCGTGCGCCAGGGCAAGGTGATCGAGCTTGAGCTGGCACAGACCGATGCCGCCACAGCCGAGACCGAGGTCAAGGCGATGTGCGAAAAGCTCTTGGCCAATACGGTGATCGAAAGCTACCGCGTCGAAATCCTCTGACCCCGCGTCGGCGGTCAGGCTCGATCCATCCGCACACATCGTCGCAGCCGGCCGCCCGGGCTTGGGGCCGGATTCCAGGCGTCAATCGCGGCGGGTCAGGCGCAGGCGTATTCCGTTGGCTGCGCGCACGGTCAGGTGTGCGACGGGCACCGGAACATCACCCGGCACCGGATCAAAGCGGAAACTGCGGATCAGGTGCGCCAGCAGCAACGTGCCTTCGACCATGGCGAAGCCCGCGCCGGTGCAGACCCGCGGGCCTGCGGAAAACGGCAGGTAAGCGTCGCGCGCACAGGTCTTGATGTCGTCCCGGGACCAACGGTCGGGATCAAAGCAATCGGGGTCGGCCCAAAGCCTTTCGTGCCGGTGCAGGTGCCAGGGCGACAGCACGATCTGCGCGCCGGGGGCGACAGCGCGGCCCCGCAGAACCTCGGGGCAGGCGTTTTCGCGCACCATCATCGGCACCGGGGGGTAAAGCCGCAGGGTTTCGCGAAACACGTCGCGGGTGAATTTCAGCCGCGACAGCGCGGCGAAATCCGGCTGGTCGGGCAGGGTGGCGGCCTCGGCCGCGACACGGGCCTGGGCCTGCGGGTGGGTCGCCAGCAGGTAAAGCGCCCAGGCGAGGGCCGAGGCGCTGGTTTCGTGCCCGGCAAGAAAGAAGATCGCGACCTGATCGACCATTTCCTCGGTGTCGAACCTTTGGCCGGTCTGCGGATCGGGCGTCAGCATGATCTTGGTGGCCAGGTCATCGGGTGCCGTGCCTGCCGCGATCTCGGCCGCCCGCGTTTCGGTCATGCGGGTGATCAGCGCGCGGATCCGGGCAGCCGCACGCAACGTCGCCCGCCGGTGCAGCCGCGGCATCCAGCGCGGCAGCGGCAGGAAGGCCGCGATGTTGAGGATGGGCTGGGTGCGCTGATAGGCGCGGAATTCGTGGAACACGTCTTGCGCAATCTGATGCTCGATCGGGATCGAGAACAGCGTGCGAAAGATCACGTCTGCGGCGGCGTGGCTCATTTCCTCCTCGACCTCGACCGTGCCCGCGTGCAGGCGGGCCGTGGCGGCGCAGGCGGCATCCCACATCGCGGGGAAGGTGTCGCGCAGCCGGCCGCCTTCGAAGGCGGGGTCGATGATCCGGCGCTGGCGTTTCCAGACCTCGCCGTTCGTCACAAAGACCGAATTGCCCAAAAGCGGGTTCAGCCCTTCGCGGATGCGGTTCGATTTGGGAAAATCATCGGGCCGGGCTTTCAGCACCAGATCGATCAGCGCCGGATCGTTGCACATGTAGCTGCGAAAGAACGGCGTGCGGAATTCGGCCATCCAGGCGCGATAAAGCCGCGCAGGCTGGGCCGAGAGGATGTCTTGCCGGAACAGGCGCAGGTGTCGCCAGAGCGAGACACGGTCAGGGCGGGGCTGTGGCTTGGGCGGGGTCATGCCGTGGATGTAAAGCGGTTGACGGCGCGGGTGATGCGGCTGTTCGATGGCGCGCGCCCGGCATAGCGCGCGGCCAGCGTCCTTGGCCCGGCGGTGATCTGGAAATAGTCGTAATCCCCGGGCCGGTCAAAGGCGCAAAGATACTGGAAATGCAGGCGGAAAAACCGCCAGCGCAGTTCCTTCCAGCGGGCGGGCGACAGCGTCTTGGTGAAGGCAGCCGAGATCACCAGCGGCCAGCGCTGCCCCGGCGGGGCCACCCCCGTCACCGCGACCGGATCGCACAGCGCAAAGGCGCAGCCATCGCCGGGGGCCGTCACATCGACCCAGGTGATGTCGTCTCGGGTCGATAAAAAGGCCAGATCGGCGCGCAGGCGCGTGGCCCCGGGCAGGAAGCTGACCATCGGCACCACCTGACCCAGCGACAGAAAGGCAAGCGGCGGATGCCCCTGCGGCAGCCCCGCGCGCAGCAGATCGGCAAGCACCTGCACGCCCAGATGCGCGCCCGAAGAATGGCCGACCACCAGCACCTCGTCATAATCGCCCGCCATCGCCTGGCGGATTGCGGCGCCAAACTCGGCCATCCGCTGCTCCAGCGCCGGGGGATTGGCCCCGTTCCAGCGGGCGGAAAAGGCATAGTCATGCATCAGGTAATAGGCAAAGACCTTGCCATCCTTGGCCTTGAACCAGCGCAGGATGAACGGCACCGGGATCACCCCGGCCAGCATCAGCGCCGGATGGACCCAGGCGGCGAGGATGGACCCAAGGCCCCAGCCGACCGCACAGGCAAAGGCCAGTTGCGCAAGCAGGAACACGATCGGATAAAGCGCGGCAATCACCGGCCCCTTGCGCAAACGCATCAGCCGGAACAGCGCGCCCGACCCGATATAGGCCCAGGCCGTGCGCACCAGTTGCGCATAGGTCGCGGGTATCGAGGGTGACATGCTGTCGCGCACTATGTCGGACCAGACCAGAACCTCGATATCGGCCTCGGCCATGGCCGCACCCATGGTGCCCTGCACGCGCCAGCCATAGGGGCCTTTGGTCGTCTTGGGGCGCAGAGTGATGTGATAGCCGGAAATCGCGGCCTGATCTGCGGCTTCCTTGCGGTAGAGTTCGCGGTAGCGGCGGGGATGGATCGGGTCATAGCCCGGAATATAGAACACCCTGCGGCGAAAGAGCCTTTCGCCCTGCGCCGGTGCCTTCGGGGTCAACGGGTCCATCCTTGTCATCTGCCGCTCCGTTCGCGGGCAGTCTAGGCGCGATTCTGGGCAGAAATAAGGGAAAACCCGTCAGCCAAGCAGCGGAATTCCGAAACGGTCAAAGGTTTCCAAGAGCCACCAGCTGAAATCGGTGAACGCCCCGGTCAGAAGGGCAAGCCCGACCAGGATCAGCAAGGCCCCCATCACCCGCTCGATGGTTTTCATATGCGGCTTCAGCCGCTGCATCAGGCCAAGCGAGCGTTCGACGAACAGGGCGGCCAGAAGAAAGGGAAGGCCAAGGCCAAGCGCATAGACGCCCAGCAGCACGGTGCCGCGCTGGACCGAGCCTTCCTGGGCCGCCAGTGACAGGATCGCGCCCAGTTGCGGACCGATGCAAGGGGTCCAGCCAAAGGCGAAGGCGAGTCCGAGGACATAGGCGCCAAAGGCCGATCCGCCGCGATCCCCCGCATCCAGCCGCGCCTCGCGGTCCAGAAGCGGGATGCGGAACAGCCCGATGAAATGCAGCCCGAACACCAGCACGACCGCCCCCGACAAGCGCGAGAACAGCACCTGATTTTGCAAGAAGAACGCCCCGAATGCCGAGGCGGTGAAGCCCAGAAGCAAGAACACCGTGGACAGGCCCAGCACAAAGAACAGGGCTGGCAGGATGACCCGGCGGCGCGCTGCCCCGTCTGCGCGCATCTCGCCCATCGAGATGCCGCCCATATAGGCCAGATAGGGCGGCACGATGGGCAGCACGCAAGGCGACAGGAACGACAAGACGCCCGCCATCAGCGCGATCAGCATGGCAGGCACAA
The DNA here is from genome assembly GCA_025458525.1 of Cypionkella sp. GTDB lineage: Bacteria > Pseudomonadota > Alphaproteobacteria > Rhodobacterales > Rhodobacteraceae > Pseudotabrizicola. The sequence continues at coordinate 25,009 of JALOSF010000007.1, read as the reverse complement.
GCGCCGCGTCGATCAGGTCGATTCCGAACATGTCTGTCCCCTTTGACCACGACATAGCCTGTGGCGCGCGGCGCGTCACGGGGGCGGGGTGTCACATCGCCGTGGCCGTTTGAAACATCGCAAAACACAAAGGGCGGCAGGTTGCCCCGCCGCCCCATGCTTTATCTGTGGCCACTCAGCGGCCCAAGGACCACCAGCCCTTGCGCTTGGGCTTTGCGGCCGTGTCCTCGGCCTGTGGCGCGGCAGGGGCCTGCGTTGCGGCGTCCTGCGCCTCTGCCAGCGGCTCTGCGGCCGGTTCTGCCACCGCTGGCGCTGGTTCAGGCGCCGATTCGACCACGGGGGCAGGCTCGGCCAAAGCGGCCGGCGCGGCAGGTTCGGGCGCCACAGGTTCGGGCGCCACAGGTTCCGCCGCCACAGGTTCTGCCGCCACAGGTTCGGTGGCCGCGGGTTCTGTCACCGCCTCCTCGACCTTGGGCTTGCGGCTGCGGCTGCGCGTCGTTTTTTTCGGCGCGTCACCCTCTGCGGCCGGCACGTCCGCCGCGGCGGTCGCCAATTTTGCCGATGACTTTGGTGCAGGCTTTGCGACCGCTTCGCCCGTCGCTTCGCCTTCGGAGTCGGCCTTTGGCTTGCGGCTGCGGCTGCGCGAGCTGCGCTTTGGCTTGTCCTCGGCGTCTGGCGCGGGGGCCCCGCTGTCAGAGGCCACGACAGGATCAGGCCCCGCCACAGGCTCGGCTGCCGCCGGGACCGCACTTTCGACCCCGTCCTCGCCCGCGTCGGCGGCGCGGCCACCTTCTGCGCCCGGCTCGTCCGAACCTGCATCGTCGGTGCCCGCGTCGTCGCCGCCTGCCTCGTCGCTGCCGTTGCCGTTCGGGCCCGAGCCCTTGCGACGCCGCCGCCGACGGCGCTTTTTCTTGCCGCCGTTGCCGTCGCCATCGCGCGCCTCTGACCGGGACGCGCCCTTGTCATCGGCCTCGCCCTCGTCGTCGGTGTCGGCGTCGTCCTCGACATCCTCCTCGATCGGCAGGTCTTCGTCCTCATCCTCGGCCACGGGCGCGCCCATCAGGCTCGAATTGCCCGAAATCACCGCCCCCGGTTCGGGGACCACGCGCAGCGCGGTCTTGAACTTTTCGATGGTGTAATCGGGGCTGATCAGCGACGGGTCGGCCTCCATCCGCACCGACATGCCATAGCGCGCCTCGATCAGGGCGATATGTTCGCGCTTCTGGTTGATCAGATAGTTGATGATCCCCACCGGCGCCTTCAGCAGCACCTCCTTGGACCGCTTGCGCGTGCCTTCCTCCTCCAGCGCGCGCAGCACTTGCAACGCCATGCTGTCATCAGACCGGATCAGGCCGGTGCCATGGCAATGCGGGCAGGGCTGGGTGGTCGATTCGAGCATGCCGGGGCGCAGACGCTGGCGGCTCATCTCCATCAGGCCAAAGCCCGAGATGCGGCCGACCTGAATCCGCGCGCGGTCGGTTTTCAGCTTGTCCTTCAGCCGCTTTTCGACGGCGGCATTGTTGCGCCGTTCTTCCATGTCGATGAAATCGATCACGATCAGGCCGGCAAGGTCGCGCAGACGCAACTGGCGCGCCACTTCTTCGGCGGCCTCCAGGTTGGTTTTCAGCGCGGTTTCCTCGATCGAGCCTTCTTTCGTCGCGCGGCCCGAGTTCACGTCGATGGCGACCAGCGCCTCGGTGATGCCGATCACGATATAGCCGCCGGATTTAAGCTGCACGGTCGGGTTGAACATGCCGCCCAGATAGCCTTCGACCTGATAGCGCGCGAACAGCGGCGTCGGGTCGGTATAGCGCTGCACCGCCTTGGCATGGCTGGGCATGATCATGCGCATGAAATCCTTGGCGGTGCGGAAGCCGTCCTCGCCCTCGACCAGAACCTCGTCGATCTCGCGGTTGTAAAGATCGCGGATCGAGCGTTTGATCAGGTTGCCTTCCTCATAGATCTGGGCAGGCGCGATGGATTTCAGCGTCAGCTCGCGGATCTGTTCCCACAGCCGCATCAGATATTCGTAGTCGCGCTTGATTTCCGCCTTGGTGCGCTTGGCACCCGCGGTGCGGATGATCAGGCCCGCGCCTTCAGGCACCTCCATCTCGCCCGCGATTTCCTTGAGCTTCTTGCGGTCGGCGGCATTGGTGATCTTGCGGCTGATGCCACCGCCACGGGCGGTGTTCGGCATCAGAACGCAGTAACGCCCTGCCAGCGACAGATAGGTGGTCAGCGCGGCCCCCTTGTTGCCGCGTTCTTCCTTGACCACCTGCACCAGCATGATCTGCCGGACCTTGATGACTTCCTGGATCTTGTAGCGCCGCGCACGGGGTTTGCGCGGGGCGCTGATTTCCTCGGCCACGTCCTCCTCGGCGATCGATTCGATCTCGTCGTCGGTTTCCGAGGCGTTGTCCATCGCGCGGTAAGGCTTTTCGTCGGCCTCGCCGTTTTCGGGGCTGTGGTCATGGTCATGCTCATGAGCATGATCCGGCCCTGCGGCGTCGGCGGTCGGGGCGTGCCCTTCGGCATCCGTGTCATCCAGATCGACGACATCCATGCCCGCCGGTCCCGTGGTCACGGCATCGGCGGATTTCGCCTCCTCGGACAGGGGCTTGGGGCGCGGCGCGCGCTTGCGCGAGCGGCGGTTTTCCTCCTCCTCCTCGGCGCGCGCATAGGCACGTTCTTCTTCGATCAGCGCTTTGCGGTCGGCGACCGGGATCTGATAGTAATCGGGATGGATTTCGGCAAAAGCCAGAAATCCGTGCCGGTTGCCGCCGTAATCGACAAAGGCCGCCTGAAGCGAGGGTTCGACCCGCGTTACCTTTGCCAGATAGATGTTGCCAGCAAGCTGGCGTTTGTTGACGGTCTCAAAATCGAATTCCTCGACCTTGTTTCCGTCCACCACCACAACCCGAGTTTCCTCGGGATGGGTGGCGTCGATGAGCATTTTCTTGGCCATAATGTTCCATAGCGCCTGACAGGCAGAAAACCCCCCGGCGGACCGGAGGGATTTTCATACAAAGCGAGGCGTCTTGTTCGGGCGGAGGCGCGCGGAACGCATGACAGCGGAATGCCCGATGGGCACCCCACGCCGTCTGCCGTTTGTATCGCGCACGTCATCGCGGTTCACGTCTGAAGGGTGCAAGGCACCCCCCACCTTCAAAAAGCCCGCGCATCCAAGGACATACGGGCAATGACAACAGCCTTTCGGCCGATCCGACTGCGTGCCCGGCGCAGCGTTTCATCGCTTCGGCCAAGGCAGGCAGAGAATTCCGTGCAAGGGACATCCCGTGCCCGGCAACCCTAGCGGCAAAGCGCGCGCAAGAGCAATGGGCAATTTTGGGTGACGGGCCTGTCTGTGCGGTTCAGTATTTCGCCGGAACATAGAGTTCGGGGGGCAGAACCGCGCGTTCGTAATCGGGGTTGAACACCCGCTCGGGCAGGCGGATATCTTCGTGCGGCACTGGCTCATACGGGATCAGGCCCAGCAAGTGGTCGATGCAATTGAGCCGCGCCCGCTTCTTGTCGTTGCCCTCGACGATATACCACGGCGCTTCGGGAATGTTGGTGCGGGCCATCATATCCTCTTTCGCCTTGGTGTATTGTTCCCATCGCACGCGGCTTTGCAGATCCATCGGCGACAGTTTCCATTGCTTCATCGGGTCATGGATTCGCATCAGGAACCGCATCTGCTGTTCCTCATCGGTGATCGAGAACCAGTATTTGATCACCGTGATGCCAGACCGCACCAGCATGCGTTCGAATTCGGGCACGTCGTGAAAGAACTGCTCGACCTGATCCTCGGTGGCAAAGCCCATCACCCGTTCGACCCCGGCACGGTTATACCAGCTGCGATCGAACAGCACGATTTCGCCGCCCGCGGGAAGATGCGGCACATAGCGCTGGAAATACCACTGGGTCTTTTCGCGGTCGGACGGGGCGGGCAGGGCCACGGCACGCACCACGCGCGGGTTCAGGCGTTGGGTGATGCGCTTGATCACGCCACCCTTGCCCGCGCTGTCGCGGCCTTCAAAGATCACCACGACCTTTTTCTTGTGATACTGCACCCAGTCCTGAAGTTTGATCAGTTCCGACTGCATGCGGATCAGCGCGCTGAAATAGGCATGGCGGTCGATGGTATCGGGGTGCTTTTGCTTGTAGATCCGCGCGATTTCGAGCGAAAGCTGCGCGTCCTCCAGCTCCAGTTCGAAATCCTCGTCAAAGGTATCGGCGAGTTCGGCTTCGAGCCAGTCTTGCGCGGGGGTATTCACGGCGGGCACCTATCGGACATGTCCCGCCGTGATTACCCCCGGCATGGTAACAGGAATGCGACAGCGTCAGGTGTAATCCTGCCGCTGCAAGCCATACTTCGCCATCTTTTCGTTCAGCGTGCGACGCGGCAGGCAGAGTTCGTCCATCACCGCGACGATGCTGCCCTTGTGGCGGCGCATCGTATTGTCGATCAGCATCTTCTCGAAACTTTCGACATATTCCTTCAACGGCTTGCCTTCGGTCGTCATCGCAGGGCCGGTCGCTTCGTTGTCGGCCATCAACAGGCTGGCGATGGACCCGGACCCGCGCCGGTTTTGCAAGACGGCGCGTTCGGCGATGTTGACCAACTGGCGCACATTCCCCGGCCACGGCGCTTGCAGCAGCTGCGCCGCCTCTTGCGCCGTGACCTGCGGGGCCTCGCAGCCGTATTCTTCGGCAAACTGTTCCGACATCCGGGTGAACAGCGTCAGAATATCCTCGCCGCGCGACCGCAGGGGCGGGCACAGGATCGTCATCGCGCCAAGGCGATAGTAAAGATCGGCGCGCAACGCATCTTCCAATGTCTTGTCGGGCGCGTGTTCGTTGCAGATCGCGATGATCCGCGTTTCCGGCGGCGTCCCGTTCTCGTTGATCAGCGTCAGAAGCCGGGCTTGCAGCGAATGGCTCAAAGCCTCGACATCCTCAAGGCAAAGCGTGCCGCCGCGGGCCTCCTCGACCAGGGGGATGGCGCCGTCCTCGGCCGGGCCGAACAGTTTGGCGACCAGCTGATCCTCGGACCATGCGGCGCAGGAAATGGTGACAAATTTCTTGGACGCACGCGGCCCCACGGCATGCAGCGCATGGGCCACCAATGTCTTGCCGGTGCCGGTTTCGCCATCGATCAGCACATGCGAATCCGCCTGACCCAGATCAAGGATATCCTCGCGCAGGCGTTCCATCACCGGGCTGGCCCCGATCAGCTTTTTCATCAGGACCGAGCCGTCCGACAGCTCGCGCCGCAGCGCGCGGTTGTCGAGCGTCATGCGCCGCGCCTGCGTCGCCCGCTTGGCCAGTTCCGTCATCCGGTCGGGGTTGAACGGCTTTTCAAGGAAATCATAGGCCCCGACGCGCATCGCCTCCACCGCCATGGGCACATCGCCATGCCCGGTGATCATGATCACCGGCAGGCCCGAGTCCATGCTCATCAACCGTTTGAGAAAGGCCATCCCATCCATGCCGGGCATCTTGATGTCGCTGACCACGACACCCGCGAAATCGGGACTGATGCCCTTGAGCGCGTCTTCGGCGCTGGCATAGGTTTCGGTGTCGAACCCCGACAGGGCCAGCCATTGGCTGATGGATTGACGCATATCGGCCTCGTCATCGACGATGGCCACTTTCATTGCGCGCGACATGATACCCTCATTCCGCTGCTTCCTGCTCTTTGATTGGCCCCATGAGGGGCAATTGCATTTCAAACACCGCGCCACCGCCGGTTGCGTTGCGCGCGGTCAGACGACCCCCAAGATCGCCCACGATCCCGCTGGAAATCGCAAGGCCAAGGCCCACCCCCTCACCCGGTTTCTTGGTCGTGTAGAACGGCTCGAAAAGGTTATCGAGATCGGCAATGCCGGTGCCATTGTCGCGCACCAAAAGCATGGCGGTTTCGCCCTGGCTCAGGATCAGGTCGATCTGCGGGCCGGGTCGGTCCTTGGTTGCGTCCAGCGCGTTGCGCAGCAGGTTGATGATCACCTGCTCCAGCCGGATGCGGTCTGCCATCACCATCACCGGCTGGCGGGGCAGGGTGCGCGTGATCTTGACCACCCGCGCCTTGAGTTGCGGCTCCATCATCGACAGGGCGGATGACAGGGCAAGCCGCATGTCCACCGGCTCGAACGCCTCGCCGCCCTTGCGGGCATAGGATTTGAGCTGCCGCGTGATCGCCCCCATCCGTTCGATCAGATCGTCGATGCGCTGGAACGACGACAGCGCCTCCTCGGGGCGGCGGCGTTGCAAAAGCAGCCGCGCGCCGGCGAGATAGGTTTTCATCGCGGCCAGGGGCTGGTTCAACTCATGGCTGACCGCGGCCGACATTTCGCCAAGCGCGGCCAGTTTCGACGATTGCGCCAGCGTGAGTTCCGCCACGGCAAGGTCTTTTTGTACCTTCTCGCGCTCGGCAATCTCGCGCTGAAGCCGCGCGTTCAGCAGCCGCAATTCGGCCGATTCGCGCTGGAAGGACATGGTCTGTGACCAGGCCTTGCGCGACAGCCCGTAAAAGGTCAGCGCCAGCAGGATGGCAAAGCCCATGATTTCCAGCGCAAGCACGCCATTCACCCGTTCGCGCACCGAATCGTAGGCGGTGAACGTGACCATCCGCCAGCCGCGAAACGGCACGCGCGCTTCGGTTTTCATCACGGCTTGCCCCGCGACATAGGCATCGGGCGGGTTTTGTGCCCAGTCGGTGGTGGCCTGAATGGCCCGGCCAAAAGCCGACATCGGCTCGCGCACGGCCAGCGCCTCGTCCACCGGCAGACCGCGCCAGCGCGGCTCGGTCGCAAGGATCACGGTGCCTTCGCTGTCCGTCACCAGAACCGCGTCCTGAAACCCGGCCCAGGCGCGTTCGTATTTCATCAGATCGACCGCCACCGCGATCACGCCGACGGGGCGTCCATCCACCACCACGGCACGCGAATAGGTGAAATCGAACCCCGCCGTGCCGCGGCGGGCGGCGGTGAAAATCGTGTCCTTGGCGCGCAAGGCATCGACATAAAAGCTCTCGGACCGATAGAGCGTGCCCAAAAGGTTGCGGTTGGTTGCCCCCACCACCCGGCCGTCGCGATCGAGCAGCATGATCGAGGCCACGCCGATTTCCGATTGCAGCTTGATCAGCCGCTGCGACGTGGAGGAGAAATTGCCGACCCGCAAGGCTTCGGCAAAGGCGGGATCGGTGGACAACAGCAGCGGCACCACCGAGGTGCGCTGCAATTCCGAGATCATGTTGCCGGAATAAAGCGCAAGGCGCAGATCCGCCCGGTTGCGAGTGGTTTCCGAAAACCGCTCGGTCAACCAGCGATTCGTGACCAGCACCACGCCGATGGCCAGCACGATCATCAGCGCAATCACCAGCTTGACGCGCCAGGAAATGCCTTGCGCGTCTTCGCTCTGATCGGGAAAGGTGCCCTTGTCTGCCATGGCGCGACTCTAGGCGCTGCCCCGGACCGCCTCAAGCCGGGGCGGTTCAGGCAAGCGCCATCCCGCCCATGAGCGACGCAAACATTTGCGCCCCATCCGCGCCCCCCTGCACCCGCTCGCAGGCGCGTTCGGGGTGGGGCATCATGCCCAGCACACGGCGGTTGTCGGACAGGATGCCCGCAATATCGGCCATCGAGCCATTGGGGTTCTGCGCATAGGTCAGGGCGATGCGATCCTCGCCCTGAAGCCGGGCCAGACCTTCGGCGTCGATGGTGTAATTGCCATCGTGATGGGCGATCGGGATCACGATTTCCTGCCCGCGCCCATAGCCGCTGGTAAAGGCGCTGTCGGTGGTCGCCACCCGCAGCGTCACCCGCTTGCAGGCGAATTTCAGCCCTGCGTTGCGCATCAGCACGCCGGGCAGCAGCCCCATTTCGGTCAGCACCTGAAAGCCGTTGCAAATGCCCAGCACATACCCGCCCGCCTGTGCGTGGGATTTTACCGCCGCGGCGATGGGGGATTGTGCGGCAATCGCCCCGCAGCGCAGATAGTCGCCAAAGGAAAACCCGCCGGGCACCCCCACCACATCCACGCCATGCGGCAGGCTGGTGTCCTTGTGCCAGACCCGCGTCACCTGAAACCCGGCCTGTTCAAAGGCCTTGGCCAGATCACGGTCGCAGTTCGACCCGGGAAAGGTGACAACGGCGGCTTTCATGGGGCGCTCCCTGATGCTGTGATGCTTGCCCCATAGCGCAAGCCGCGCCGCGCTGCCAGAGCGGGATTGGTCTATTTGCCGCGATAGTGCCGCAAGACAAAGACCCGGATCGCCGAGGCAAGGCCTTCGTCGCCCGCGCGCCCCGCATCGACCCGGGCGGCCAGCGCGTTGACCGTTTCGCCACGTTCGGCGGCAATGGCGCGAAACGCCTCCCAGAACGGCGCCTCAAGCGACACGCTGGTGCGATGGCCGTGCAGGGTCAGCGAGTGTTTGACAGGGCGCGTGGTCATGCGTGCAGTCTAATGCCCCCGCGCGCAAAGGCATAGCCCCGGCCCGGTCAGGACCGGGGCCTTGCCGTGCCGGCCCGTTGCCGGCGCGCGGCTAGAACGCCAGCGTGAAATGCTCGCCCATATCGGGCTGTTTTCCCGTGACCTTGGCCTTCACCAGCTCAAAGGCAAAACCAAGCGCGCCCGAGGTCAGCCAGACTTCGGCCGTCGAGGGCACAAGTTTGACCAGCCGCAGATCGGGGTCATCGATCCCGTCGAACCATGTCGCGGCAACCGGGTTCCACAACTCCTCCAGTTTGGCGCGGTTCTGAACCAGCGTGGCCTCGCCCTCGATCCGCGCATGGATATTGCTCTCGCCCGTCACGATGAGCGAGGCCGCGCTGTCGCCGCTTTCGGCCGCGCGCACCAGATCGGTGCCTTGGGCGGTGATGAACCAGATCGCATCATCCGCCTGCCGCGCATAGGGCGACATCGGGACATGACGCGCGCTGCCGATCGAAAGCATGGCCGAATGCACGCCCTCCATCTCTTTCCAGAATGTGTCAGCCGACATGAGAATTCCTTTCCTGCGGCGGCGGCGCGGCGCGTCCTGCTCCGGCTCGCCTGTTGCGGGATCAACGCCAGCGGCGGGGGCAGGGTTCCCGCCAAGGCGCAGCGATGCCGTGTTCACGCGCTTGGCACTTGGTGATGCGGGTCTGGACCTCTATTTATGACAATATGCTGTTTACCGTTTGTTAAGACCTGCATGCGCACGGCCCACCCACCCGTCCTGGGCAAAGGCCATGTCCCGCACACCAGAGCCAAGGAGCCGGCCCGATGCCCGCCAGACCGACCGCCGCCGAAACGCGTGGCCTGCATTCCGCGCGCGAGATCGAAGGCCATCTGGCGGCGCTGGAAACCTTTACCCCAATGGCCCTGGGCGTCCTTTCGGTGGCCTCTGGCATCTACACCTACCTTGGGGTGTCGTCCCTGCTCAACGGGACCGGGGCGCTGTCATTCCTTGCGGCGGTTGCCTATTCGCTGGCCGTGTCCGTCGCGATCTTCGTGTTCTGGAGCTATATGATCCGCCTGTTGCCGGCGGTGCGCACGGGCGCGGCGCGGCTAGGGCTGTTTTTGTCGATGGCGCTTGGCTCGCTTGCGATCATCGCCATGTCAAGTTGGCTGAATGCCGCCGCGCTGGCCGGATCGGCGGCTGTGGAACAGCATCTTGCCCGCACCGTGCAGCAGTATCAGACCGGGCTGGAACAGGCGCACCGCGTTGCGGTGGCGGCACAGGGCCTGTCGCTGGATGTGGCCCGCACGCGCCAGAGCTTTGCCGATCTGTCGGCGCAAGAGGCGACGGGCAACCTGTCGGGCACCGCCGGGCGTGGCGCGGTGTTTCGCGTGCTGACCCAGAAGGCGGATGAGCTTGCGGGGCTCGAAGCGCAGATCACGGCGCAGGGGCCGCTGGTCGAGGCCGCCTTTGCCGAGGGCAACCAGATCCTGAGCCGGATGCGCGCGCTGACCGCGTCAAGCGGCGACATCGAGCAGCGGTCGGTCGAATTCGCCGAAGAATCGGTGCGTCTGGCCGGGTTGATCGCGCAATTGCGGCAACTGTCGGTGGCGCCTCTGGTCGCGCGGGCAGCGCAGGATCTGTCGGCTTCGGTCGTGGTGCCGGAACTCGACGGATCGACCGACAGCATCCGCAACGATCAGCGCAGCACCATCGACGCGGTGCTGGGCTTGCTGGCGCAGCGGGCGGGCACTCTCAAGGCCGCTGCCGATGAGGTGCTGGCGATGCCCACCCCGGATGACACCACCTACAGCCCGATTTCGACCGCCGACGCGGTCTTGCGCTATGCCGGGGACTTCATCCCCTCGTGGGCGGGGGCGATTGCGATCGATCTGCTGCCTGCGGTGCTGGTGTTCATCATGATGGTGGCGCAAGGCGCGATCCGTGCCGACCGTGAAAGCACGGACCCCGCCGAAACCATGACGCTGGCCGAATTGCGCGCTGCGGTGACGGCGCTGCGCGATCTGGAAAGCGTCGAAGGCCCGGCACAGGACGCGCCACAGGGCGCCGCATCGCCGATGCGCAAGGGAACGGCCGACCCCGCCGCACCCTCTGCCAGCCCCGAGCCAGAGCCGCCCGCCATCGTGCTGGGCGCCCGGCGGTAGCGCGGTCATGGCGGCGCAGGGCAGGCGCGTGTCTCGCGCGGGGCGGGTGTTGCAGGCGATGCTGGTCTTGCAGATCGCGCTGGCGGGGGTGATCGTGTTTGGCGATTTCCAGCGGCTGGTGCCCGAGATGCTGCGTGCCGATCCGCCACCGCCCGCCGCAGTTCCGGTGCGCCCCGGCGATCAGACCCGGCGCTACAGCCCGCGCGATCTGCCGCAGGATCGCCCCGCCAGCCCCGGTTTTCCCCGCAGCGACACGCTGCCCGCCCGGCTGCAATTCACCGAAGTGCGCGACGCGGGCGGCCTGACCCTGCTGCTGGAAGGCGAAATCGCGCCCGGCGATGCGACCCGTTTTGCGCAGCATCTGGCGCAGGGCGATGCGGTCACGCCCGACCGCATCGCTTTGCACAGCCCCGGCGGGTCGGTGGCCGACGCGCTTGACATCGGGCGGACCATCCGCGCGGCAGGCTGGCCCGTTGCGATGCAAGACGGGGCCGCCTGCTTTTCGGCCTGCCCCTATATCCTTGCTGCCGGAACCGAGCGCATCGTCAGCCGTGGCGCGCTGGTCGGGGTGCATCAGCACTATTTCGGCGAAAACACCTTGCTGCCCGCCTTTCTGGCGGTGGAAAGCATCCAGCACGGCCAGGCCGAGGTGCTGGATTATCTGACCGAGATGGGGATCGATCTGCGGCTGGCGGCCCGTGCGATGCAAACCCCGCCGCAAGACATCTATATCCTTGTCGAGGCGGAACTGACCGATTTCGCCCTTGCGACGCAGATGGTGGACTAGCCGCCGCCGGGTCGCCCGTGCCGGACCAGACGCGCCGGCGTCAGGACAGAAGCGAGGCCGCCCGGCGCGGCCGCCGTTCGGCGGGATGGTGCAGCGGCAGGAGGGCGGCGGCAGCCTGGGGCGACAGGCTGCAATCGAACAGCACATCCGACCCAAGCCCGAACACCCGCATTTCGGGGCGCAGGCAATCGGCCAGCTTGAGCTTGGGCTGCCGGGTGGTCAGCGCCGCAGGCCCCGCGCCGATCAAGAGGGGCGCCACCGCCACCTGAAGCCGCGCCAGAAGCCCCGCCTCCAGAAAGGCTGCGATGGTGATGGCGCCCCCTTCGATCAGCAGGGTCTGCAAACCGGCCTCATGCAGGGCGTCACACAGGGTCTCGGGGCGGAACACCCCGTCGCACAACGGCAGGCGCAGCACCTCGACCCCGGCAGGACGCGGCCGATCCACCGCCTGCACCACGATGCGGCGGGTGCCATCGGCGCGCAGGGCAGGGGCATCGTCGGGCAAGCGGCCCTTGGGGTCGATCACGATCCGCGCCGGGTTCGGGCCGCTGCACAGCCGCACGGTCAACCGCGCCTGATCGTGCAGCGCCGTGCCGACCCCGATCACCACGCCATCGACCAGCGCCCGCATCCGGTGCAGATGCGCAAGACCATCGGGGCCCGACACATCGCGCGCATCGCCCGAAACAGTCGCCACCCGCCCGTCCAGCGACTGGCCGATCTGCGCCACCGCGACCGGGCCCAGATCGCGCCGCGCCAAGGGGCCATAAAGCGCCAGCGCCGCGCGCTCGCCCTCGGTCCAGTTGCCGCAACAGGCGCAGGAAAGGCCCGCACGCACCGAAAGGATGCGTTCCCAGACTTTGGGGGTCACTGTCACCGCTTGCATCGCTGTCCTCCTGTGGTGCCGCTCATCTCGCGCCCTGATCCGGGGGCAGCGCAAGAATATCGAGGTGGCCGATGTGGCACTGGGCTTGCGGCAGGGCATCCAGCCGGGTGCGCAGCCAGTCTGGCGCGGCCTCTGCCCCCGCCTCGGCGGCGGCCTGGGCGATGCCGGCCAGCAGCTCGCGCTGCAATGCCGCGTCCTCGGGACCAAGCCGCCACGGGCTTTGCGCGCGCAAAACGGTAAAGCCGGCAGCGCCGAAGATATCGGCAATCGCCGACGCTGCATCCGGGCCAAGGGCCGGGCCAAAGCCCTTGTCGCCGCGCTGATGGCGGTTGAAGGCCTGTGTCACATCCGCATCGGCCAGAGCGGGCGGCGACCAATGCATCACCCCGTCATAGTTCAGCGCCGCGTAAAACGGCAGCGACCGCGCCGCAAGCCGCTGGGCAAGCCCGCGCACCCAAGCCTCGGAACACAGGTCCAGCAGCGCCGAAGCGGTGACAAGACTGGCCTGGTCGAGCGGCAGGGCCTCAAGGTCGCGCAGATCGATCTGATGCGTCGTTGCCAGACCATCGGCAGACGCTGCCGCATGGGCCAGAAGGGTCGGGTCATGATCGACCGGCCGCCAGCGCGCGGGTCGCCCCAGATGCGGCGCAAAGGCGCGCAAGGTGGACCCCGTGCCACTGCCCAGATCGACGATCACCGGGTCGGCGCCTGCCGCCTGGACCGCCGCCCGCAACAGGCCCTCGTCCCGCGCCGCATGGTCGGCAGGTTCGCGCAAGGCCAGCCAGGATGCGGAAAATCCCATGGCTCAGATCTCGGCCTCATACCAGCCGCGCGCCAGATGGCTTTCGTGCAGCGTGACGCGCAGCCGTTTGACGCGGCCTGCGTCCTTCAGATCGCCCGCCCGCACGCGCGCCGCCATTTCGCGAAAGATATGGCCCGAGAGGAACTCGGTGGTGGTGAAAATGCCTTTGAATTCCTCGGCCTCGTCCAGGTTCTTGTAGCGCAGCGGCTGCAACACCTGTGACAGCGCCTCGATCGCAAGGCCGATGTCCACCACCAGCCCGTGTTCGTCGATGTCATCGGCAAAGAATGCCACATCCACCGTGAAGGTCGCCCCATGCACCCCCTGCGCCGGGCCGAACAGCGGCGAGGGAAAGGAATGGGCGATCATGATATGGTCACGGACTTCGACGGCGTACATAGCGGCTCCTTGCAGGGTGGGGTCGGCGCGTGGTGGGATCGGCGGGGTCAGCCTGTAAACCGAATGCGGTGGCACAGAGTTTCAGGCGCATCGAGAATTTTGCTGTAAACATCGGGCAGGGCGGCAAAGTCCGTCTCGCCCGAGATCAGCGCATCAAGCGCGGGATCGCACAGCAGATCCAGCGCCTTGGCCAGGCGTCGGGCATAGGTCCAGCGCGGGCTGCGCTCGGGCGGCAGATTGCCCACCTGACTGCTGATCAGGCGCAGGCGGCGGCTGTGAAACGCCTCGCCCAGCGGCAGGGTGACAGGCCGGTCGCCATACCAGCTGGCCTCGACCACCGTGGCCCCCAGCCCTGCCAGCGACAGCGCCTGCGCCAGACCCGCCTCTGACGCGCTGGTGTGGATCACCACATCGCAGTCCTGCGGCACATCCTGCGGCGCGGCAAAGCGCAGGCCAAGCGTGGCGGCAAGCCCGGCGCGTGCCGGGCTGATGTCGCACAGCGTGACCTCGGCCCCCGGCAGGCGCGCGGCAAGCCAGGCTGTCAAGGTGCCGACGACGCCCGCGCCGATCACCGCGATGCGGTCGCCCGCGCCCGCGCCGCTGTCCCACAGGATGTTGAGCGCGGTTTCCATGTTCGCGGCCAGCACCGCCCGGCCCGGCGGCAGCGCCTCGGGCAGCAGGGTCAGCGCCGACTGTGGCAGGCGATAGGCAGTCTGATGCGGGAACAGCGCAAAGACCGCCCGCCCGGCATCGGCGCCTTCAAGCACCCGGCCCACGTTGCAATAGCCGTATTTGACCGGAAACGGAAAATCGCCCTCCATCCCCGGCCCGCGCATCCGCACCTGTTCCGAGCGCGGCACAAGACCCTTGGACACCAGCCGCTCCGTCCCCCGGCTGATGCCGGTGAACAGGGTCTGAACCGCAATGCCTTCGCCCAGGTTTGCTGCGCGGATTTCGGCCCGGTCCGGGGCGGTGCACCAAAGGGCCTGCGCCATCATGGCAGCAAATGGCCCGATTTGCTGGCCTTCGTGGCAAGGTAGCGGGCGTTTTGTTCGGTCTTGCCCACGGCCAGCGGCACGCGGTCCACGATGTCGATGCCATGGGCCGACAGCATCCGAACCTTGGCCGGATTGTTCGTCAACAGCCGCACCGACCCAATCCCCAGCTGCGACAGCAGCGCCGCACCGATGCGGAAATCCCGCTCGTCATCGTCAAAGCCCAGGTGGTGGTTGGCCTCGACCGTGTCGTGACCGGCCTCTTGCAGGGCATAGGCGCGCATCTTGTTCGCCATGCCGATGCCGCGCCCTTCCTGATTGAGGTAAAGCAGCACCCCGCCTCCCTCGGCCGCCATCGCCGCACAGGCGGCATGCAGCTGCGGGCCGCAATCGCATTTCAGGCTGCCCATCACATCGCCGGTGAAGCAGGCCGAATGCAGCCGCACCAGAACGGGGGCGCGCAGGTCTGGCGCGCCGATTTCGATGGCGTAATGTTCGATCCCGCCGTCATCGGGGCGAAACACATGCACGCGCCCCGCGGCATGAACCGCCATCGGCAGCGGGGCCGACGACACCGGGCGTTGCGCCCGCGCCGATTTCAGATCGGCAAGCACATCTGTCGCGGCGATCAGGCACAGGCCATGGCGCTGCGCCTCGGCCAGCCCGTCGGCCACCGGCAGCACCAGCGCGGCGGGCAACAGCTGCGCCGATTTGCACAGCGCGATGGCCGCCTGATGCAAGGCATCGCCCGCGCGCAACCTGTCATGCAGGGGCGGGGGCGTGCCGGCCCGCGCCGCCGGTTCTGCCATCGCGCGCACCGCCGCAAGGTCGGCCCCGGGCGGCAGGTCGAGCGCCAGAACCTTTGCCACCGGCAAATCGCCATGGCCAAGGAACGCCGCGCGCGGGCGGGTGATCGCGACCTCGGGCACCGATCCCATCGCCTGAAGCGCGGCCAGACGGTCGGCCGTCAGGGCCTCGATCGCGACGATCAGCGCCGCCGCATGACCATCGGTCAGCACGACCGGAACACCCAGCCGCACATCGCCCTTCACGCGCATCACCCGCGCGGTAAGATCGGGCGCAAGGGCCGAGGGACTATGCGCCGCCACCAGGCGGCTGAGGGAAGGTGCGTTCATGAGAAAACCAATGGATGTCACAGCGCCTTCTACATAGTGTCACATTGGGGCAGACAAGTGCCCCCCGCCACTTTCCGTGCGTGGCAAAGCACTTGCGCGATCTTTCGCCAAGCCCCTTGGGACTTTGCGCAAGCACGCTATCTGCCTTGCCCGGCACATGGGTTTGCAACGCAAAAAGGGGAGATCGGGAGTGAAGGTGACGAAGTGGCTCGGTCTGTTGCGCTCGGTCGTGATCTATCACAACCCGGTGAGGACGCGGCCCCTGCGCCGGTTTTACGGCGGCCTGCTGCGTCCCGGCGATCTGGCCTTTGACATCGGCGCCCATGTCGGCACCCGCGCGCGGGCGATGCGGGCTGCCGGCGCGCGTGTCGTGGCGCTGGAGCCGCAGGGGATCTTTGCGCGCTATTTGCGCCTGACCTTGCCGGACGACATCCGGCTGGTCGAGGCGGCGGCAGGCGGTTCGGTCAGCGTGGCGCAGATGGCGGTGTCGTCGCGCCACCCGACGGTGTCGTCGCTCAAGACCGGCTTCGTCGAGCAGGCCGCCGCGGCGCCGGGCTTCGAACATGTGCGTTGGGACACAGCACAGCAGGTGCAGGTCACGACGCTTGACCGTCTGATCGCCGAGGAAGGCGTGCCGCGTTATATCAAGATCGATGTCGAAGGCTATGAACTCGAAGTGCTTTCGGGCCTCAGCCAGCCGGTGGACTATGTCTCGGTCGAATATCTGCCGGGCTTTCCGGATCTGACGCTGGCGGTGATTGACCGGCTGATGCAGCTTGGACCCTATCAGTTCAATCCCGTGCGGGGCGAGGCCGCGGCCTTTCTGTGGGACCGCTGGCAAGGCCCCGAGGACACGCGGGCGTGGCTGCGCGGGCTTGGCCCCGAGGCGGGGTCCGGCGATCTTTATGCGCGGCTGCCCTCGGCCGTGGGCTGATCGCGCAAGATACTGGCAAAGGCCGCAAACAGCGCGGGCGTTGCGGTCAGCACCGTGCCCGAAGCCTCTGGTCGGTCGCCTTTGTCGAGCGCGGCGGTCTGCGCGCCCGCCTCGTGCAGCAGCACAAGGCCCGCCGCGATATCCCAGGGGCGCAGGCGGCGTTCCCAGAACCCATCGAGCCGCCCCGCCGCCACATAGGCAAGGTCGAGCGCCGCCGCCCCCATCCGCCGCACGCCCGCGCAATGCGGCACCAGCCGCGCGATGTCGGCGGCGTGATCGTCGATATGGTTCATCGCGCCAAACGGAATGCCCGTGCCGAACAGGGCCGCCGAAAGATCGCGGGTTTGCGCCACACGGATCGGCCGCCCGTTCAGCGTGGCCCCCCCGCCCAAACGGGCCGCGAAGGTTTCGCCCTTGACTGGGTCATGCACCACGCCGATGCGGCGCAGGCCCTCGACCTCCAGCGCGACGGACACCGCCCAATGGGGGATGCCGCGCAGGAAATTGGTCGTGCCGTCCAGAGGATCGACGATCCAGCGGCGCCGGGCCGGGCCGGTTTCGCCGGTTTCCTCGCCCAGCCAGCCATCCTCGGGCCGGGCGCCCAGCAGGATGGTGCGCAGGCAGGTTTCCGCCGCAACATCGGCCTGCGACAGGAAATCACCGGCCCGTTTGGTTGTGACCGTCAGGTCGGCCCGCGCGGCCCAGTGGCGCAGCAGGATCTGCCCCGCCTCTGTCGCAGCCTGCTGGGCCAGCGCCAGATCGGCCTTGTCCTGTGGGGTGGGATCGGTGGTCATGCGGCACCCCTTGCTGCGGCGTCCAGCGCCCGCCCGGCGATACGCGCGGTTTCGGCCCAATCCGTCAGGGTCGCGCCATGCCGGCGTGCCGCGTCGGACAGGGCGGTTCTCAGACCTTGGTCGGTCAGCAGCGCGCGCAAGGCCTCGGCAAAGGCCGCCGCATCGTCGCAGGGCACAAGGATCCCCGCATCCCCGGGCACCGTGTCGGGCACGGCGCCGGTGCGGCAGGACACGATGGGCAAGCCATGGGCCAGCGCCTCGTTGAACACGATGCCATAGCCTTCGTGGCGGGTGGCCAGTGCAAAGACACTGGCCTGGGCATAAAGCCCGGCCAGCGCCTCGGCTGGCACAGCCTCTGCCAGCCGCAGCCGCGACGCAAGCCCCAGGGCCGAGATCTGCTGACGCAAGCTGTCCGAGTGACCGGCCTGCCAGGGTGTGCCCACGATCTGCGCCTGCCAGTCCAGATCATCGATCCGGGCCAGCGCCGCGATCAGCACATCATGCCCCTTGCGGGGGTGCAGGATGCCGACAGACAGGATCAGCGGCGGTGTCACCGGCTGGCGCGGCGGGTTGGCGGGCGGTGGCTGCGTTCCGGGCCGGGCCACATGAAGGCGCTGCACGGGCACCCCGTAACGCTCGGCCAACAGGGCCGCCGTATGGGGGCTGGGCACCACCACCTCGGCTGCGTGGCGCAGGTTGGCGCGCTCGGTTTCAAACAGGCGCGCCGCCTCGGCCGGGGCAAGCCCGGTTTCCAGCGCCAGCGGATGATGCACCAGGGCGACGATCGGCGCCACAATCGCCGCAACGCCCGCAGGGTCCATCGCGCCAAAGGCCAGCCCGTCGATCATCACCGGGCAGTCGGGCGGGATCGCCTGCAACAGCGCCAGATCGGCGGCCATTTCTGCCGCGGTCGGAAAGGGGAAGCTGTCCGACAGAGGGATCAGGCGCATGGTGCGCCCGGCATGGCGAAGCTCCTCCAGCAGGCGGCGGTCATAGATGTAACCGCCGGTGACGGTGGTGATGTCGCCGGGCACGGCGAGGGCGGCAGGGATCATCGACAGGCCTTTGTCAGGGTCAGCGGGTCGGAACTCTAGGGCCATTCGCCGGGCTGACAAGGCGGCTGCTCCCGCAGCGCGCCGCCGTGCGGTCTGGAATCGCCGGATGCGCGCGCGGTGAAGGCGCGGGTTCGGGCGGGGGGCCGGCCCCGGGGCCAGCGACGAACGGGGCGGTCAACGCGATGGCCTGGCGTCTTGATGGCTGGCGGTGCGGACCCAGCAAGGCAACGCGCGGCGCCCCGAACCCGCCGGAGCGGTGCTGCCAGATGCGCCAAGCAGGGCGGGCAAAGCGTCGCCGGTGGCGGCGTTTGGTGTTTCACTCTGGCGCGTCGCGGGCCGGCATGCATTCTAAAGGCATCTGACCCGCAGGGGCCGCCTTGCCCGAGGGACGCGGGAGATGCCCTCTCTCCTTGACAGGGCGAATGGAACAGGAACAGAAGATGACCACAAGTGTTCTGGCCTCGGCCGTCGTGCTTGCCACGGGTATCATCTGGGGCGTTTACTGGGTGCCGGTGCGGGCGATTGCCGACCTTGGGCTTGACGGCGCCTGGGGGACTGCGGCGATCACGTTGGCCTCGACGCTTGTGCTGCTTCCCTTTGTGGTGAAAGACAGCTTTGCGCTGCGTGGCAAGGACCGTGTCGGGATGGCGTCCATCGCGCTTGGGGGGGCTGCATTCGCGCTCTATTCCATCGGGTTTCTTTACGGCAAGGTCGCGCTGGTGGTGTTGCTGTGGTTCTTCAGCCCGGTGTGGAGCGTGCTGATCGCAAAATACCTGCTGCGCGCGCCGGTGCCGCGGTTGCGTCTTGTCGCCATCGCCGTGGGGATGGCCGGTCTGATCATCATGCTGGGCGGCGATGGCGGGGTGCCGCTGCCCGGCAGTCTGGGAGAGGCGATGGCTTTCGCCGGAGGGCTGATCTGGGCCTTTGCCACCGCCGGAATGCGGGTCAGATCAGACCTGGCGCCCCTGCCTTCCGCCTTGCTGTTCGCGCTTGGCGCGGCTGTCACGTCCTTGCTCTGCGCGCCGCTGCTGGAGCCTGTGCCAAGCCTTGCCCCCGGCGACTTGTCCGCGGTTGCGCTTCAGGTGGTTGCAACCGGCGTGGTCTGGTGGGTGCTGTCGATTGCCGCGCTTTTGTGGGCCGCGGTGCGGCTTGATCCGGCACGGGTCGGCATTCTTTTGATGACAGAGGTGGTGTTTGGCGCGGCCACGGCCGCGGTCTTTGCGGGTGAGCGTCTGTCGGCAACCGAAGTGCTGGGTGGGGCGCTGGTGATCCTGTCGGGTCTGCTCGAAGTCTGGCCAACCAGGGCCGGGGCGGCGGGAGAGGTCATGCGGCCGAAACCCTGACCACCCGCCGCACACAGGCCCGACGCGGCATTGGTCGTGTCCGGATTGACGGATCGATGCACCTAGGGTCAGGTAAGATGGAGAGATAGCGGACGCCAAACACCAGCGCGCCAAGGGACTAGCAAGTCATAAACAACCTGAGCCGTCGATGTCAGCCTATGGGTAAATTGGTGGCCCGTAGGGCTTCCATTGGTATGTCTGCTACCGTCTAGGGCTGTCTGAAATACCCATTGTTTCCAATTGCTTGCCGCATTGTGTCGTCTGCACCCGTCTTGCATTGACCGCCTATTTCTGCGCTTTTGCTTAGGCAACGCTTAGGCAGAAGGGTTTTGGCATGTCGCCCAAGTATGAAAAGCTGGATGATAAGTTCGTCGCTTCGGTCAAGGGGCCGGAACCGGGCAAGACCGTCATGCGCCTGCGCGACAAGTTGGCCGACGGGCTGTTCCTGCGGGTGACGAAGCACGTCAACGCAAAGGGCGTCGAACAGGTATCGAAGTCATGGGAATTCTACTTCACCATGAATGGCAAGACTTCCTGCACGGGTTTAGGTCGTTGGGTGCCAACGCCGCCGAACGGCGAACCGAAGACGCAACGCGGGCTATCGGTCAAAGAAGCCCGCAAGCGTTCCGCCGAACTTTTGGAAATGGTCGAAGCCGGGCAAAACCCCGTCGAAGTGAACCGCGCGAAGAAGTCTACCCCCGACGCGCCGAAGATTGTGACCTTTGCCGACGCGCTTGAGGAATACATGAAGTCGGGTCGCATCGAAGATTTCCGCAGCGATAAGCACCGCAAGCAATGGCGGGCAAGCCTTGACCTTCATGCCGTGCCAAAGATCGGTGACAAGGATGTGGGCACCATCACGATTGACGACGTGAAGGAAGTTTTGAAGCCGATTTGGGCGACGAAGACCGACACGGCCCGCCGGGTTCGCGGTCGTATGGAAAGCGTGTTCGCTTGGGCGATTGACGAAGGTTGCCGCGAAACCGACAACCCGGCGTCGCCGAAGACGCTTGAAGTCTGGATAGGGAATCAAAAGAAGGCCGAAGCGCAGAACCATCCTGCAATCCCGCAAGCCGACTTGCCCACATGGTTTGCCGATCTTCGCCAGCGTGAAGGCATGGCAGCGCGGGCGCTGGAATTTGTGACCCTTTGCGCGTCGCGGTCGGGCGAAGTTCGCGGCGCGACATGGGGCGAAATTGACCTTGCGGCGAAGATTTGGACTATCCCCGCCGTTCGCATGAAGATGAAAAAGCCGCATTCGGTGCCCTTATCCGACGCCGCGATTGTCGTCTTGAAGGCGCTTCCGAACTTCGAAGCCGATCACAAAGACCCGAAGGCGCTTGTCTTCCCGGCCCCGCGTGGTGGCGAAATGTCAGACGCCACAATTTCCGCCGTTATGAAACGCATGAACGAAGCCAAGGCGAAGAAGAACGGCAAGGGCTGGATTGACCCGCATGTTCTGACACAACCCGAAGACCCCGCCGAAACCCCGCAACCGCGCCCTGCCGTGCCGCATGGCCTTCGCAGCACCTTCAAGGATTGGGCGACAGAAGCGGGTATCGACAACATTCAATCCGAAATCGCCTTGGCGCATCGCGTCGGCAACGAAGTCGAACAGCGATATCGCCGAACCGATCTTGTTGAACAGCGCCGGGCCATGATGGCGGCTTGGGCGGGCTTCTGTCAGGGCGAAGCGGTTGCCGCGAAGGTCGTTCAACTGCGGGCGGGGGTGGCATGATGGCGACGCTTCCCTATGGCTTCGACGGCCACGCCGATACCTCACGCCCAAAAAACCAAGCCGAAGCATGGGAAAGGCTAGAGGATGTGCAGCTATCGCTAGAAAAACGCGAAGCGGTGCCGCGTGAACTTGCCGCATGGCTTGGCGAAGCCATTCACTATGCCAACCGCGACCCCGCCGAACTGTTGCGCCGTCTTGGCTTGAAGAACGGTCGCGGCAAGCCCGCAGCCGACCCCGATGCTTGGCTTATTGTGGGCAAACGTATCTGCGAACTTGAAGACTTCGGCTTGAACCCCGACGAAGTTCAGGCACGGCATACGACCATGAGCAACCCCGAAGTTCTGCGACCCTATGGCGTGCAACCCGACGAAGTGAAGCCAATGGCAATCGGCGAAATCGCTTACGAACGTATGAAGCCCGAAGCCGCTTTGGATCAAGTTGACGATGAAACGTTCGGCAAGTTTCAACGTTCGCAGCTTCAAAAATTCCGTGACGCCTACCGGGCCGCATGTCATGTTGCCCACAACCCTAAGTAATGGCGGTGTAGCGTGTCAGAAGACGGCGAAGTGAAGCGGGCAATAACTGATCGAAATAGCCTTCCGTCGCAATGGCCGACCCATCGCCACACGCCCGAATTTTGGGAACACTTGGGCCGTGCGATTGCAA
Organism: Cypionkella sp.; assembly: GCA_025458525.1. Lineage (GTDB taxonomy): Bacteria > Pseudomonadota > Alphaproteobacteria > Rhodobacterales > Rhodobacteraceae > Pseudotabrizicola. Next base: position 2,866 of record JALOSF010000007.1, on the reverse strand, counting down.
GCTTTGGGTTTCTAGAAGACACATTGCGCCGGGGGATATTCGCATTCACCGGGACAAGACCAATTCCACCCGAAGAAGCCGAAAAGGCCGTGGCAGAATGGGGAAAGCAACTTGAACGCATTATGACGGCGCAGCTTTGGAACTTGGCGAAAGAGTTCGAAGACGCCGCAAACTCTAACCCCAACAATTCAACCGAAAACATCGGCGAACTTGTCGCGACAATCAAAGAAGCCGCAAGCTTACGGAACACGCTTTGTCATGGCAGTTGGATGGTGCCAGACAATGAAGGCAGGTCGCTTCCGCGCTTTACGAAGAAGGATCGTGCGACAGGGAATTTGGTTCAGTTTGAAAGCAAGGTCGATATTGAATTTCTTTCGCAAGTTCAGGCGCATGTTACTGACCTGATTTGTTCCGTAATAGATACCGTAACCCACATGGGCTACCAGTTTCCGGGCGGTGCAGGGCCGGGCAAGCCTGTCGTGACGCGACCCTAAAGCCGTCTGCCACTAATCCCGCGCCTTTGGTGGCATATCTGCGGGCGGGGCTAGGGCAAACCTTCGCAAGACGGGCAATCATGCCCGAACTTGTGGAGACAGCCCCATGAATACCCCCGCGAACCCGAACGCTTCCTACGGCAGCCCCGACCGGGCGTTCACGCCTGCGGCCCTTGTGCCGAACGCCTTGCTTCGCACACCCGACGTTTGCGCGGTAACGGGCATGGCCCGCCCAACGCTGTATGAAGCTATGGCGAAGGGCACCTTCATTCGGCCTGTCAAGCTTGGCGAAAAGTCGTCGGCATGGCCCGCTTCCGAAGTGAACGCAATTCTTGCCGCCCGCATTCGTGGCGCGACCGAAGACGACCTTCGCGCCTTGGTCGTTGAATTGACCGAAAATCGCAAGCGTTGCGCGTGATGGAAGCCGTATTGGCTTCCATTTACCGAAATAGATAACCTTAAACCATTGAAATTCATAACAATGTGCAGGGAAGCGGCGCTTTGCCTAAGCCTTGCCTAAGATCGGGCCGAAAATGTCTTCGAAATTGCTTACCCCGTTCAATGCCCGCGACCACAAGCCTTGGCTTGGCGAAAGCATGTCGTGGCCCGTCGAACGCCCCTACTCATACATCGTGACGGAAGCCGAAGATTTCCCCGAATTTCCCGCGTTGCCTATCGGGCTTGTTGGCGAAATCGCCGCGTTCATCGAAGCGAAGGCCCCGCGCCCTATGCGGTCGGCAGCGTTGATCGGTGCGCTTGGGTTCGTAGCCGGGATTGTGGGCAGGGCATACAACGTCAAAGGTTCCGGGTTGAACGAATATTTCGTTCTTCTTGCGCCGTCTGCGTCGGGTAAGGAAGCCGCGACCAAAGGGCCGGAAATCCTTTTGAACGCCGTCGTCGCAAAGGTGCCAGACGCGGCAACCTTCATCGGACCCGGCGACGTATCGTCAAAGCCCGCTCTGCACCGCTATACGGCGAAGTCGAACCCGCCCTGCTTCGCCATGTTCATTCCAGAGTTTGGCGAATGGATTGAACCAATCGTTTCACCGAAGGCCAGCGAAGCGCGGCAAAGCCTTCGAAAAATGCTATTGGACCTTTCCGAAAAGGGCGGCAAAGGCAGCGTCTTGCGGAAGTCTGCATACGCCGACAGCGCCAACAACATTGAAGACGTGCATTCCCCGGCGGTCACGATAGTTGGCGACAGCAACCCGACGACGTTCTTCGAAGTGGTTAGCGAACGCAACACGGGCAACGGGTTCTTCGCCCGGTTCATCATTCTGCAAAGCGAAGACCGCGTTGCGCCCTACAACGAAGGTCACGCAAGCGTTGAACCAAGCGCCCAACTTCTTGAAGAACTGGCAAGCCTTTGCAGTCAGTCTCTAAATCTCAATCATGCAAAGACCGTCGTAGAAGTTGAAATATCCGAAAGCGCGACAGCCGAACTTACCGACTTTCGAAATACTTGCGACGAAGGCCGCGACCAAGCGCAGGACGAATACAAGCGGGCGGTTTGGGGCCGGGGATATGTCCACGCTTCGCGCGTTGCGGGTGTCCTTGCCGTCGGTCGCAATCTCTATAAGCCCACAATTGAAATCTGCGATGCACGTTGGGCCATATCTCTTGTTACTTGCAGTATCGAACGGCTGTTGAACAAGTTCGAAGATGGCGAAGTTGGCGACGTGTCACAAAGCGAAGTCGCCCGTCTAAACGAAATTAGACGCGCAATCCGCCGTTATCTTGTCGTCGCATGGCCCGAAGTAGCTTCGTATGCGGGTGCCAATGCATCGGCGTTGCATCGAATGCGAATTGTTCCATACGGATATATCCTTCGAAGTGTCACGAAGTTGAAACCGTTCAAGGACGCTGCATTTGGCAAATCAAGTGAAGCTGTAAAGCATACGCTTCGAATTATGGTCGAAAGTGGCGAACTGGCCGAAATGTCAAAGGCTGTTTTGTCGAAAGACTTCGACTATGCGGGCAATGCCTACGCCATAGCGCGCCCGGAAAGCTTTTTGGAGTAGAAAGGTGGACAGATGCAGTATGCTCTAACCCATTGATATTGCGTAAAAGTATCAAATTAGAAAAGTAGACAGGAACTTTGCTCTATCTCTCTTAATACGGTCGGACCTTTATTTAATGTACGTTCTTCCGCTGTTCCTTGCTTCTTGTCTACTTCTTCTACTTTTCTATTTCTTATATAATAGTAAGTAAAAACAGCAGGTTAGTCGGTGGAGATTTTGAGGGGAAACTTTCCACCCGTCTACTTCAAGCCTGCGACAACGAAACCGCCCCAATGTGGGAAGAAAGGAACGCCGAAATGAAGACCGAAATCGACCGCGACAATGAAGCCTTGTTCAATGACATGGCGCATG
>JALOSF010000067.1 GCA_025458525.1 Cypionkella sp. | reverse complement strand
GATGAGGCCGACCGGATGCTGGACATGGGGTTCATTCCCGATATCGAACGCATCTTCCAGCTGACGCCGTTCACCCGCCAGACCCTGTTCTTCAGCGCGACCATGGCGCCCGAGATCGAGCGGATCACCAAGACCTTCCTGACCAATCCGGCCAAGGTCGAGGTGGCGCGGCAGAATTCCACCTCGGCCACCATCGAACAGGCGCTGATCCAGTTCACGCCAAGCCGCAAGGACCGCAGCTTTACCGAAAAGCGCGCCGTGCTGCGCAGTCTGATCCGGGGCGAAGGCGACAGCTGCACCAACGCGATCATCTTTTGCAACCGCAAGATGGATGTGGATGTGGTGGCCAAATCGCTCAAGGCGCATGGCTTCAACGCGGCCCCGATCCACGGCGATCTGGAACAATCGCAGCGCATGAAAACGCTCGACGCCTTCCGCGACGGGTCTTTGCATCTGCTGGTCGCCTCGGATGTGGCGGCGCGCGGGCTTGATATTCCGGCGGTCAGCCATGTGTTCAACTTCGACGTGCCCTCGCACCCCGAGGATTACGTCCACCGCATCGGCCGCACCGGGCGCGCAGGGCGGGCCGGCAAGGCCTTTACCATCGCCGTGCCGCATGATGACAAGTATCTGAGCGCCATCGAAAGCCTTGTCAAACAGCCGATCCCGCGTGGCACCCTGCCCGAGGGCGCCTTGGCCGGCCTTGACGAAAGCGCGTCCGACCGCCCGCGCGAAGAGCGCGGCGACAAGCGCGGCAAGGGCCGCGAGCGGGACCGCGACCGCAACCGCAAGCCCAAGCGCGATGAAAACGCGCCCCCCGCCAGCATGGAACCGATCGACGTGCCGGTCGCCGCTGTGGCTGCGCCTGCCCCCGACGTGGTGGCCGAAGCGCCGGTGGCCCCGCGCCGCGATGACCGCAGGGATGACCGCCGCAGCGAACGGCGTGACGATGCCCCGCCGCGTGAACGCCGCGACGACCGGCGCGAGGATCGCCGCGATGACCGCAGGGACGACCGGCGCGACCGGCGCGATCATGCCGTGATCGGGATGGGCGACCATGTGCCGGATTTCATCCTGCGCAGCTTCAAGATCACAACCGTCACCCATGATGACGCCGACGAGGCACCGGCAACCGGCACGGATGGCTGACCGCGCGATTTTGTCTGCGATAAATCAAAGGCCCCGCAGCGATGCGGGGCCTTTTCACGTGATCGGCCACAGGGCCGGGCCGGATGGGTCGCAGACCAGGGGTCAGGTCATTCGGCCTGAAGCCGGCTGATGACAACCGTCACCTCGGGCTTCTTGCCGATCTCCTCCATCGTCACCTGCCGCACGATCCGGCGCAGGGCCTCGTCCAGCTTGGCATCGTCACGCAGCACCTTGGCCCCGGCACTTTCCAGATAGGCCGTCAGATCGGTTTCAAGCGTTTCGGCCAGCGCCCGTTCGCCCCGCCCGACCGTAGGCAGGCCAGACAGTTCGACCCAGGCCTCGCCCAAAGGCTCGTCGGCCTCGTCCAGGATGACCGTCACCATGACATGACCGTTCAGGGCCATGCGGATCCGGTCGCGCACCACCCCGTCCAGCGCGCCGATCAGCACATTGCCGTCCAGATAAAGCCGCCCGGTTTCGATATATTCGGCGACCTGCGGCACCTCCCCGGTGATGTCCATCATCATGCCATTGGTCGCGATTTCCGCCGCGATCCCGGCTTCTGTCGCGATGCGCACATGTTCGCGCAGATGGCGATGCTCGCCATGCATGGGAATCAGCATATCGGGCAACAGCAGGCGGTGCACATGTTCCAGATCGGGGCGATTGGCATGGCCCGACACATGGTAAAGCCCGCCGCTGTCATCCACGACATCGACCCCCATTTCGGAAAACGCGTTCATGATCCGGCCGACATCGCGTTCATTGCCCGGAATGGTCTTGGAGGAGAACAGGAACAAATCCCCCTCTTTCATCTGCAATCCCAGATATTTGCCACGGCTCAACTGCGCCGAGGCGGCACGGCGTTCGCCCTGACTGCCCGTGACCAGCAGCATCAGGTTGCGGCGCGGGATTTCCAGCGCCTCCTCGGGCGACACAAGGCGGGGAAAGCCGGTCAGAACCCCGGCTTCCTCGGCCGCCGACAACATCCGCCGCATCGACCGGCCCAGCACGCAGATCGACCGATCGGCGGCCCGCGCCGCCTCGGCCAGCGTCTTGAGACGCGCCACATTCGACCCGAAGGTGGTCGCAACCACCATGCCGCCCGCCTTGGAGATCAGCTCCTTCAGCGCGGGGCCAAGCGTCGATTCCGACCTCCCCGGATGCAGCGAGAACACATTGGTCGAATCGCACATCAGCGCCTTGACCGGGCGCTCGGCGGCAATCGCGCTGATCGCCTCGTCGTTCCACGGCTCACCCACCACCGGGCCCTGGTCGATCTTGAAATCGGCCGAATGGAACACGCGGCCCGCGGGCGTGTCGATCACCAGCGCGCTCGATTCCGGGATCGAGTGGCTGACCGGCACGAATTGCACCTCGAACGGGCCGGCCTTGACGATGGCGGGGCGCGCCTCGACCGTGGTGATCGTGTCAAGCGGCAAGCCCATTTCATCCAGCTTCAGCCGTCCGATGGTGGCGGTGAACCGGCGGGCATAGACCTTTGCCTTCAGCTTGGGCCACAAGAGGCCAAGCGCGCCGATGTGATCCTCATGCGCATGGGTGATGAAGATCGCCTCGATCCGGTTCGCCCGCGCCTCCAGCCAGCTGATGTCGGCCATGATCAGATCGACCCCGGGGCTTGTGTCCATGTCGGGAAAGGTCACGCCCAGATCGACAACGATCAGCCGCTCCTTTCCTTCGGGACCATAGCCATAGACATAGCAATTCATCCCGATCTCGCCCGCGCCGCCGAGGGGAAGATAGATCAGACGGTTCGCGCTCATGCAGTTTCCTTGTTGTAGTCATGGATCAGGACGAGGCCATGCATGGTCAGATCATCCTCGATCTTGTGAAATAAATCTGTGCCTTGGGCAAACAAGGAGGCAAGCCCCCCGGTTGCGATAACTTTGGTGGGCCTGCCGCGTTCGCGGCGCACCTCGCGCACCACGCCTTCGACCAACCCGACATATCCCCAATACACGCCCGACTGCATGCAAGCCACCGTATTCGTGCCGATGGCCTTGGCCGGTTTGGCCACATCGATATGCGGCAGGGCGGCGGCGGCCATGTGCAGCGCCTCAAGGCTCAGGTTGACGCCGGGCGCGATGACACCGCCGACATAGGCGCCATCGGTATCGACCACGTCAAAGGTGGTGGCGGTGCCGAAATCGACCACGATCAGATCGCCGCCATGGCGGTCATGGGCGCCCACCGTGTTCACCAGCCGGTCGGGGCCGACGGTGGTGCCCTGATCGACCCGCGGGGCCACCGGCAGGCGGCAGTCGGGCTTGCCCACCACCAGCGGGCGACAGTTGAAATAGCGGTCACACAGGACGCGCAGGTTGAACACCACCCGTGGCACGGTGGACGAGATGATCGCCTCGGTGATCTGCGCCTCGGTCTGGGTCATGGTCATCAGCGACCGCAGCCAGACGTAATATTCATCCGCCGTGCGCTTGTGATCGGTGGCAATCCGCCAGGTGGACAGAAAGCGCGTGCCGTCCCAGATGGAAAACACGGTGTTGGTATTGCCGCAATCAATGGCGAGGAGCATGGGGGGCGCCTTTTGTCTGTGGGTGGCCCGGGATGTCACCCTTGGGGGCCACCGCAAGAGGGAACAGGACAGGACCGCGGACCAGGGGTCAAAAGAACACCTCGGCGGCGGGAATGGCAAGCGTGGCCTCGGCCATGCGCAAGATCAGATTGCCCTCGGCATCGATGCTTTCGAAAATGCCGTGCCTGTCAGCCGTGCCGGTGCGGGCGCGGATCGGTTCGCCCAGACGGGCCGCGCGCTCCAGCCAGGCGCTGCGGATCGGGGCAAAGCCTTGGCTGGCAAACACAGCCTCCCAACGGGCATAGGCGGGGGCCAGCGGCGCCAGAAAGGCTTCGGGCGTCAGCCGCTGGCCGGTTTCCGACAGAACGGACACCGGCGGCGTGGCGTCGGGTTCCACCTCGGCCCGTGCGGGTTGGCCGATCAGGTTGACGCCCATCCCGATGGCCAAGCGGTGCTTGCCCGGGGCAAAGGTCTGACATTCCAGCAAGATACCGGCGACCTTGCCCCCCGCCAGCAGCACGTCATTCGGCCATTTGAGCGCAAGCGCCTGCGGGCTGCTGGTGACGGCGGCAAGCGCGTCATGCAAGGCCAGGGCCGCCACAAAGCTGCGCAGCGCGATGCTTTGCGGTGAACCTGCCACGGTCATCACCAAAGAGGCGTAGAAATTGCCGCGCGGGCTGGACCATGGCCGCGCCCGGCGGCCCCGGCCTGCGGTCTGCTCCTCGGCCAGGATCCAGGCCGGCCCGGTCAGCGACGGGGCCAGCCGGAAGGCTTCGGCATTGGTGCTGTCGATCCGTGTCAGGGCGATGCGCCCTACCCCGTCGGGCCAGGCCTCGACGGGGTGCGGCTTAGCGCACAAGGGCTTCGGCGGCAATCGCAGCCGCGGGTTCGATCCCGAACAGGTTCACGATCCCCAGAACCATGATCGCGGCCACGGCGACCAGCATCACCCATTGCACCGGCGCCATGTTGCTGTCGGCGGGTTCGGACTCCTTGCCGAAATACATGAAGAACACGATGCGCAGGTAGTAGAAGGCCCCGATGACCGATGCGATGGCCCCGGCGGTGGCCAGCCAGATCATATCGGCATCGACCGCCGCTTTCAGCACATAGAACTTGCCGAAAAAGCCAAGCATCGGCGGCACGCCCGCAAGGCTGAACATCAGCACCAGCAGCGCCAGCGCCTTGAGCGGTTCCTTCTTCGAGAACATGTTGAGCGACTGGATGTCGGTGATCGGACGGCCGTCGCGTTCCATCGACAGGATGAAGGCAAAGGTGCCGATGTTCATGGTGACATAAATCGCCATGTAGATCAGCATCGCCTGCACCCCGCCCGCCGTGCCAGAGGCAAGACCGACCAGCGCATAGCCCATATGGGCGATCGAGGAATAGGCCATCAGGCGCTTGATGTCGCGCTGCCCGATCGCGGCAATCGCGCCAAGGAACATCGACACAACCGCCAAGGCGGCCAGCACCTGTGTCCATTCCCCCGGCACCCCGCCAAAGGCGTCATGCACCAGCCGCGCGATGAGCGCCATCGCCGCAACCTTGGGCGCGGTGGCGAAGAAGGCGGTGATCGGGGTGGGCGAGCCTTCGTAGACATCCGGCGTCCACATGTGGAAGGGCGCCGCCGACACCTTGAAGGCGAGGGCCGCCAGCATGAACACCAGACCGATGGTCAGGCCGACCGGCGTTTCCCCATCCAGCGTGGAAAGGATGCCGGCAAACTGTGTCGTCCCGGCATAGCCATAGGCCAACGAGGCGCCATAAAGGAACAGACCCGAAGACAGCGCGCCCAGCACGAAATACTTCAGACCCGCCTCCGAGGATTTCTGGCTGTCACGGCGCATGGCGGCCACGACGTAAAGCGACAGCGACTGAAGCTCCAGCCCCATGTAAAGCGTCATCAGATCGCCCGCCGACACCATCACCATCATGCCGATCGCCGCCAGCGTGACGAGGATCGGAAATTCGAAGCGCAGCAGATCGCGGCGCTGCATGTAGTCTTGCGCCATCAGCATCACGCAGGCCGCCGACACAAGGATGACCACCTTGGCAAAGCGCGCAAACGGATCGTCGATGAACAGCCCGCCAAAGGCGCTGCGCTCTCCGTTCATGCCAAAGCCGATGTAGAGCGCGAAGGCGAGGAACAGGCCAGAGGTGGCCCAGACCAGCGTGGCGGCGGTCTTGTCCTTGCCGCCATAGGCTCCAAACATCAGCGCCCCCAAGGCGTAGGCTGCAAGGATGAATTCCGGCAGGATGGTGTTGAAATCAGCTGCGGTCATGGTCCGCGCTCCTTTTAGTGCTGGGCAAGCTGCGCGTCACCCGAAACGGGGATCGCAGCCTGATAATCGGTGACAAGGGCGGTCACGCTTGGGCCGATGATATCGGTGACAAGCACCGGATAGACGCCAAGCAGCAGCGTCATCACCACCAGCGGCGCAAAGATCGCCTTTTCGCGGCGCGACATGTCGGTGATCGACTTCAACGCCTCCTTGATGAGATCGCCCATCACCACCCGGCGATAGAGATACAGACCATAGGACGCCGACAGGATCACCCCCGTGGTGGCCACAAGGGCAACCCAGGTGTTGACCTGGAACACGCCGACCAGCACCAGGAATTCGCCGATAAAGCCAGAGGTGCCCGGCAAGCCGACGTTGGCCATGGTGAAGAACATGAAGATCATCGCATAGGCCGGCATCCGGTTCACCAGACCGCCATAGGCATCGATCTCGCGCGTGTGCATCCGGTCATAGATCACACCCACGCACAGGAACAGCGCGCCCGAGATGAAGCCGTGGCTGATCATCTGGAAAATCGCGCCATCCACGCCCTGCTGGTTGGCCGAGAAGATCCCCATCGTCACATAGCCCATATGGGCCACCGACGAATAGGCGATCAGCTTTTTCATGTCCTGCTGCGCCAGCGCCACCAGCGAGGTATAGACAATCGCAATCGCCGAAAGCCACAGCACCAGCGGCGCCATCACATCGGCGCCCACCGGGAACATCGGCAGCGAAAAGCGCAGGAAACCATAGCCCCCCATCTTCAAGAGGATCGCGGCCAGCACGACCGACCCGGCCGTCGGCGCCTGAACGTGCGCATCGGGCAGCCAGGTATGCACCGGCCACATCGGCATCTTGACCGCAAAGCTGGCAAAGAACGCAAGGAACAGCATGGTCTGCAAGCCGCCCGTGATGCTGATGCCAAAGAGGCTGAACGTCTCGGACGAGAAGTTATGCGTGAGCAGCGTCGGAATGTCGGTGGTGCCCGCCGCCCAATACATGGTGATCATCGCGACCAGCATCAGCACCGAGCCGAGGAAGGTATAAAGGAAGAACTTGAAGGCCGCATAGATCCGCTCCTTGCCGCCCCAGATCCCGATGATCAGGAACATCGGGATCAGACCGGCCTCGAAGAACAGATAGAACAGCACCAGATCCAGCGCGCAGAACACGCCCAGCATCAGCGTTTCCAACAGCAGGAAGGCGATCATGTATTCCTTCACCCGCACCTTCACGTCCCAGCACGACGCGATGGTGATCGGCATCAGGAACGTGGTCAGCATCACGAACAGGATCGAGATGCCATCGACGCCCATCTTGTAGTTCAGGCCAAGGATCCAGTCGTATTCCTCGACGAACTGCATGCCGGTATTGGCCGGATCGAACCCCGCAAGCAGGAACAGCGAGACAAGGAAGGTCGCCGTGGTGGCCAGAAGCGCCAGCCATTTGGCGTTGTTCTGGGCGGCCGCATCATCGCCGCGCAGGAACAGCGCCATGATGATGGCGGCAACCGCGGGGATGAAGGTGATGATGGAAAGCAGATTGTCCATGGATACTCTTTCGCCCCCTTACTGCGCGCCCGAGAGCGTGACCCAAGCGATCAGGGCCACAATTCCCAGCACCATGGCGAAGGCATAGTGGAAGACATAGCCGGATTGCGCCCGACCGGCGAGGCGGGTCAGCATGGGGATGATCCCCATGGCCACGCCGTTGATCGACCCGTCGATGACCGCGCCGTCACCCCGCTTCCACAGGAAATTGCTCAGCCATTTCGCCGGGCGCACGAAGGCCCAGTCGTAAAGTTCGTCGAAATACCACTTGTTGAGCAGGAACAGGTAAAGCGGGCGCTGGTTGGCCGCCAGACGTGCCGGCAGCGACGGATTGCGGATATAGAACATCCAGGCGGTGAACAGCCCGATCAGCATCGCGATGAACGGCGCAACCTTCACCCACGCCGGCACCAGATGGGCTGCGTTGATGATGGTCGTGGGCGCGTGTTCGGCGCTTTCGACCTTTTTCGGGTCCAGCTTGGCATCGACCAGCGCCTGCTCGGCCTCGGTAAAGGGCAGCATCACCAGCGCGCCCTTGGGCGGCGCGCTTGCGCTATGCGCCTCCTCTGGGGCGGCTTCGGCAGCGGCGGCCCCTGCCGCCGGCGCTTCGGTCGCGGGTGCGGCAGCGGTGTCGCCGGTCGCGGCAGCGGTGTTGCCCGTCGCGGCGGCTGGGGCTTCGGCGCTGTGGCCTGCCGCATCGGCCGCGCCATGCGCCTCACCATGTGCCTCGCCATGCGCGGCGGCTTCCATGCCGAACCAGTCGCGCACCGCAACCTCGTCGCCAAAGAACACCTTGTACCAGATCATCCCCGAGAACACGGAGCCAAGCGCCAGAACGCCCAGCGGGATCAACATGATCATCGGGCTTTCATGCGGTTCGTGGTGGTGGTCGTCGTGGCCGTGACCATGACCTGCGTGGCCATGCCCGACCGACCCGGCGCGGTTTTCGCCAAAGAAGGTCAGGAACATGAGCCGCCAGCTGTAGAAGCTGGTAAAGCAGGCCGCCACGATCAGCATCCAGAATGCCCCGGTGTTGCCCACATAGGCGCTTTCGATCACCGCATCCTTCGACAGGAAGCCGGCAAAGCCTAAATAGGTCAGCGGGATCCCCACGCCGGTGATCGCAAGCGTGCCGATCAGCATCGCCCAGAACGTCAGCGGTATCTTCTTGCGCAGGCCACCATAGTTGCGCATGTCCTGTTCGTGATGCGTCGCATGGATCACCGAGCCTGCGCCAAGGAACAGCATCGCCTTGAAGAACGCATGGGTAAAGAGGTGGAACATCGCGACCGGATAGGCCCCGACCCCCGCCGCGACGAACATGTAGCCAAGCTGCGACATGGTCGAATAGGCAATCACGCGCTTGATGTCATTCTGCACAAGCCCGATGGTCGCCGCGACAAACGCGGTGCAAGCCCCCAGCACGGTGATGAAGGCCAAGGCCTGCGGCGCGTATTCGTAAACCGGCGACATCCGGCACACCAGAAACACCCCCGCCGTGACCATGGTCGCCGCGTGGATCAGCGCCGACACCGGGGTCGGGCCTTCCATCGCATCCGGCAGCCAGGTGTGCAGGAACAATTGCGCCGATTTGCCCATGGCGCCGATGAACAGCAAGACGCCGATCAGGTTTGCCGCATTCCACTGGGTCCAGAGGAAGGTGATGTCGGTGTCGGCAAGGGCCGGAGCGGCGGCAAACACCTCGTCAAAGCGGATGGAGTCGGTCAGCAGGAACAGGCCAAGGATGCCAAGGGCAAAGCCGAAGTCCCCCACACGGTTGACGATAAAGGCCTTCATCGCCGCCGCATTCGCGCTGGGTTTCTTGTAATAGAACCCGATGAGCAGATAGGACGCGACCCCCACCCCTTCCCAGCCAAAGAACATCTGGACCAGGTTATCCGCCGTCACCAGCGTCAGCATGGCAAAGGTGAAGAACGACAGATAGGCAAAGAACCGCGCGCGATAGGGTTCGTGCGGGCCCCAGTTGTCGTCATGCGCCATGTAGCCGAAGGAATACAGATGCACGAGGGCCGAGACAGAGGTCACGACCACCAGCATGATCGCGGTCAGACGGTCCATGCGGATCGCCCATTCGGTGCCAAGGCTGCCGGATTCGATCCAGCGCAGCAGCACGACGCGGTAAGTCTCGCCATCGAAGGTCAGGAAGATGATCCACGACAGCAAGGCCGCCAGAAACACCAGCGCGGTTGCAATCACCTGGCCTGCCCGCTCGCCCAACAGACGCCAGCCAAAGCCGCAGATCAGCGCGCCCACCAGCGGCGCAAGAAGAATGATCGTCGCCATTTGCCTTAGCCTTTCATCACGTTGACGTCTTCAACGTCGATCGTTCCACGGTTGCGGAAGAACACGACCAGGATCGCAAGGCCGATCGCGGCCTCGGCTGCGGCAACGGTCAGGATGAACATGGTGAACACCTGCCCGACCAGATCGCCCAGATAGCTGGAAAACGCGACCATGTTGATATTGACCGCCAGCAGCATGAGTTCGATCGACATCAGGATGACGATCACGTTCTTCCGGTTCAGGAAGATGCCGAAGATGCCGATGACGAACAGTGCCGCCGCGACTGTCAGGTAATGTTCCAGACCAACCATTGTTCAAGTCCCTCCGGGTATGTGCCCGTTTGTCTTTTGTCGTCCGGGCGGGGTCCGACCCCGCCCCATCCAATGCAGGCCCGCGTTACAGGCCCTGCCCCGGCTTCACATCTTTCAGCTCCATCGCCTTGGCCGGATCGCGCCACATCTGATCCAGCACATTCTGCCGCTTCACATCCTTGCGGTGCCGCAAGGTCAGAAGGATCGCGCCGATCATCGCGACCAGCAGGATCAGACCCGAAAGCTGAAACAGCAGCAGGTATTTGTCATAAAGCACCAGACCGATGGCGCGGGTGTTTTCCACCTCGGTCAGGTCCGGGGCCACCGCCTGACGCAGGCCCATCGCGCCCTCGGCCTGCACCCAGGCGCCGATGCCCAGCGACAGCTGCATCAGCAAGATCACCCCGATCAACAGACCCAGCGGCATGTAGCGCGCGATCTCGCCCTTGAGGGCCGCGAAATCGATGTCCAGCATCATGACCACGAACAGGAACAGCACCGCCACGGCGCCGACATAGACGATGATCAGCAGCATGGCGACGAATTCCGCGCCCAGCAGCACGAACAACCCGGCCGAGGACAGGAAGGCAAGGATCAGCCACAGCACCGAATGCACCGGGTTACGGCTGATCGTGACCATAACCCCCGCCGATACCACCACGATGGCAAAGGCGTAAAAGGCATAATCGGCAATGGTCATTTGTCTTTCTCCTCGGTCTCGGCAAAGACGCTTTGCGCAAGCTCCAGCGCCTTTTGCATGGCGGGCAGGCCGCCGAACATGCTCATCTGCCAGATCACCTCGGCGATCTCGCGCTCGGTGGCGCCTGCGGCAAGCGCATGGCGCACCGTCAGCTTCAGCTGCGGCTCGGCATGGGCGCCCAGCACGGTCAGCGCGGCAATCGTCACCAGCAGACGGGTCTTGGCATCCAGACCTTCGCGGTTGAAGGTCTTGCCGAACCACATTTCCATCATATCTTTGGGCAGCGTTGGAAACAGCTTGTCCATGCCCCCCATCTTGATGCCCTCGGCACCAGGATTGAAGGCGCGCAGCATCTCTTGCCCGCTTTCCATCATCTGCTGGATCATCTTGGTATAGGCGTCATTCATGCCCGTCACCGATACGGCGCGTCGAGTTCAAGATTGCGCGCAATCTCGGCTTCCCAACGCTCGCCATTCGCAAGCAGCTTGTCCTTGTTGTAGAACAATTCCTCGCGCGTTTCGGTGCTGAATTCGAAATTCGGCCCTTCGACGATGGCATCGACTGGGCAGGCTTCCTGGCAGAAGCCGCAGTAGATGCATTTGGTCATGTCGATGTCATAGCGCGTGGTGCGGCGGCTGCCGTCCGCGCGCGGTTCGGCGTCGATGGTGATGGCCTGCGCGGGGCAAACGGCCTCGCACAGCTTGCAGGCGATGCAGCGTTCCTCGCCATTGGGATAGCGGCGCAGCGCATGTTCGCCGCGGAACCGGGGCGACAGCGGCCCCTTTTCATGCGGATAGTTCAGCGTGCTTTTGGGCGCGAAGAAATACTTCATGCCCAAGGCAAAGCCCTTGATGAAATCCTGAAGCAGGAAATAGCGGGTCGCGCGGTTCCAGTCGATGTTCGCCATCATCAGCCCCCAATCGTCCAGCGGGCCCAGGCGCCGCCCAAGACTTCGAATTTTGCAAGGAATGCCACGATCACGACCCAAGCCAGCGACAGCGGCAGGAACACTTTCCAGCCGATCCGCATCAACTGGTCATAGCGGTAGCGCGGCACGATCGCCTTCACCATGGCGAACAGGAAGAAGAAGAACGCCATCTTGATGAACATCCAGAAGAAGCCATCAGGCAGCCCCGGAATGGGCGAGAGCCAGCCGCCGAAGAACAGCAGGGTCATCAGCGCGCACATCAGGAAGATCGCGATGTATTCGCCCGCCATGAACAACAGATAGGGGGTCGAGGAATATTCCACCATGAACCCGGCCACCAGTTCCGACTCCGCCTCGGGCAGGTCAAAGGGCGGGCGGTTGGTTTCGGCCAGAGCGGAGATGAAGAACAAGACCACCATCGGCAGATGCGGCAGCCAATACCACGAGAACAGGCCATAAGCCCCGTCCTGCGCCGCGACGATGGCCGAGAAGTTCATCGACCCGGTCGAAATGATGATCCCGATGATGATCAGGCCCAGCGACACCTCGTAGGAAATCATCTGCGCGGCAGAGCGCAGCGAGCCAAGGAACGGGTATTTGGAGTTCGACGCCCAGCCCCCCATGATCACGCCGTAAACCTCAAGGCTCGACACCGCAAAGACGAACAGGATCGCCACGTTGATATCGGCCAGGATCCAGCCGTCATTGAACGGGATCACCGCCCAGGCCAGCATCGCCAGCACAAAGGACAGCATTGGTGCCAGGAAATAGACCGGGCGGTCCGCCCCCGCAGGCACCACGATTTCCTTGAGCACGAATTTCAGTGCGTCAGCCACCGATTGCAGCAGGCCAAAGGCCCCCACCACGTTGGGGCCCCGCCGCATCTGCACCGCGGCCCAGACCTTTCGGTCGCCATAGACAAGGAACAACAGGCTGATCATCACGAAGCCCACGATCAACAGCGATTGCGCCGCGACCAGAACCAACGTGCCAAGTGGCGTCGCCAGAAAATCAGACATTCTCAGCCTCTCATCCTCAAATCGTAGGTATCCCGAGCGCCCCGCAATCGCGCACCGTCACTTCGGCGTCGATGGTTCGGAGACCGGGTGGCAAAGCGGCCGAGATCAGATAGACCGCGTCCCCCCGCCAGGTGTCTTGCGTCTTTGCGACCGTGGTTCGCACGTGCCGCGCAAAGCCATAACCGCGGATCAACGCATATTGCGCTGCGGCACAGCGGCCATAAGCCTCTACATCCTCATTGCCCCGCGCGCCCGTCAGGGCCACGCGAAAACTGACCAGATCATCCTGCAACAGAACGGTCTGGATCCCCAGATACTCGGGGCCTGCCGCGTCCTGTGCCACGCTGTCCGTCCCGGCACAAGCCGACAGCGCCGCAAAAGCGGCGGTCAGCGCGGCAAGGATCGGGGCGTGGCGCATGGGTTACTCTGCCGCAAGCGGGGCGGTTGCCCGCGCCCGCGCCTGTGCCGACAGCTCTGCCATCACTTGCGAGGCACGGGCAATCGGGTTGGTCAGGTAGAAGTCCTTGATCACCGGGCGGAACCCGGCCTTGGCCGGCTCGCGCAGCGGAATGCGGCTCCAGGCGTTCTGTGCCACCTGATCGACCGCGCCAAGATGGGGATGCGCGGCAATCAGCGCCCGGCGCAGCCCGGCCAGCGAATCCCAAGGCAGCGTCGCGCCCAGTTCCGCCGACAGCGCCCGCAGGATCGCCCAGTTCTCCTTGGCCTCGCCCGGCGCGAAACCGGCCCGCAGCGCCAGTTGCGGGCGGCCTTCGGTGTTGACGAACAGGCCGTTCTCCTCGGTATAGGCCGCCCCCGGCAGGATCAGGTCGGCGCGATGTGCGCCCCGGTCGCCATGGCTGCCCTGATAGATCACGAACGGACCGGGGGCGATCTCAACCTCGTCGGCGCCAAGGTTATAGACCACCTGCGCCCCATCCATCGCCGCCGTCATCCCGCCGTCGGTTACGGCGCCCACATCCATCGCGCCCACGCGTGAGGCGGCGGTGTGCAGCACCAAAAGCCCGGCCCCCATCACCTCGGCCAGCTTCATCGCCTGGCTCAGCACCGCCTCGCCATCGGCTTCGTTGATCGCGCCCTGCCCCAGGATGATGACCGCAGCCTTGCCATCCGGCCCGGCCTGTTCCGCCTCGGCCACCAGCGACACCAGCGCCGCCCGGTCGGTTCCGACGTGATGATAGTCATAGGTCAGATCCGCGGCCTGCCCGATCAGCGCGACATTCGCACCCAGGGTCCAGGCCTTGCGGATGCGCGCGTTCAGAACCGGCGCCTCGTCGCGCGGATTGGTGCCGATCAGAAGGATCGATTTCGCGCTGTCGATGTCTTCGATGGTCGCCGTGCCGACATAGGCCGACCGGTTCCCGGCGGGCAGCTTTGCGCCATCGGTGCGGCATTCGATCTTGCCGCCCAAGCCTTCGACCAGCTGCTTGAGGCTGAACACCGCCTCGACCGGGGCCAGATCGCCCACAAGCGCCGCAACCGTCTTGCCCTTCATCGCCGCCGCAGCCGCGGCAAGCGCCTCACCCCAGCCAGCCTTGCGCAGCTTGCCATTCTCGCGGATGTAGGGCGTGTCCAGCCGTTGCCGACGCAGACCATCCCAGATGAAGCGGGTCTTGTCGGAAATCCACTCCTCGTTCACCCCGTCATGGTTGCGCGGGATGATGCGCATCACCTCGCGCCCCTTGGTGTCGATGCGAATGTTAGACCCCAAGGCATCCATCACGTCGATGCTTTCGGTCTTGGTCAGTTCCCAAGGCCGGGCGGTGAAGGCATAGGGCTTGCTGGTCAGCGCGCCCACCGGGCACAGATCGATGATGTTGCCCTGCAAATTGCTGTCCAGCGTCATGTTCAGATAGCTGGTGATTTCCGAATCCTCGCCGCGCCCGGTCTGGCCCATCTGGGTGATCCCGGCCACTTCGGACGTGAAGCGCACGCAGCGGGTGCAGGAAATGCAGCGCGTCATCGTGGTCGCAACCAGCGGCCCAAGGTTCAGATCCTCGGACGCGCGCTTTGGCTCGCGGTAGCGGCTGAAATCGACGCCATAGGCCATGGCCTGATCCTGCAAGTCACACTCGCCGCCCTGATCGCAGATCGGGCAATCCAGCGGGTGGTTGATGAGCAGGAATTCCATCACCCCTTCGCGGGCCTTCTTGACCATCGGGCTGTTGGTTTTCACCACCGGCGGCTCGCCATTCGGGCCGGGGCGCAGATCGCGGACCTGCATCGCGCAGCTTGCGGCAGGCTTGGGCGGGCCCCCCACCACCTCGACCAGACACATGCGGCAGTTGCCTGCGATGGTCAGCCGTTCGTGATAGCAAAAGCGCGGAATTTCGACGCCCGCCACCTCGGCCGCCTGGATGATGGTCATCGCGCCATCAACCTCGACAATCGTGCCGTCAATGCTGATCTTCTTCAGGTTCGTCATCTGCTTACTCCGCAGTCCTCGCTTGACACGCCTTGGTGTTCCAAAGCTGCGCCTCTTTCAGATAGGACCAGCCAAAGGCATGATCGCTGTCGCCGTGCTCGTCCTTGTGCGCCAAGCGGGCCAATCCTTCGTCCAGCGTCGGACGATGGCCGCAGGGCACCCACCACATCACGAAATGCTGGCCACCCAGCACCTCGAACCACTCCGCACGGCGCTGATAGAACGCGCGGTGCACCGTGTTCCAGACGAAATGTTCGAGGCTCGCCACATCTTCCCAGACCGTCAGGTTCGACACGAATTGCGGGTCGCCCCCGATCTTGACATCGGTGTTGCCCGTGCCCGGCGTGCCCGAACCTTCCATCATCCAGACAAAACCGGGGCTGCGCTTGCCAATGCCGTTGACGCCATCCAGCGCGCGCATGAAATCCCCCACGCGCGGATCGTCCGTCGGCGCAAGCAGCCGCCCGATGTTCAGTTCTGCCAGATGCTGCGCCATCATTTGGTGGACCTCAGCAAGAAGCCGACCAGGCTGCCGCGCGCGATTTCCGCCTCGCCCACGGCGCAATAGGCCGCCGTCTGGCCCGGCACCGCGCCCTTGGACTTGAGCCAGGCCGCAGCCTCGGCCTTGCCGCGCGCCTTTTCCGACTTGCTTTCGACAAAGGCACGCACCTCGGCGGCGGTATAGCCTTGCGACAGTGCATAATCGCGCAGCTTCAAAAGCTCGTTCAGCGCGCGCAGCTTGCGCGGCTCCATCGTCGGGCAATTGTCGGCAATCGCATCGGCGATGAACCCGCTGCGCAGCGTGTCGTTGATCTTTTTTTCCTGATTGATCGGCACCAGGGCAAAGGCCGGGGCCGCCAGCAGAACACAGGCAATCAGGATCGGGGAGAATTTCATCAGCGCCTCCTTGGCATAAGATGCCAGGAGAATAGGCCGCGCCGTCGCTGCTAGGCGATGACAAGGGCGTTCATTCACGCGCAGTTGTGCTGATGGGCGATAACGGCTCATGCGCAGCCCTCGACATAGACCCAGGCGCCCGCCTCGAACCGGTCATAGATGCTGGGGCGCAGGCGGCGGCCTTCGGCGGCGCAGATCGCCTCGGCCTGACGGCGCGCCGCGGCCCCCTCATACATCTGGAAGGCCGCCCCGCTGTTGGTCACGCGCAAGGGCGCGCGCGTCGGCGCAGCCGCTTCCCGGCCCGCGCCAACCGGCACGGGCTGCACGCAGGCACCAAGCGCCAGCGTCAGGGAAAGGGCGGCGCAGACCCGCATCACTCGGCCGCCACCGCGCTGACGCGGCCGGTCTTTTTGTATTTGATCCGGTCCTCGATCTCGTTGCGGAAGGCGCGGATCAACCCCTGGATCGGCCAGGCCGCCGCATCGCCAAGCGCGCAGATCGTGTGGCCCTCGACCTGCTTTGTCACCGACAGCAGCATGTCGATTTCCTCGACCTCCGCATCGCCGCGCACCAGACGGTCCATCACCCGCATCATCCAGCCGGTGCCTTCGCGGCAGGGCGTGCACTGGCCGCAAGACTCATGCTTGTAGAACTTGGACAGCCGCCAGATCGCCTTGATCACATCGGTGGACTGATCCATCACGATCACCGCCGCCGTGCCAAGGCCCGAGCGTTGTTCGCGCAGCCAGTCGAAATCCATGATCGCATCGTCACATTGCGCCTGCGTCAGCAAGGGCACCGACGATCCGCCCGGGATCACCGCCTTGAGGTTCTTCCACCCGCCACGCACGCCACCGCAATGACGCTCCAGCAACTCTTTCAGCGGGATCGACATCGCCTCCTCAACCACGCAAGGCGCGTTCACATGGCCCGAGATGCCAAAGAGCTTGGTGCCCGCATTGTTCGGCCGGCCAAAGGATGCAAACCATTCCGGCCCGCGGCGCAGGATCGTCGGCACCACCGCGATGGATTCGACGTTGTTCACCGTGGTCGGGCAGCCATAAAGCCCCGCGCCCGCCGGGAACGGCGGCTTCATCCGCGGCATGCCCTTCTTGCCCTCAAGGCTTTCCAAGAGCGCGGTTTCCTCGCCGCAGATATAGGCGCCGGCCCCGTGGTGCAGATAAACGTCGAAATCCCAGCCGGATTTGGCGGCATTCTTGCCCACAAGACCTGCCTCATAGCATTCGTCGATCGCGGCCTGAAGCGCCTCGCGCTCGCGGATATATTCGCCGCGCAGATAGATATAACAGGTGTTGGCATTCATCGCGAAGGACGCGATCAGCGCCCCCTCGATCAGCGTATGCGGATCATGGCGCATGATCTCGCGGTCCTTGCAGGTTCCGGGTTCGGATTCGTCGGCATTGATCACCAGATAGGCCGGGCGACCATCGGACTGCTTGGGCATGAAGGACCATTTCAGCCCGGTGGGAAAGCCCGCGCCCCCCCGGCCCCGCAGGCCGGACGCCTTGACCTGATCGATGATC
>JALOSF010000066.1 GCA_025458525.1 Cypionkella sp. | reverse complement strand
CGATGCGGACCGGCTGATCCTGCCCGCCTTTGGCACCTATACCGGCGGGCTGATGACAAGGGACAGCGCGCTGACCGGCCTGATGCAGCCCGGCGCGCTGGCCATCTTGTGCGGCGGCCACGCCGCCCGCCCGATCCCGATGCCGCGCTGATCGCGCGGCCCCGTGGTCGCGGCTTACACCGTCAGACCTTCGGGTTCGGGCAAACCATGGCTGCGGCAACAGGCGGTCAGCGTGTTTGCCAAAAGGCAGGCGATGGTCATGGGCCCCACCCCGCCGGGCACCGGGGTGATCGCCCCCGCGACGGCCGCCGCACTGGCATAATGCACATCGCCCACCAGGCGCGCGCGGCCCTCGCGCTCGATCCGGTTGATGCCGACGTCGATCACCGTTGCCCCCGGCTTGACCATGTCGCCGGTGATCATCTCGGGCCGCCCGACCGCCGCCACCAGAATATCGGCGCCCCGGCACACCGCCGCCAGATCGCGCGTGCGGCTATGGGCAATCGTCACCGTGCAGCTGTCGCCCAAAAGCAGTTGCGCCATCGGCTTGCCCACGATGTTGGACCGCCCCACCACAACCGCGTTCATCCCCGCAAGCGACCCGTGGTGGTCGCGCAGCATCATCAGGCAGCCAAGCGGCGTGCACGGCACCATCGCCTTTTGCCCCGTGCCCAGCAGCCCCACGTTCGAGATGTGGAACCCATCGACATCCTTGGCCGGATCGATGCTGTTGATCACCAGATCGCTGTTCAAATGGCGTGGCAAGGGCAGTTGCACCAAGATCCCGTGCACCGCCGGATCGGCGTTGAGCCGAGCGATCAGCGCCAGAAGGTCGGCTTCCGACGTATCCGCCGCCAGTTTGTGTTCGAAACTGGCCATGCCACAGTCCACCGTCTGCGCGCCTTTGTTGCGCACATAGACCTGGCTTGCCGGATCCTCGCCCACCAGAACCACTGCCAGACCGGGCTTGATGCCCTGCTCCTCGTGCAGGCGTGCCACATGGGCGGCCACGCGGGCGCGCACATCTGCGGCAAAGGCCTTGCCGTCGATCACAACCGCCGCCATGTCACTCCTCCTTACGCATGCTGTCGGGGCCCAGACGGCTTTCCTCGCGCGCGATGGACCAGTCGATCAGCCGCCGCCACAGCTTTTCCACCAGATCGGGCGGCAGCCCATAAGTCTCGGCGTGGCGACGCACGTTTTGCACCACTTCCTCGACGCGCGAGCCGATGCGGGCAGGCAGATCCACCTGCGCCTTGATCTCGGCGGCGCGGTCGATATAGCCCGCACGCTCGGCGAACAGGCGCACGAGCTGTTCGTCCAGCCGGTCGATCTCGGCCCGGATATCGGCCATGGTTTCACATTCGGCTGGTGTGCGCATCGCAGGCTTCCCGTTCTGATCCGTCCCTGGCCCCGACATAAGGCGCGGCCCGGCAAAGGGCAACGCGGGGATTTGCCCCAGAGCGCCGATCAGAACAGCCCCTCGACATCGCCATCGGCGTTCAGGCGGATCACCTCGGCGCTGGGGTTGCGCGGCAGGCCGGGCATGGTCATGATCTCGCCGCAGATCGCCACAACAAAGCCCGCGCCCGCCGAAAGACGCACCTCGCGCACCGGAATGCTGTGGCCCGTAGGCGCCCCGCGCAGCGCCGGATCCGTGGTAAAGCTGTATTGGGTTTTCGCCACGCAGATCGGCAGATGGCCATACCCTGCCGCTTCCCAGGCCCTGAGCTGATCGCGGATCGCTTTGTCCGCCACCACCCCCTCGGCGTGATAGATGCGCTTGGCGATGGTTTCGAGCTTTTCAAACAGCGGCATGTCGTCGGGATAGATCGGCGCAAAGGCCGACTTGCCCTCGGCCAGCGCCACAACCTTGTGGGCCAATTCCTTGATCCCCTCGGACCCCAGCGCCCAATGCTTGCACAAGATCGCCTCGGCACCCTGGGCTGCGACGTAATCCTTGACCGCCTGCACCTCGGCTTCAGTGTCGGAATGGAAATGGTTGATCGCCACCACCACCGGCACGCCAAAGGATTTGACGTTGCCAATGTGGCGGCCAAGGTTGGGACAGCCCTTTTGCACGGCCGCCACATTCTCGGCCGCCAGATCGGCCTTGGCGACGCCGCCGTTCATCTTCATCGCGCGCACCGTGGCCACGATCACCGCCGCCGCCGGTTTCAGCCCGGCCTTGCGGCATTTGATGTCAAAGAACTTTTCCGCCCCCAGATCGGCGCCAAAGCCGGCTTCCGTCACCACGTAATCGCCCAGTTTCAGCGCGGTCGTCGTCGCGATCACCGAATTGCAGCCATGGGCGATATTGGCAAACGGCCCACCATGCACGAAGGCCGGGTTGTTTTCCAGCGTCTGCACAAGGTTCGGCTGCATCGCATCCTTGAGCAGCACGGTCATCGCGCCATCCGCCTTCAG
Source organism: Cypionkella sp. (assembly GCA_025458525.1). GTDB lineage: Bacteria > Pseudomonadota > Alphaproteobacteria > Rhodobacterales > Rhodobacteraceae > Pseudotabrizicola. The sequence continues at coordinate 15,421 of JALOSF010000066.1, read as the reverse complement.
ATCACGGGCATAGACCGGGGTCTTGGCGCGGGTATAGGCCACCACGATATCGCCAAGGCGCTGTTGCAGATCCTCCAGATCGCGCGACAGGCACAGGATCGCCATCACTTCGGACGCGACCGTGATGTCAAACCCGGTCTGGCGCGGAAAGCCATTGGCCACCCCACCCAGGCTGACCACGATATCGCGCAGCGCGCGGTCGTTCATGTCCATCACCCGGCGCCAGACGATGCGGCGCTCGTCAATGTCCAGATCGTTGCCCCAATAGATGTGGTTGTCGATCATCGCCGCCAGCAGGTTATGGGCCGATGTGATCGCGTGGAAATCGCCGGTGAAGTGAAGGTTCATCTCCTCCATCGGCACGACCTGGGCCATGCCGCCGCCCGCAGCGCCGCCCTTCATGCCGAAGTTCGGGCCAAGCGAGGCTTCGCGGATGCAGACCACCGCCTTCTTGCCGATCCGGTTCAACCCGTCGCCAAGGCCCACGGTCGTGGTCGTCTTGCCCTCGCCCGCAGGGGTGGGGTTGATTGCCGTGACAAGGATCAGCTTGCCCTCGGGGCGGTTCTTCAGCCCCGCGATAAAGGCCTGGCCCACCTTGGCCTTGTCATGGCCATAGGGCAGCAGATGCTCGGCCGGGATGCCCAGCTTTTCGCCGATCTCAAGGATGGGCCGCTTTTTTGCGGCCCGCGCGATCTCGATATCGGGTCTGACGGACATGACTTTCTCCCTTTGGTGCGGCGCATGCCTGCTTGGCGACGCTTGACCCAAGGGATAGCGGCAGATTGTGCCCAAAACAGCGGCATTTCCGACACCAAAGGCAAAAAATCGCCGCCCGAAGGCCGCTTGGGCCTGCTCAGCCGCGACGCGCCTCTTTCAGATGCGCCCAGATCGGCTGATCGGGGATGTGCAGCCGCACGTCCTCGCCAAGGCTGAACACCCCCTCGCGCTCCACCCAGGCGGTGATGCCACGGCGCCCCTTGGCGGCCGCCTTGAAGCGCGCGCCAAACCCGGGATGAACCGCATCGATCGGCTTGCCGGGCAGAACACAGGGGCGGTTTTCCATGTCAACCACCAGTGTCGCACCGCCCGCGCCCTGCAAGCGGCTGGAGGGCGGCAGATGCGTGAAATCGGGCAAGCCCGCAATCACCATGGTCGCCCCCACCAGCGCCGGGTCCAGATGGTCCAGCCCCATGTCGGCGGCAATCGCGGCCAGATCCTCGGCCCCGAGAATTGAAAACTGCCGTGTATTGCGGATGACCGTATCGCGCGGATACTGCGCCTTGACCCGGCTGCACGCAGGCCGCGTCAAACCGCCATGCGCTTCGCCCTCCGGACCATCAAAGCCCACGCGCAGGCTCTGGCGCGGCTCGGCCTCCAGCTGGCGGTCGCGGTCGGGCACCACGCCCAGCCAAGTGATCGTTCCGACAAAGGGGGTGGGCTTCAACGCGGGCATGGGTGTCCTTTCGGCTGGGGCAACCGGGCCGGAATGGCAAAGCGCCTGCGGCCTGTCAAAAGAAAAAGCCCCGAAACCTGCGATGGTTCCGGGGCTTTGGTCAGGTCGTGTTGGCAGGTTTACGCCGTCGGCTCCGGCTCCAGCCCACCCTGAGCCTTGGGCTTCAGCTTCGGGATCGACGGGATAGAGGCAAGACCGCCGCCCGATGCGGGCTTGTCGCCCTCATCACCGCCACCCAGCTTTTCGCCCGCGACGACCTTCTTGATCTCGTCGCCGGTCAGCGTTTCATATTCCAGCAAACCCTGGGCCAGGCGCTCGAACTCCTCGTTCTTTTCCAACAGGATGCGACGGGCCGTTTCATAGCCCTCATCGATCAGGCGCTTCACTTCCTGCTCGATCAGACGCTTGGTTTCCGCCGACACCGAGAAGCCGCCGGTGTTGCCCTGATAGCCTTCTGCCGCCTCGGCATAGTCCACATTGCCGACCACATCCGACATGCCCCAGCGCAGCACCATGGCGCGTGCCAGGGCGCTTGCCTGCTGAATGTCGCCCGACGGACCGTTGGAAACGGCATCCGGACCCCATTTGATGATCTCGGCGGCCTTGCCGGCCATGGTCATCGCGATGCGCTGTTCGCACTGATCGCGATGCCAGTTCAGGCGGTCCATCTCGGGCAGGCTCATCACCATGCCAAGCGCACCGCCACGCGGAATGATCGTCGCCTTGTAAACCGGATCACATTTCGGCAGCGCCATGCCCACAATCGCATGGCCAGCCTCGTGATAGGCGGTCATTTCCTTCTGGTCCTGCGTCAGCACCATGCTGCGACGCTCGGCCCCCATCATCACCTTGTCCTTGGCGTTTTCGAAATCGTCCATCGCGACAAAGCGACGACCGACGCGGGCCGCCATCAGCGCCGCCTCGTTGACAAGGTTCATCAGGTCAGCCCCCGAAAAGCCCGGCGTGCCACGCGCAATGGTGCGCAGGTCCACATCCGGGCCCAGCGGAACCTTGCGCGCGTGAACGCCAAGGATCTTCTCGCGCCCCTTGATATCGGGGTTGGGCACATGGATCTGGCGGTCAAAGCGGCCGGGACGCAGCAGCGCCGGGTCCAGCACATCCTTGCGGTTGGTGGCGGCGACGATGATCACACCCTCGTTCGCCTCGAACCCGTCCATTTCCACCAGAAGCTGGTTCAGCGTCTGTTCGCGTTCGTCATTGCCGCCGCCGATGCCCACGCCACGGGCACGGCCCACGGCGTCGATCTCGTCGATGAACACGATGCAAGGCGCGTTCTTCTTGGCCTGCTCGAACATGTCGCGCACGCGGCTGGCACCCACACCCACGAACATCTCGACGAAGTCAGAGCCCGAGATGGTAAAGAACGGCACGCCCGCCTCACCCGCAATCGCGCGGGCAAGCAGGGTCTTACCCGTGCCGGGCGGGCCGACAAGCAAGGCACCCTTCGGGATCTTGCCGCCAAGGCGCGAGAATTTCTGCGGATTGCGCAGGAATTCGACGATCTCCTCCAGCTCCTCCTTGGCCTCGTCGATGCCGGCCACATCATCGAAGGTGACGCGCCCATGCTTTTCCGTCAGCAGCTTGGCGCGCGATTTGCCAAAGCCCATGGCCCCGCCTTTCCCGCCGCCCTGCATCCGGTTCATGAAGAAAATCCAGATGCCGATCAGCACAAGGAACGGCAGCCAAAGCGAGATCATCGACATCAGCCCCGACTGCTGCTGCGCCTCGGCGCGCACTTCCACGCCTTGGGCAATCAGCTGGCCGGTCATGTCGGTGCCCTGCGGGATGATGGCGGAAGACTGATTGCCATCCTTGCCGCGCACTTGCAGCCTCTCGCCGTCGATCACCACACTGGCGACCTCACCCGCCTCCACACGCTGCACGAAATCCGAATAGGAGATCTGCCGCGAGGACATGGTGGACGGATTGCCGCTGAACAGATTGAACAGCGCAAGGATCAAAAAGAACAGAACGACCCAGAATGCGATATTTCGTGCATTGCCCACGAAGCGTCTCCTCACATGTCCGCCGGCCAGAACAGGACGGCGGTCTTGTCCCTAAGATAGACAGAACGGCGCTGGGTTCAATGCGATAACAGGAATAAGCCGAAAGACGCCGTGAGTGTCGCAGCATGACCCGCGCCAAGGCCAAGGATCGGCGCCGCGATCAGCCGGTCCCCGTGCCAGATGCCGGGCGTGACCAGTGCCGCCTCTCGCAAGATGCCCGCCGCGCGCCAGTCCGGCCATTGCGCCAGACCATCGGCCCCCACGGCGCGCACGCTGCCGCCCGCAGGCCCCGTCACCCGCCAGCGCCCGTCCCAGAGCGTGCCGGTCGCCACCTCGGGGCCAAGCGCGCGCGGCTCGCGCAGCAGATGCGCCGCAGGCCCGCGATGCAGCACCCTGCACCCGCTCAGCGCAGCCGCCCGGCCGGACCGCACCGCCGCCGTGAAGCGGGCAAGCGCCGGGGCGCGCGGCCCCTGCTCGGCCCCCGACAGCCAGATCAAGGCCGCCCGCAGCAGCCGCCGTGCGACCTCGTCGGGCAAGGCGGCAAAGGCCGCGCGGTCAACGATCAGCCCGCCCGCCACCTCGCGCAGCACCCGCGCAGCGGCTTCGGCCACGATGCCGCGCAGATCGGCCTGCACCGCCGCAAGATGGCGCGCAACCCGCGCCAGCCCCGCAGGCGTGATGCCCACCCCCGACAGCTCCGCCAAGGCGCGACGCATCCGCACCCGTTCATAACTTGCGTCGTCATTGGTGGGATCCTCGACCCAAGCCACGCCGCTGGCTTGCAAAAAGCCCTGCATCTCGGACCGCGTCACCGCAAGGAAAGGCCGCAGGAAACGCACGCCGCCTTGATCCCAGTCAGGGCGCAGACCGCACAGGCCATCCAGCCCGGCCGTGCGCGCAAGCCCCATCAGCAGCGTCTCGGCCTGGTCATCGGCGGTATGGGCCACCGCGACCCGGCCCAGATCGGCCGCCCAAGCCGCAAGCAGACCATAGCGGGCCCGCCGCGCCGCATCCATCCGATTGCCCTGCGCCGCCGACGCCCCGTGCCAGACCAACACATGATGCGGCAGGGCAAGCTGGGCCGCCGCGCGTGCGACGCCCTGCGCCTCGGCTGCGGCTTCGGGACGCAGGCGGTGATCGACCGTGGCCACCGCGATCTGCCAGCCGAACTCCGGGGCCAAAGCCGCCAGCGCGTGAAGCATGGCAAGCGAATCGCCCCCCCCGGACACCGCAAGCCCCAACGGACCGGGCCCAAGCTGCGGGGCAATCTCGGCGCGCACCCGGTCAAGAAAACGGCGCCTGCGCAGCTGCGCAAGCGCCGGTTTGTCTTGTGCAAGGCTCACCCTCGCCTCATTGGCATTGATAGGCCTGCATCGCCACCTGGGCCTGCGTTGCCGAAATGCTGCCCGGATAGCGCACCCCCACCTCGGCAAGGGTGACGCAGGCTTCGGGCGTCTGGCCCAGCTTGCCCAGCGATTCGCCCAGCTTCAGCAGGCTTTCCGCGGCGAACGGCCCGTCCGGGTTGCCCGAAAACGCCTCCAGATAGGCGCGCGCCGCATTGGCCGTGTCGCCAAGCTGCGACAGCGCCTCGCCCCGGCCGAACTGCGCTTCCTGGCTTAACGGCGAGCCAGGATAGGATTGGGTAAAGGTCGCAAAGAGGTCTGCGGCGGTGCGAAAGTCACCTTGACCGAGCACCGCCTGGGCCCGGTCGAAATCCGCCTGTTCTCCGATTGCCAGTTCCGCCCCGCCGGTGGCCGGCACCGACGGGTCTTCGATCACCACCGCATCGGGCGATGGCAAGGGCTGAGGCGCGGCGGCCCCGCCCACATCGCCCCCCAAGGGCGGCGTCGTGCCGATGCTTGCGATATCACAGCCCGGGGTGACTTCGCACAGCCGGAATTCCAGATCGCCCAGCCGGTTGGTGCCATCGGTCACGACCCGACTCAGGCGCAGCTCGATTTCCTCGGCCCGCGCGGTCAGCCGCGCCAGCTCCGCCTCCATCGCATCCATGCGCTCAAGCGCGGACCCGCCGCCAAGGCCCCCGCCCGAGGCGCCGCTTTGCACCAGTTCGGATTTCAGGCTGTTGAACTCTGCCGACAGCTGCCCAAGCTCGGCGCGGATATCGGCCAGCGTCTGGGGGTCGGCCTGCGCAAAGGCAGGCCCCCCCATCAACACAAGCGCGGTAACGGCGGCCCGGACGCGCAACTTACGACCCCGCGCCAATCGAAAGCACCGTCACGGCGCGGCGGTTCTTGGCATAGCAGGCCTCGGAGGAGCAAACCTCGATCGGGCGCTCCTTGCCATAGCTTACGGTGCGCATCCGGCCCGGTGCGACGCCCTGGCTGATCAGGTAGTTCTGCACCGATGCCGCGCGGCGGGCGCCCAGCGACAGGTTGTATTCGCGCGTGCCCTGCTCGTCGGCATGGCCTTCGATGATCACCGCATAGGACGGGTTGGTATTGAGCCATTGCGCCTGCCCGGTCAGGATCTGGCGGCCTTCGTCGGTCAGCGTGTGCTGATCAACCGGGAACAGCACCCGGTCGCCGATGCGCTGGTTGAAATGCGCGATCGAACGCGGATCATTCGGATCGCCCAGCCCGGTGGTATCGACAAAGCCGCCGTTGATCCCGCCCGCGCCACCGGCGCCACCCGCGCCGCCCGCGCCCGCGCCAAAACGATCGGGGTTGTTACACGCGGCCAGACCGAAGGCGGCGACCAGCAAGAGAGCCTTGGGAAGAAGCGACATCAGAGGATTCCTTTATTCTTGGCCTGATTGGCCAGATCATAGCAAATTGGCGCGCCGCGCGAAACGGGCGCGCCTGTAACGCAGGATCACGGGAGCAGCGGCGACCATGCCGGATCGGAGGCCGCGCCTTCGGTCGGGATCTGGCGCAGGTTGCGCCCCGAGATATCGACCGAATAAAGTGCTGCCTGCCCGCCTGCACCGCTGGTTTCACGGGTGAACATGATGACCCGGCCATTGGGCGCCCAGGTCGGACCTTCATCGAGGAACGAGGCGGTGAGCAGACGCTCCTCGCTGCCGTCGGTGCGCATCACGCCAATGTGGAACCGGCCCTGATGTTGCTTGGTAAAGGCGATCATGTCGCCGCGCGGGCTCCAGACCGGGGTGCCATAGCGCCCCTGCCCGCCCGAAATCCGCCGCCCCTCGCCGCCGCCTGCGGGCATGATATACAGCTGCTGCGTGCCCGACCGATCCGATTCAAACACGATCTGGCTGCCATCGGGGCTAAAGCTCGGCGCGGTTTCAATCGACGGCGCATTGGTCAACTGCTGCAACCCGCCCGACCCGATGTCGAGCATGTAAAGGTCGGAGTTGCCGCCGCGTTCAAGGCTGAACACCACGCGGCTGCCATCAGGCGAAAAGCGCGGGGCAAAGGTCATGGTGCCCGGCTGTTCGGCCAGCGCCTGGGTGCGCAGGCTGCCGACATCCATCAGGGTGATGCGCGGAAAGCCCGACTCGTAGCTGGTGTAAAGGATGCGGTCGCCGGTGGGCGAAAAGCGCGGCGCCAGCACGATCGAGCTGCTGTCGGTCAGATATTGCACATTCGCGCCGTCGTAATCCATCACCGCCAGCCGTTTCAGCCGGTTGTTCTTTGGCCCCGACTCGCTCACGAACACCACGCGCGTGTCGAAATACCCGCCCTCGCCCGTGATCCGGCTATAGGCGGCATCGGCCACCTTGTGTGCCATGCGCCGCCAGCTTTGCGTGGTGCCGGCAAATTGCAACCCCTCGCCAAGCTGCTGGCCGCTGAACACGTCAAACAGGCGAAACTTCACCACGATCCGGTCGCCCGACACCGTCACCGCCCCGGTGATCACGGCCTGGGCATTGATCGCCTTCCAGTCCTCGAACGCGATCGAGCTGTCAAAGCTGGTCACCCGGCTGATATGCGCCTCGCGCGGGATTTCGCGGAACAGACCCGTTCCCGACAGGTCGCTGGCGATCACACGCGCCACATTGCGCGCATATTCGCCCGCCCCGCCCTCATCGACGAAATCGGGCACGGCAAAAGGCAAGGGTTCGATCACGCCTTCGGTGATCTCGATCCGCAGGGGGCCGGTCTGGGCCTGGGCCGCAGCGATCAGCCCAAAGGCGCCAAGCAAGGCGGCGGCAAAGGCGGGTATCAGGAAACGATTTACTGTCATCATGGCCTCGGGTTGTCCTCGGTCTGTTGCGGGCAGCATAGCGCAGCCATCGCCGGGGTTAGGGGGAAAAGGAACCCGTCTGGCCCCTTTTCGGCAAGAATTGGCGGAAAAGTGATCATCGCATCCGCATCCCTTCGGGATTGAACACCAGTTCCATTTCGCGCCATTGGTCATATTTCTCGGGCGGCAAGGGGAAGCCACGCGCGCCGCAGCGGATGATCGCCCGCCGCGCGGCCTCAAAGGCGCCGCGCGCCCCGGCTTCGCTGCCCCCCGACGATTCCAGCAGCCGGATCGACCCTGCATCGGGCACGCCGTTCTGGCCCACCGCAACATAGACCACAACGGTCGTGCGCAAGGCATCGGTCGAGAGCGAGCCGACGTTCCAGCATTGTTGCACCGCCACGCGCAGGGCATCGCGCTCGCCGCTGGTCATCGGCGGGCCTTGCGGCGCATTGCTGGCGCCACCGCTTGGCGCCGTCTCCTCGGCCAGCGCCTCGGCAAGGGCTGCGGCCACGGCATCGGCCTCGGCCGCGCTGTCTTCGGCAGGCGCGGGTGCCGCCGCCGCCGTGTCCTCGGCCGGGGCCTCGCTGCGCACGGGACGACCGCGCGGGCGTGGGCTGGTGGGCGGCGCGCCAGAGGCGACGACCTCCTCCTCGCGGTTGGCTTCGGTTTCCAGCACCGTTCCGGCCTCCTCGGGCTGGGCCTCGGGCTGTTCCGGCTCCACGATCTCGGGCGCCTCGACCGGGTCGGGCGTCACCGCCTCGACCGGGGCCTCGGCCACCTCGACCGCCGGATCGGGTGCCTCGACCGGAACCGGGGCCACACGCGGCGCGGGCCGGGGCCGTGGGCTGGACGTGGGCGGCAGCGGCGCCTCGGGGATCGGCTCGGGGTTGACCGGCAAGGGCAGCGCATCGGCCACGCCATTGTTTTCCGGCAACGGTTCGGGCTCGGGCACAGGCTCGGGCGCGGGGGCCGGCTCGGGCAGATCGGGCACAACGGGGGGCGGCGGCTCCACCACCGGCTCTGGCTCTGGCTCCGGCGCGGGTTCTGGCGCGGGTTCTGGCGCAGGCTCCGGCTGCGGCGGCTCGGGGCTGGGCGGGGCCTCTGGCGCGGGCTCCGGGGTCGATGGGGCCGCTGCCACCATCGCGTCAAACTCCGCCGACGAGATCAGCGACACTTCTGCCACCTCCACGGCGGCCGGCTCATCCCGCGCAAGAAACAGATCGCCCAGGATCACCCAGAGGATCAGGGCCGCATGGCCCGCGCCGGAAATGAGGGTGCCCGTCTGCATCGCGCGCGCTTTGCTCCGCCCGGCCCTAGTTGCCGATTTCGGTCATGGCCGGACCGTCGCTGTCCGTCACCAGACCGATGTTGTTGAACCCACCGGCATTCAGCGCGCCCATCACCTGCGCGACACGCTCATACGGGATGGCGCCGTCGGCGCGCAGAAACACCTTGTTGCTGTCACGCTCGGCCGCGATGGCCGTCAGCCGCGCGATCAACTCGCCCGGCGCCACCTCGGTGGTCTGGATAAGGGTGCGCCCATCCGCCGTCAGCGTGATCGACAGCGGCTCCTCCTGCTCGGTCGGAAGCGCCGAGGCCGCGGTGCGCGGCAATTCCACCGGCACCCCGACCGTCAGCATCGGCGCCGCCACCATGAAGATGATCAACAGCACAAGCATGACATCGACAAAAGGCGTGATGTTGATTTCGGCCATCGCAGCCGATTTGCCCCGCCGCCGCCGCCGTCCGCCACCGCCGTCCGATTTGTGAATGACCCCGCCCGCCATCGTTCAGGCGTCCAGCTGGCGCGACAGGATGGTGGCAAACTCGTCGGCAAAACTCTCATAGCCGCCGACGATCCGCTCACTGTCGGAATTGAGCTTGTTGTAGAACACCACGGCCGGGATGGCGGCGATCAGGCCGATGCCGGTGGCCAGCAGCGCCTCGGCGATCCCCGGGGCCACCACGGCAAGCGAGGTGTTTTGCGAAATCGCGATCTGCTCGAAACTGTGCTTGATGCCCCAGACCGTGCCGAACAAGCCGATGAAGGGCGCGGTCGCCCCCGTGGTCGCAAGGAACGACAGCCCGTTGTTCAACCGCTCGCTTTCGCGCGCGATGGCCACATTCATCGCCCGGTCGATGCGGGCCTGTGCGCCCGCGATCAGCGCCCCGTCCTGCCGATGGCTGCGCCGCCATTCCAGCATCCCGGCGGCAAATATCTTCTCGCTCGCCCCGTCCGGCTGCGGACCGATCTTCTCGAACAACTCGTCCAGCGGCTCACCCGACCAGAAGGCGCGGTCGAACACCTCGGCCTCGCTGCGGGCCAGACGGAAGGCCAGATGTTTCTGGATGATGATCGCCCACGACCAGAAGGACATGACCATAAGCATGATCATGACGATCTTCACGGTCAGCGTCGCGCGTGCAAAAAGGGCGATCATGGAGAAATCAATCTCCTGCGCCATCGCAAGGGTTTCCGTTTCCATTACGCCTGCTCTTGTTATCGGGGCATTGTTTGCCGCCTGTTATCAGTGATTCTATCCGGATTTGAAGCGGATTGCCAACACATCTGCGTCACATGGCAGCACAGCGCCGAGACAGGGCCCGCGTGGCCGCCTTGCAAGGTGGCACCCGCATGCCCCCTTGACCAAAGGCCCTCAGGGCACCCCGCCGCTCAAGGCCGCCCGAATGTCCTGGGGAAGACGCGCCGCCCGCAGGTCTGCCCCGACACAGACAAGCACGACCCGCGCGACGAACAGCTGTTCCTGCCCGCGCACCACCGCCTGATCCAGCACGATCCGCGCCCCGCCCAAGTCGACCAGCGTGGTCTCGACGATCAGACTGTCATCCAGCACCGCAGGGCGCAGGAAATCGGCCTCGACCCGGCGCACGACAAACACAAGGCCCGTCTCGGCCCGAAGCCGCCCCTGATCCAGACCGCAGGCCCGCACCCATTCGCTGCGCCCCCGCTCGATGAACCGCAGGTAATTTGCATAATAGACGATGCCCGCCAGATCGGTATCCTCGTAATAGACCCTCAGTTGAAACCGATGTGTCACAGCCCGTCCTTTCTTTTGCGTCCGGGGGAACCCGCCCCCTCTGACCACGTTACCCCCCGCCTTCCCGCAAGGCAGCCCCTGTTTTCGGAGTATCCCATGCGCGCCGCCGCCCTTGTCTTTGCCCTGACCCTCGCCACCCCCCTTCTGGCCGAACAGGTCGGCCGCGTGGGCGTGGATTGGGTTGGCAACGACATCCTGATCGAGAGCTTTCCAGACCCCAAGGTGCAGGGCGTCACCTGCCATCTTGCCTATTTCGACCGCTCTCTGATCGACCGGCTGTCCAATGGCAACTGGTTCGAGGACCCGTCCTATTCGGCGGTGGATTGTGTGCAGACCGGGCCGATCACCCTGGGCGACATCGACCGCGACGACAGCGGCGAGGCGGTGTTTTCGGAACGCCAGTCGCTGGTGCTCAAATCCTTGCGTGTGACGCGCATCTACGACAGCGCGAACAACGCCCTGATCTATCTTGGCCATGCCAATGAGTTGACGCAAGGCTCGGGCAAGATGTCGATCTCGGTCATTCCGGTCACTGCACCGAAGTGATCGCAACCCGCGCGGCCAGCCGCAGCGCGTGGCTGGCATCGCGGGCCATCGGCGGCATCGCCGGCGCATAGGCCGCGCGGATCACCGCCGCGATCTCGGGGCGCAACACCGCAACCTCGCCCAGCATCGCAAGCGGCGAGAGGCCGCGAAAGGCCAGATCGCTCCACAACAGGATAGACTGCACGGCCTGCGACAGGGCCAGGGTTTCGGCCGGCACCGCCGCCAGATGCGCATCCATCCGCAAGAACACGAAACAGGCCCGGATCGCCCCGGCCTGATCAAAGCGGAACACCCGGTATTGGTTCGCCTCCGCCGCGTCCAGCCGGTCGACCAGAGCGGACAGCCCGTCGATCAGCCGATCAAGGTTGGGCACGTCGCGCAACTCTGCCCAGTCGCGGCAGAAAAACAGCATCAGATTGGCGCCCAGTTCCGGGTCCGTCTCGGCCATCTTGTGGCCCGCCAGTGCGACCACCGCCTCGATCGCGCCCTTGACCACCGACAGCGTGGCATCCTCGACGCCGAACACCACCGGCACGATCGGCCGCCCCCAGCGCGCACAGACATAGCTGCCATCGCCCCGTGTAAACAGCCGCTCGATCTCGCCCGCGTCCATCGCTGTCCTCCGATTTTTCAGGCCCCATACCGCGACCGGCCCGCGCAGGCAACGCAAGGGCCGGTCCGCCCTGCCCGCACTGGACAGCAAAGGTCGGAGCCATGATATAAGACAGCATGTCGCTGCCGCCCGGTTTTCTTGATGAATTGCGCACCCGGATCTCGCTCTCGCAAGTCGTGGGGCGCAAGGTCACATGGGACATGCGCAAATCCAACATGGCCAAGGGCGACTGGTGGGCGCCCTGCCCCTTTCATCAGGAAAAATCCGCCAGCTTCCATGTCGATGATCGCAAAGGCTTTTATTATTGTTTCGGCTGCCATGCCAAAGGCGATATCCTGAGCTTTGTGAAAGAGACGGAAAACACCGGCTTCATGGAGGCGGTGGAGATTCTGGCGCGCGAGGCCGGGATGCAGATGCCCGCGCGCGATCCGCGTGCCGCCGAAAGGCAGGATCACCGCAGCCAGCTTCAGCAGGTGATGGAGGAGGCGGTCAAATGGTTCCGCCTTCAGCTCAAGACCTCTGCCGCGGCCGAGGCGCGCGCCTATATCGCCAAGCGCGGGCTGACGGAGGCCGCGATTGACCGCTGGGAGATCGGCTTTGCCCCCGACGCCCGGCAGGCCCTGTTCCAAAGCCTGGTGCAAAAGGGCATCGCCGCCGATCTGATCGTGGCCAGCGGCGTTTGCGCCAAGGCCGATGACGGGTCGATCTATGACCGCTTTCGCGGGCGCATCATCTTTCCCATTCGCGATGCGCGTGGGCGGGCGATTTCACTTGGCGGGCGCGCGATGGACCCTGCCGCGCGGGCCAAATACCTCAACGGGCCGGAAACCGACCTGTTCGACAAGGGGCGCAACCTCTATAACCACGGCCCGGCCCGCGAGGCGGCGGGCAAGGGCAAACCGCTGATCGTGGCCGAAGGCTATATGGATGTGATCGCGCTGTCCGAGGCGGGGTTTCACGCGACCGTCGCCCCGCTTGGCACCGCCGTGACCGAGGATCAGCTGCGCCTGATGTGGCGCATTTCGGATGAACCGATCATCGCGCTGGATGGCGACACGGCAGGCTTTCGTGCCGCCTTGCGGGTGATCGACCTTGCCCTGCCACTGCTGGAAGCAGGCAAGGGCCTGCGCTTTGCCATCCTGCCGACCGGGCTCGACCCCGATGACCTGATCAAGACGCAAGGCGCCGAGGCGATGCAAAAGCTGCTCGATACGGCGCAACCCATGGTCAGCCTGCTGTGGCGGCGCGAGACCGAAGGCAAGACCTTTGACAGCCCCGAGCGCAAGGCAGCCCTCGACAAGACGCTGCGCGCCGCCCTGAAGCGCATCGCAGACCCGTCGATCCGCGGCCATTACGGCGAGGAAATCAAGCGTCTGCGGTGGGATCTGTTCGGCACGGGCGCCCGCGCCTTTACCCCGCGCCCCCCGCGCGCGCCCTGGCAACCCGGCCAGCGCGGCAAGCCGTTTCAACCGGTGGCGCCGATGGCCAGCACCAAGCTGTCCTTGCTCGCCAGTCCTGCCGATCTGGTGCAGGACTCCTTACGCGAAGCGGTGGTTCTGGCCGCCTGCATCCATCACCCAGGCCTGATCCCGCGGTTTGAATCCGCGCTGGAACGGCTGGATTTTGTGGGTCAGGGCCATGACACGCTGCGCGCGCTGATCCTTTATCATCAGTCTGCGCCCGATCTGCTGGCGCGGCTGATGGCAGAGGCGCCGCTGCCCACCGAAGCCGTTCTGTTGCACCCGCATGTCCGCATCACCGCAGCCATCGGCCCGCAGGCCCCGGATGACGCCGCCGAACATTGTCTGGCCGAAGCCCTCGCGCGGTTGCAGGCCGATCGCGCGCACAGGCTTGAAATCGCCGATGCGGAAGACGATCTATCAGGTGTGGCGGATGAACGGCTGACATGGCGCGTGTCCAAAGCCGCCGAGGCACGCCAAAGCGCCGCACGCGGCCCCCAGGATGCCAAGGGCGAATCGGTCATTGCCCCCAACGGGGTGGAACTTGACCGGGAGGAGTTGAACCGGGCACGGTCTTTGCACGACTCCATCGACTTTTCCCGCGGCGGGCGAGGAGGTAAGCAGTGAGAAACCCTTTTGCGGCCCAGTTGGCCAAGAAAATGCGCCACCGACCTTTAATCTCGCGTGATTCGCGTTATTGATTCGGAAGCAGCAGCACCGATTCGCTTTTGCGCCCTCAAGGAGCACCCATGGCCCTGAAAGACACCGACGACGGCAAGCCAGACACAGACGAGGCCGATGTCTCCCTCGACATGAGCCAGGCCGCGGTCAAGAAGATGATCGCCGACGCGCGGGAGCGGGGCTACATCACCTATGAGCAACTCAATCAGGTGATGCCGCCCGAACAGGTCTCGTCCGAGCAGATCGAGGACGTGATGTCGATGCTGTCGGAAATGGGCATCAACGTGATCGAGGATGACGAGGTCGAGGAAGGCGAACCCGGCGTTGCCGGAGAGCTGGTCGAAACCTCCTCCTCGCGCGAGATTGCCGTCGCGGGCACCACATCGGAAACGCTGGACCGCACCGATGACCCGGTGCGCATGTATCTGCGCGAGATGGGGTCGGTCGAACTTCTGAGCCGCGAAGGCGAGATTGCCATCGCCAAGCGGATCGAAGCCGGTCGCAACACGATGATCCTGGGCCTGTGCGAAAGCCCGCTGACCTTTCAGGCGATCACGATCTGGCGCGACGAACTTCTGAACGAAGACATCCTGTTGCGCGATGTGATCGACCTTGAGGCAACCTTTGGCCGCAGCCTTGACGGCGACGAGGATATGGATGGCCCGATGGGCGCGCCCGATCTGGAGGGCGTGTCAGTCTCGCAAAGCGCGCCGCGCCGGTCCGAATCCGCCGAGCCCGAGCTTGACGCCGACGGCAACCCCCTGATGCGCAGCGATGACGACGACGAGGATGACGAGGCGTCGAACATGTCGCTGGCCGCGATGGAAGCCGCGCTGAAACCCAAGGTGCTGGAAACCCTGGCCATCATCGCCCGCGACTATGTGAAACTGGCCGACATGCAAGAAGCGCGGATGAATGCCACGCTGTCGGAAAAGACCCGCTTTTCATCGGCGGACGAGGCGGCCTATCAGAAATTGCGCTCTGAAATCGTGGTGTTGGTGAACGAACTTCATCTGCACAACAACCGGATCGAGGCGCTGATCGACCAGCTTTACGGCATCAACCGCAAGATCATGACGATCAATTCCGGCATGGTCAAACTGGCCGATGCGGCGCGGATCAACCGGCGCGAATTCATCGAAGAATATCAGGGCTATGAGCTGGACCCCAGCTGGTGCGACCGCATGGCCGCCAAGGGCGGGCGCGGCTGGCAGGCGTTGATGGAACGCTCGCGCGACAAGGTCGAGGAGCTGCGCGCCGAAATGGCGGCGGTCGGCCAATATATCGGCGTCGATATCAGCGAATTCCGCCGCATCGTGAACCAGGTCCAGAAGGGCGAGAAAGAGGCGCGTCAGGCCAAGAAGGAAATGGTCGAGGCGAACCTGCGTCTGGTGATCTCGATTGCCAAGAAA
>JALOSF010000065.1 GCA_025458525.1 Cypionkella sp. | reverse complement strand
CATAGCCCCGGCGGTTGAGGAACAACAGCGATTGTTCGCCGCGCGCCACCCGTGCGCTGACGGCGGCGGCGAGGGTCGGGCTGATGAAACGGTCATTGGAAAGGCTTTCGGCCCGCATGTCGATCGCCTGCATCTGCGGCAGTTCGGCCGTCCCAAACCGCGCGCCGAGGTCAAGGCGCAGGTATTTTCCGCTCTCCGCATTGGCCCAGGACTCAAGGCTCGGCGTGGCCGAGGCCAGAACGACAGGACAACCCACAATTGACCCGCGCAGCACCGCCATGTCGCGCGCATTGTAAAGGACGCCTTCCTCCTGCTTGTAGGAGGTGTCGTGTTCCTCATCGACGACGACAAGGCCAAGGTCTTGAAACGGCAGGAAAAGCGCCGATCGCGCGCCCACCACGAAAGAGGCGTCGCCCGTGGCCACCATGCGCCACAGCCGCCTGCGTTCGGTCATCGTGACGCCCGAATGCCATTCCGCGGGGCGCGCGCCGAACCGGGCCTGCACCCGCGTCAGAAAATCCGCGGTCAGCGCGATTTCCGGCAGCAGCACAAGCGCTTGCCGCCCCCGGCGCAGCGCCTCTGCCACCGCTTCAAGATAGACCTCGGTCTTGCCGGATCCGGTCACGCCCTTGACAAGGGTGCAGGAAAACTCGCCCCGATCCACCGCAGCGACCAGCGCGTCGCCAGCCGCGATCTGATCGCCTGCAAGCCTGCCCGGCGCATGGGGGTTCAGCCGCGGGTAGGGCGTGTCCTTTGGCGCATCTTCCTCGGTCAGCACGCCCATGGCGACCAGCCCCTTGACCACCGAGGCGGTGCAGCCCGCGGCTTCGGTCAGTTCCATCTGTGTCACGGCCGCCCCGCCAAAGCTGCGCAAAGCCTCGATCACGCGAAAGCGGGCCTCGGTCAGCTTGTTGGGCACCGGCCCCGTCAACCTGTAGACACGCCGTGTGGCGGCCCCGTCCATCAGGCCCGGCGCGCGGGTGGCAAGGCGCAGCATCGCCGGCAGCGGGGTCAAGGTGTAATCGGCCGCGCGGGCCAGAAAGGCCCGCAATTCGGCCCGCAGCGGGCGCGCGTCGAGCACGCGCAGGATGCTGCGCAGCTTGGCCGGGTCGAACGTTCCCGTCCCTGGCCCCCAGACCACGCCCAGAACCTTGCGCGGTCCCAGCGGCACCTCGACAAGATCGCCGGTGCCGCAGCCGCCCTCTGGCGCGCGATAGTCCAGAACGCCAAGACCCGACCGCCCCAAGGGTTCGGTTGTCAGCACGCCCACGGTCTGGCCCGCCGCAAAGGTTTGATCTGCCGCCGTTTGCGCCATCAGCTGTCTTTCGTTTGGCCTCGTGTTGGGGTAAACCCCCGTCGAACCCCTCGCAACCCATCGAAGGACACGCCGCATGAGATTTTTCGTAGATACCGCCGATGTCGAGGCGATTGCCGAGTTGAACGACCTTGGCATGGTGGATGGTGTGACCACCAACCCGTCGCTGATCCTGAAATCCGGGCGCGACATTCTGGAAGTCACCAAGGAAATCTGCTCGATCGTGTCCGGGCCGGTTTCGGCAGAGGTTGTCGCGCTCAAGGCCGAGGACATGATTGCCGAAGGCCGCAAGCTGGCGGCCATCGCCGAGAATATCGCCGTCAAGGTGCCGCTGACCTGGGATGGGCTCAAGACCTGCAAGGTGCTCTCGGGCGAAGGCTTCATGGTCAATGTGACGCTGTGTTTCAGCGCCAATCAGGCGCTGTTGGCGGCCAAGGCCGGGGCCACCTTCATCAGCCCGTTCATCGGGCGCCTTGATGACATCAACCTTGACGGGTTGGAACTGATCGGCGACATCCGCCAGATCTATGACAACTACGGCTTCGAGACACAGATCCTTGCGGCTTCGGTGCGCACCGCCAATCACGTTACGCAATGCGCGCTGATCGGTGCCGATGTGATGACCGCGCCCCCGGCCGTGATCAAGGCCATGGCCAGCCATGTGCTGACCGACAAGGGGCTGGACCAGTTCATGAAGGATTGGGCCAAGACCGGCCAGAAAATCCTGTAAACGCGAAGATCCTGTCGTCAGGACAGCGAAAGCCAGAGACGGGCGAGGGCAAGCTCGGCCGTCTCGGCGCCGCCGTTTTCCACACCGGCAGACCAGAGCGCGGCCCCGGCCGCATAGGCGGCGGGTTCAAGCCCGCCGTTTTCGCAACTGCTGACCGCACGGATGCGGCAACCGCGGGCGACCGCGCGGCTTAGCGCCGCGATCACGCCCGCGTCCTGCATCATGGTCCCGGCGCCAAAGACCCGCAACACCGCACCGTCAAGCGCCCCAAGCGCCGCATCGAGGGCGGTGGCGGGCAGTCCGGGCGACAGCGTCAGGATCGCCAGCCGTTTGTCGCCAAAGCGGGTGGCGGCGGGTGCGGCAGGGGCTTGGGCCGTGCTGCGAAAGGCGTCGGCGGCGTGGCTGTCTTGCTTGACCAGCCCCGCGGCGGGCAGAACCTTGCCGGCAAAGGCCAGCCAGACACCGACCGCCGCGCTTTGCGCGGTGACGAGCGCGAGCGACAGGTTCGCTTCGGCATCGCCGCCGGTGTTGAGCGGGGCCATCGACCCGCACAGGATCACCGGCAGGCGCGGCCGGGGCAGCGCCGAGGCCAGCGCAGCCCCGGTATAGGCCATCGTGTCGGTGCCATGGACGATCACCACCGCCGTGCCCTGCCAGCCCTCGATCCGGTCCAGCATCCGGTTCCAGTCGGCCGGCCGGATGTTCGCGCTGTCGATGAGGGGCGAGAACTGCTCGACCTCGACCCGCAGGCCGGGCGGGACAAGCGCGCAAAGCGCGGCTTCCAGCACGCCCATGCCCGGCTGCAACCCGTCGGGACCGGGGATCATGCCAATGGTTCCGCCGGTATAAAGGATCAGAACATGCGCCAAGATCGTGCCCCCCGCCCGCTGTCTTGCGCGACATATCAGATACAGAGGCCAAGCGGAATGCCGCGGCGCGGGCGGGCGCTTGCGGAAATTCTTCCCCCCGCTTTGCAGTTTCCGCTATATTCGGGCGCAAATCACCAAGAACGACCGGGCAGAGTTTACATGATCGAACAAGACCTGCGTGACCGCATCCTTGCGGAACCAGAAGCCTTTCTGGAAGACCGCGATCTGATGGCGGCTCTGATCGGCGCCAATGAAAGGGCGATGGGCAGCAATATCGTCGATCTGCGCGGCATTGCCATGGAACGGCTGGAAAATCGGCTGGACCGGCTGGAGGACACCCATCGCACGGTCATCGCGGCGGCTTACGAGAATCTGGCCGGGACAAATCAGGTTCACCGGGCGATCCTGCAAATGCTGGACCCGCTGAGTTTTGAGGATTTCCTCAAGAACCTTGCCGGCGATGTGGCCGCCACGCTTCGGGTGGATTGTGTGCGTCTGGTGCTGGAATCGGTGCAGGACGCCGAAGACCCGGCCCTGCGCAAGCTGGGCGAGGTGCTGTATGTGGCAGAGCCCGGTTTTGTCGCGGAATACCTGAGCGGCGGGCGCAATGTGCCGCTGCGGCCGGTCACGCTGCGCCAGACCTTGCCGTCCTCCGACATGATCTATGGCGAGCGCGCGGGCTGGATCCGGTCGGAGGCGCTGCTGAAGCTTGATTTCGGCAAGGGGCGCTTGCCGGGGATGCTGGTGCTGGGGGCGGAAGATCCGCATATGTTCCGACCCACGCATGGCACCGATCTGCTGACGTTCTTTGCCGGCGTGTTTGAACGGACGATGCGCCGCTGGCTGTCATGACCGCGCTTTCGCCCCAGGTGCGCGATGCGCTTGCCACTTGGGCACAGCAGCTGTCGGCGGTGCATGGGGCGGCGCAAAACACCGTTGACGCCTATCTGCGCGATGTCACGGGGTATCTGGGCTTTCTGGCGGTCCACCGGGGTGGAACCGAAGGGCTTGCCGGACTTGCCAGCTTGCCGCAAGGCGATCTGCGGGCCTGGATGGCGCACGAACGCGGGCGTGGGCTTTCGGCCCGGTCGCTGGCCCGCGCCCTGTCATCGGTCAAGAACTTCACCGCATGGGTGGCCGACCGCGCCGGCCTCGATGCCACCACCGTCTTGTCCGCCCGCGCGCCGCGTTTCAAGCGCAAGCTGCCGCGCCCCCTGTCGGTTGAGGCCGCGCAGGACATGATCGAGACGGTGGCCGATCAGGGCCGCGAGGACTGGATTTCGGCGCGCGACCGGGCGGTGGTGACGCTGCTTTATGGCTGCGGGTTGCGGATCTCTGAGGCGCTTGGCCTGACCGGGGCGCACCATCCGCTGCCCGAGGTGCTGCGCATCACCGGCAAGGGCGACAAGACGCGGCTGGTGCCGGTGCTGCCGGTCGCGCGCGCGGCGGTGGCCGAATATGCGCGGCTTTGTCCCTTCGATCTTGCGGCGGATGGGCCGCTGTTTCGCGGCGCCCGTGGAGGGGCCCTCAATGCCCGGCTGATCTCGGCGGTGATGGAACGGGCGCGGATGCAGCTTGGCCTGCCTGCCACCGCAACCCCGCATGCGATGCGCCACAGCTTTGCCACGCATCTGCTGAACGCCGGGGGCGATCTGCGCGCGATTCAGGAACTTCTGGGCCATGCGTCGCTGTCAACCACACAGGTTTACACGGCCGTCGATGCGGCGCGGTTGATGGAAGTTTATGAAAACGCCCACCCAAGGGCCTGAAACTGGCGCAAGCTGTGCCTGAACTTTGGGCAGACCGCCGCTGGGCGGTTGCACTGATCGCAAGATTGCGCCATCAAAACCCGATGGATCTTCGTCTCAAAGCACTCTCCGTTCACCTGCTCACCGCCTCGGGCGCGGTTCTTTCGATGTTTGCCATGCTGGCCGCGGTCGAGGAGAACTGGAGCCTGATGTTTTTATGGCTTGTGCTGGCGCTGCTGGTCGATGGCATCGATGGCCCGCTGGCCCGGCGCTATGAGGTGGACAAGAACTGGCCGAACTATGACGGGGTCCTGATGGACCTGATCGTCGATTTCCTGACCTATGTGTTCATCCCGGCCTATGCGCTGTTCAAATCAGGGCTTTTGCCGGGCTGGACGGGGTGGATCGCGATCATTGTCATCGTCTATGGATCGGTGATCTATTTCGCCGATACGCGGATGAAAACAAAGGATAAATCCTTTGCAGGATTTCCGGCCTGCTGGAACATGGTCGTGCTGGTGCTGTTTGCGGTCGCCCCGTCCAAGGGGTTGATCCTTGCCATCGTGATCGCCTTGACGATTGCGATGTTCACCAACCTCAAGTTCATCCACCCGACCCGCACCAAACGCTGGCGCGCGGTGTCCTTGCCGGTGTCGCTCTTGTGGGTTCTGTTTGCGGCCTGGGCCGCGGTGGTGGAATTTCACGAGGCGTCCTGGGCGCATTGGGGCCTGATCCTGACCTCGCTTTACCTGACCTTCGCGGGGATCGCGCAGCAGATCATCCCCGAACGGCCCGGCCAGCGCTAAAGCCGCATCATCAGAACGCCTGCCACGATCACGATCGCTGCGATGGCTTTGCCCTTGTCCATCCGTTCGCCAAAGGCCAGCCAGCCGATCAGCACCGCAAACAGGATCGATGTTTCGCGCAAGGCCGCCACCACGGCGATGGGCGCAAGGGTCATGGCCCAGATCGACACCGCATAGGCCCCGTAACTCGCCAGCGAGGCAACCGAGCCAAGCCCCCAGGCGCGGGCATCGCGCGGCAGCACCGACCAGCCGCGCAAGGCCAGCATGCCAAGCGTGAAGATCAGGCCGTCGGCCACGAACACCCAGGCGACATAGGCCGCCGGCGCGCCGGACACCCGAGCCCCCATCCCGTCGATCAGCGTATAGGTCGCCGTGGCCGCCGCCGAGCCAAGCGCAAAGGGCAACAACCGCCGGTCCTCGCCGCTGGAAAACACGCCGCGCGCCATCATCAGGATGCCAAGGCCCAGCACCAGGATGGCCGCGTATTGCTTGGCACTGACCGCATCGGACAGCGCGACCGCACCAACCAGCGCGACCACCATCGGCGCAGCCCCCCGCGCGATGGGATAGACCCGGCTCAGATCGCCGCGGTCATAGGCATAGGTCAGAAAGAACTTGTAGGCGAAATGGGTGCAGCCCGCCGCAATCACCCAAGGGATCGCCGCGGGATCGATCGGCGGCGACACGGCCACCACGATCAGACCGATGGGCACTTCGACCACCGACAGGATCACCATGGTGCCCACCTTGGACGTGCCCAGCTTGATCAGCGCGTTCCAGAGGGCATGCAGAAAGGCCGCGCCAAGCACCGCCAGAAACACACCAAGGCTCATGCCCGTCTCCACCCTTGCCGGACTTGCCTAGGCCCGCGGCCGGGCTTGTGCAAGCGCCCGTGCTGTATCGGTGACAATCCTGTGCTGGCCCGGCCTGTCGCCAAGGTGTAGGACTGGGCCATGTTCGAGCGCATGTCCCTTGATGATGCCCATCGTCTGCCGCTGTGGCGCAGGCCGGAAACGCTGCTTTATGTGATGGCGGCCGCGATGCCGCTGGCCTTTGCCACATGGTCGGCGGTTCTGAACAACTTCGTGATCGAGGTTGCGGGGTTTACCGGCGTCGAAATCGGCTGGCTGCATACGGTGCGCGAAATTCCGGGGCTGCTGGCGGTGCTGGTGATCGCCATCCTGCTGGTGATGCGCGAACAGGTGCTGGCGCTGTGCAGTCTGCTGCTGCTGGGGCTGGCCACCGTGGTCACGGCCTGGTTTCCCAGCTTTGGCGGGCTGTTGATCGTGACGCTGCTGTCGTCCATCGGGTTTCACTATTTCGAGACGGTGAACCAGTCGTTGCAATTGCAATGGGTTGAAAAGGGCCGCGCGCCGCAGGTTCTGGGCCGGATCGTGGCCGTGGGGTCGGGCGCGTCGCTGGTGTCTTATGGGCTGCTGGTTGCGTTATGGGATCGGCTCAGCCTCAGCTATGACACGGTTTACATGGCGGCGGGCGGGGCCACCATCGCGCTGACGCTGTTTGCCGCGCTGGCCTATCCGCAATTCGTGAACCCGGTGAAACAGCGCAACCGCATCGTGCTGCGCCGTCGCTATTGGCTGTTTTATGCGCTGCAATTCATGGCCGGATCGCGGCGGCAGATCTTTGTGGTCTTTGCCGGTTTCATGATGGTCGAACGCTTTGGCATGAAAGTGTCCGAGATGACGGCGCTCTTGCTTGTGAACTACGTGCTGCAAATGGTGGCCGCCCCCGCGATGGGCCGGGCCCTTGGCCGCTTTGGCGAACGGTCGGTCATGGCGTTTGAATACATCGGGCTGACGCTGGTGTTCCTGTTCTATGGCGGGATTTACTGGTTTGGCTGGGGCATCGTGATCGCGGGCGCGCTTTACATCGCCGATCAGATGTTCTTTGCGCTGTCCTTTGCCTTGCGCACCTATTTCCAGAAGATCGCCGATCCCGCCGACATTGCCCCCACGGCGGCGGTGTCCTTTACCATCAATCACATCGCGGCGGTGTTCCTGCCTGCGGGGATGGGGTATCTTTGGGCCACATCGCCCGATTATGTGTTTCTGCTGGGGGCGGGCATCGCGCTGGTTGCGCTGCTTCTGGTGCTGCTGATCCCGCGCCACCCCGAACCCGGATATGAGACGATCTTCGCCCGTGGCCTTGCCCAGCCTGCCGAATAGCTGGCAGCGGGGCGGCGGCCTCCTATATATCAGTCCTGACATCAGGAGGATTTCGAGATGTTCTTCATGAACCGCGCCAAATCGCAGATGGTTGACCCGAAGGATGCCCTGCCGGGGCGCCCCGATCCTATCCCCACGGCCGAGGTGCATTTCATCTCTGGCCTGCCGCTGAAATCGCCTGTCCCCGAGGGCATGGAGGAGGCGATGTTCGGCATGGGCTGCTTCTGGGGGGGGGAGCGCAAGTTCTGGCAGGTGCCCGGCGTCTGGCTGACCATGGTGGGCTATGCCGGCGGCTACACGCCGAACCCGACCTACAAGGAAACCTGCACCCAGCTGACCGGCCATAACGAGGTGGTGCGCGTGATCTATGACCCCAAGGTGGTGTCCTATGACCAGTTGCTGAAACTGTTCTGGGAAAACCATGATCCGACGCAGGGGATGCGGCAGGGCAACGACATCGGCTCGACCTATCGGTCGGGGATCTACACCTATACCGATGCCCAGGCCCGGGCGGCCGAGGCAAGCAAGGCCGTCTATCAGGCGGCCTTGTCACGGGCCAGCAGGGGGGCGATCACGACCGAGATTCTGCCCGCGCCGACCTTTTACTTTGCCGAGGAGTATCACCAGCAATATCTGGAAAAGAACCCCAACGGCTATTGCGGGATTGGCGGCACGGGCGTGACCTGCCCGATCGGCACCGGCGTCTCTGTCTGATCTTGGCGGGGGCCAGCCATGATCTGCTGGTGATCGGGGCAGGGCCTGCGGGCTCTGCCGCGGCGATCACGGCGGCACAGGCTGGCTTGCGCGTCGCGCTGATCGACAAGGCGGTTTTCCCCCGCGACAAGCTGTGTGGCGGCGGTGTCACCGGGCGCGCGTGCCGCTATGCCCAAGCCGTGTTCGGCCCCTTGCCGCAGGATCTGTTCCACACCAGCCGGTCGGTGCGCTTTGCCTCAGGGCCTGCCACCCTTGCGCGTCTTGCCCCGGCGCCTGCGATCCAGATGACCATGCGCTCCGCCTTTGACGCGGCGCTGCGCGCCAAGGCCATCGCCGCAGGGGCCGAGGATTTCTGCGGCCAGCGGCTGGCGGTCTGCGATCCCGAGGCCGGCCATGTGACGCTGGCCGATGGCCGGGCCCTGTCTGCGCCGGTGGTCATCGGTGCCGATGGGGTGCATTCGCAGGTGGCGCGGCGGCTCTTTGGGCGCGCGCAAGACCCCGCGACGCTTGGCTTTGCGCTGGAGGTCGAGCTGCCGGGGCGGCCGGGGCCGGATACCGAACTGGACATGACCGCGCTGCCCTATGGCTATGGCTGGGATTTTCCAAAGGCACAGGGGCGCACGCTGGGCATTGGCGGCCTGTCGGTCGATGAAAAGGACATGCGCGCCCGGTTCGAGCTCTGGTTGCGGGCGCGCGGCATCGACCCCGCCTCGGTGCGGATCAAGGGCCATCATCTGCCTTCGGGCGCGTCCAGGGCCGTGCCCGGGCGGGGGGCGGTGCTGCTGGCCGGGGATGCGGCCGGGCTTGTCGATCCGATCACCGGCGAGGGCATCGCCTGGGCGATCCTGTCGGGGCAGCGCGCCGCCGAAGCCGCGGTCGAGGCCTTGGCGATCGGCCAGCCGGGGCGGGCGTTGCCGCTTTATCAGCGGCGGCTGGAGCCGGTGCGGCAGGAATTGCGCCGAGCGCGGCTGCTGGCGCGACTGGTCTATCACCCGATGCTGCAACCGCGGCTGTTGCGCGTTCTGGCGCGGTCCGACCATTTTCAGCGCCGCTATATGGCCTTGCTGGCGGGCGAGATGGATTATGCCGATCTTGGCCCGCGCCGCCTGCTGGGTGTCGCATGGCGCGTGCTGCGCGGCCGTGCCGCCTGAGGCGCGGCTTCCCTTGACGGGGCGGGCGGCGGCGGCTAGGGCCTGCATGCATATCCTTGAGGGTCCGCCATGCCAACCTACACCGCCCTGACCACCCTTGCCGGTGACGATGCTGCCGAAGCCCTTGCGCAGGCGCTGGAGCGGATGCAGCCGGAACCGCTTGAGGTCGAGATTTACGACGAGGTGGAAACGCCCGGTCTGGCGCGGGTGGTTGCGCTTTTTGCCAAGGAGCCGAATGGCGCCCTGCTGGATGTGCTGGCCGAAGCCTTTGGCGCCACCCCGTTCAGCGTGACCGAACACAGCCAGCGCACCTTTACCGCGCTGACCACCTTGCCGGGCGAGGCTGCGGCCAAGGCGCTGGCCGAGGCGATCGAGGCGATGGAGCCGCCGCCCTATGGTGTGGGGGCATTCGAGATCGAGGACGACTCGGGCCTGTGGGAAGTGGGGTCGTATTTCCTCGACGGCCCCGATGCCGCGATGCTGGATGCGCTGGCGGCGGCGCATGGGGCCAAGCCTTTCGTGGTGTCCGAACTGCCCGAAATCGACTGGGTGGCCAAGGTGCGGCGCGAACTGGCCCCGGTCGATGCCGGGCGGTTCTTTGTCTTTGGCAGCCATGACGCAGAGCGGGCGGCAGATCTTGGCCCCGACCGCGTGGCGCTTCAGATCGAGGCGACGGTGGCCTTTGGCACCGGCCATCATGGCACGACGCTGGGCTGCTTGCGCGCCTTTGACCGGCTGTTCAGCGAAGGTCTGCGCCCGGCGCGGGTGGCCGATATCGGCTGTGGCACCGCCGTTCTGGCCATGGCCGCCGCGGCCGTCCTGCCGCAGGCGCGGGTGCTGGCCAGCGATATCGATCAGGTGGCCGTCGATGTGGCGCGCGCCAATGTGGCGATCAACGGGCTGGAAGGCCGGATCGAGTGCATGGAGGCGGCGGGCTTTGCCCATCCGCATCTGGCCGAAGCCGCCCCGTTTGATCTGGTGTTCGCCAATATCCTCAAGGGTCCGCTGATCGAACTGGCCCCGCCCATGGCGGCACATGTGCGAACTGGCGGGCTTTGCATCCTGTCGGGGCTGCTGGTGGTGCAGGCGGATGGGGTGACAACCGCCTATCGCGACGCCGGGTTCGAGTCCGCCGGGCGCGAGGATATCGGCGAATGGTCAACCTTGGTTATGCGGCGGATCTGAGACAAACCTTCGGTATTGTCGCCAGTTTGCTGCCGTCATTGCCCCATTGGCGCCACATTTCTGCCCTAGCTTTGCTGCGTGGGGCGTAAGAGTGTGGAGAACTGGTCATGTCTGACCCGAGCATCGCAGAGTTCAATACAAGAATTGCCCGCATCCAAAAGGCGCGCGACAAAGGGCAGGGGTTCGAAGCTGCCGGCACCTTGGGGCGCTCTTTCTATACCCGCAACGACCCGCGTTATCGCCGCCGCCCCTCCGTTCCGGTTTTGCGCCCGCTTGTTCTGGCCCTCGTGTTCGGCACCGTGCTGAAGGCGATCTTCCTGTTCCAGCTTGGCACCGAGGCATACGAGGCCCGCGTGGCCGGGCTTCGCGCGGGCGATGGGGTGGACAAGGTCGGCGGCTGGCTGATGCAGGCCGATCCCGTCACCGTGGCGCTGGCGCGTCAGATCGCCCTGTTCGGGCGGCTGGACGGGTAAGATTTTCAGACCACCGCCAACAAGAAGGCCGCCAGAGCGGTGCTCGGCGGCCTCTGGCGACTGAACGATCCTTCTGGATCAGCGGGTCATCGTCTCGATGTCACCCCGGCACAGGCCGATATCATCAAGCTCGCGGTCCGAAAGTTTGGACAGCGCCTTGCGGGTGACGCGGGCATCGTTCCAGGCGTTGAACGCGGCGATCATGCCGCTGATGCCTTGAACGGCGCGGAAAATCGAGATGGCGCCGAACGGCGCCGTGCGGGACGTCTCAGTGGCGGCCATGGCGGTTATCCTTTTTAAACTGCATACAAAGAAGGCGTGTTTGCCTTCGTGATGCCAGATAACAATGCTGCATGTGCAAAACAAGCGGGTGGCAAAGCATGTCAGCCATGCAGGATTTGCATGGGGAAATGCCCTAATTTTGCCAGAATCCTTACGATCTGACAGCCGAGGCGACGGTTGCGTCGCGTCTGACCTGCAAGTGGTCGGTGTTGCTGCACCTGCGTAACAGCCGCGTGAAGGTTTGGCAACCTTGGGGCGATCCCCGGAAGGGGCTTGGAGTTTGTTCCCCTTTCGTGCTAGCCTTGCGCCAAGAAAAAAGAGGGCGGTGATGCGGGTTCTTGGAATTGATCCGGGGTTGCGAAACCTTGGATGGGGGGTGATCGATGTGGCGGGCGCGCGCATCACCCATGTCGCCAACGGGATCTGTCATTCTGACGGTGCCGAAGGCGCGCTTGCCGAACGCCTGCGCAGCCTGCACAGCCAGTTGACCGAGGTGCTGCGCCTTTGGCAACCGCAAGAGGCGGCGGTGGAACATACCTTTGTCAACAAGGATGCCGTGGCCACGTTGAAACTGGGGCAGGCGCGCGGCATTGCCTTGCTGGTTCCCGCGCAATTCGGGCTGACCGTCGGGGAATATGCGCCCAATGCGGTGAAGAAATGCGTGGTGGGCGTGGGCCATGCCGCCAAGACGCAAGTTGACCATATGGTGCGCCTGCATCTGCCGGGGGCACAGATCGCCGGGGCCGATGCGGCGGATGCCTTGGCGATTGCGATTTGCCATGCGCATCATCTGCAATCCTCGGGCCGTTTGCAGGCCGCGTTGAAAAGGGCCGCAGGATGATCGGCAAGATCACCGGGCGGCTGGATTGGCGCGGCGCGGGCGAGGTGCTGATCGATGTGCGCGGCGTCGGCTACATCGTGCATGTCTCGGACCGCACCATGGCCAGCCTGCCGCTGCTGGGCGAGCCTGTGTCGCTTTATACCGAACTGGTGGTGCGCGAGGATTTGCTGCAACTGTTCGGCTTTCCCACCATGCTGGAAAAGGAATGGCACCGGCTGCTGGTCACGGTGCAAGGCGTCGGGGCCAAGGCCGCGATGTCGATCCTTGGCACGCTGGGCGCCGAAGGGGTGGCGCGGGCCATCACGCTGGGCGATGCGCGGGCGGTGCAATCGGCGCCGGGCGTCGGGCCAAAGCTGGCGCAGCGCGTCATTCTGGAGCTGAAGGCCAAGGCGCCGGCGGTGATGGCGGCGGGCGTCAGCCTGTCGGCGCGGGCCGAGGTGGACGACAGCGTGATCGAGCCGGACCCGGCCCGGCGCCCCCCCGCCAAGACGGCGGCCAAGGTGGACGAAGCCCCCGTCCGGCGCGCGGCCTTTACCGCCGATGCGCTGTCGGCCTTGTTGAACCTCGGCTATGGGCAGGGCGATGCGGCGCAGGCGGTGGCGACGATTTCGGGCGAAGACCCCGATGCAGATACCGCCACGCTGATCCGCAAGGCGCTTCGGCTGCTGGCGCCACGATAACGGGCGGGCCGCACCCTTTGTGACAGGCCGGGGTCTTTTCGCAAGGCCGCCATGACCCCATATCAGCGCGGCAGGAGGCTTGGACATGAGCGGCTATGTAAAGACTTTCATGTTGATGGCGGCGCTGACGGCGCTGTTCATGGGGCTTGGCGCGCTGCTGGGGGGCAGCAGCGGTGCGGTGATCGCGCTGGTGATCGCGGGCGCGATGAATTTCCTTGCCTATTGGAATTCCGACAAGGCGGTCCTGTCGATGACCGGCGCCAAGGCGGTGGACGAGGCGAGCGCGCCGGGATTGGTGCGGATGGTGCATCGGCTGGCCGATGGGGCGGGGATGCCGCGCCCCAAGGTCTATGTGATCGACACCGACCAGCCCAACGCCTTTGCCACCGGCCGCGACCCCGACCATGCGGCGGTGGCGGCGACCACCGGCCTGTTGCGGCGCCTGACCGAGGAGGAGGTGGCGGCGGTGATGGCGCATGAACTGGCCCATATCCGCAACCGCGACACCCTGATCATGACGCTGACCGCGACATTTGCCGGGGCGATTTCGATGCTGGCCAATTTCGCGCTGTTCTTTGGCGGCGACCGTGAGCGGCCGGGCGGGATGATCGGCACGCTTGCGCTGATGATCCTTGCGCCCCTGGCGGCGGCCCTTGTGCAGATGGCCATCTCACGCTCGCGCGAGTATGAAGCCGACCGGGTGGGGGCCGAGATTTGTGGCGAGCCGATCTGGCTTGCCAATGCGCTGCGCAAGATCGAGGCTTTTGCCAAGGGCATCGACAACAACGCGGCAGAGCGCAATCCCGCCATTGCCCATATGTTCATCATCAACCCGCTGCATGCCCATGCGCATGACAAGCTGTTTTCCACCCATCCCAACACCGCCAACCGTATCGCCGCGCTGGAAGCGATGCGCGTCAGCCCGCGCGCACCGCTCGGCCGGTCATCGGTGCCGCGCGCGGGGGGGCGGTCGGCGCCAAAGTCCGGCCCCTGGATGTGATCTGACCGCTTGCCAAAGCGCCCGCGTTCGGGGATTGTTCCGCCATGCTGGACCCAGACCCCACCTTGCGCCCCGAACGGCTGCCCGAAGACACCGACCGCGCCTTGCGCCCGCAAGGGCTTGACGAATTCATCGGCCAGCACGAGGCGCGGGCCAACCTGCGGGTGTTCATCGAGGCGGCCCGGATGCGCGGCGAGGCGATGGATCACACGCTGTTTCATGGCCCGCCCGGCCTTGGCAAGACCACGCTGGCGCAGATCATGGCGCGCGAATTGGGGGTGGGGTTTCGCATGACCTCGGGCCCGGTGCTGGCAAAGCCGGGGGATCTTGCGGCGATCCTGACCAATCTGGAACCGCGCGATGTGCTGTTCATCGACGAGATCCATCGGCTTAGCCCCGTGGTCGAGGAGGTGCTTTATCCGGCGCTGGAGGATTTCGCACTGGATCTGGTGATCGGCGAGGGGCCTGCGGCCCGCACCGTGCGCATCGATCTGCAACCCTTCACGCTGGTGGGCGCAACCACCCGGCTTGGCCTTTTGACGACACCGCTGCGCGACCGTTTCGGCATTCCGACCCGGCTGGAATTTTACACCGAGGACGAGTTGCACGAGATCGTCACCCGCGGCGCGCGGCTGCTGGGCGTTCAGGCGGAGGCCGACGGCTGCCGCGAGATCGCCCGGCGCGCGCGCGGCACCCCGCGGATCGCGGGGCGGTTGCTGCGCCGGGTGGTGGACTTCGCCATGGTCGAGGCTGGCGGGCGGATCAGCCGCGCGCTTGCCGACCGGGCGCTGACCCGGCTTGGGGTCGATAACCTTGGTCTGGATGGGGCGGACCGGCGCTATCTGGTGCTGCTGGCCGAGAATTACGGCGGCGGCCCGGTGGGGGTGGAAACCATCGCCGCGGCCCTGAGCGAGCCGCGCGATGCCATCGAGGAGGTGATCGAGCCCTATCTGTTGCAGCAAGGCCTGATCCTGCGCACGCCGCGCGGGCGGATGCTGGGGGCCAAGGCCTGGCGCCATCTGGGGCTGGAGGCCCCGCGACAGCCGGGGCAGGGCGATCTGTTCGAGGCCTAGCGGCCCTTTGCCCGGTGTGGATGCATGCCGCCTGCGCGTGTTTTCAAACGCGGCAAGACCTTAGCCCAGCGACCACCGGCTGAGCATGTCTGCCCCAAGGCGATGCTGGGCGCGCAGATCAAATCGCGGCGCATCGGCAAGGCGGTCGAGCCCAAGCGGGCCAAGGGCAGCGGTGCCCTCGGCGCCGATCAGCTTTCCGGCGGTGATCTGGATCACCTCATCCACCAGCCGGGCGCGGATCAGGCTGGCGGCGATGGTGCCGCCCCCCTCGCTCAGGATGCGGGTCAGGCCTTCACCGGCCAGCAGGCGCAGCGCGGCGGTCAGGTCAAGCTGACCCGCGGGGGCGGGGCAGGGGATCAGCCGCGCCCCGGCGGCCGACCAGGCGGCTTGCGCCGCAGCGGGCGCATCGGCCGAATGAATGACCCAGACCGGCGATTGCGCAGCACTGGCGCCAAGGCGGCTGGCCGGGCTGTGGCGCAGGGCGCGGTCCAGAAGGATCCGCACGGGTTGATGCGTGGCGCCCATATCGCGCGCCGTCAGGTCCGGATCATCGGCCAGAGCCGTGCCGGAACCGACCATCACCGCATCATGGGTCAGGCGCAGCGCGTGGACGGTGCGGCGCGCCTGTGGCCCGGTGATCCAGCGCGACTCGCCGCTGGCGGTGGCGATGCGCCCGTCGAGGGTGGTGGCGAGCTTCAGCGTGACAAAGGGCAGGCCTTGCGTCACCCGTTTCAGAAAACCTGCGTTCAGCTCGGCGGCTTGCACGGCCAGCACGTTTTCGGTGACATCGATCCCCGCGGCGCGCAGCATCGCATGACCTTTGCCTGACACGCGGGGGTCGGGGTCGGTCAGGGCCGTCACCACGCGGCTGACCCCGGCGGCCACCAGCGCCTCGGTGCAGGGCGGCGTCTTGCCGTGATGGGCGCAAGGCTCCAGCGTGACATAGGCCGTGGCCCCCCGTGCCTCCCCCGCCTGATCGAGCGCGCGGCGTTCGGCATGCGGCCTGCCGCCCGGCTGGGTCCAGCCACGGCCAAGGATGCGGTCGCCCTTGACGATCACGCAGCCGACCGCAGGGTTGGGCCATGTGCGACCAAGCCCCCGCGCAGCAAGCGCGAGGGCATGGGCCATGTGGTCTTCGTCGGTTCGGCTCACTCTTCGGCTTTTTCGCCGGGGCGCAGTTCGCTTACGAACTTGTCAAAGTCGTCTGCCGCCTGGAAGTTCTTGTAAACGCTGGCAAAGCGCACATAGGCCACCGTGTCGATCCGCGCCAGGCTTTCCATCACGATGTCGCCTATGGTGCGCGACGGAATGTCGGTGTCGCCGATCGATTCCAGCCGCCGCACGATGCCGGAAATCATCTGGTCGATGCGTTCGGGATCGATCGGTCGCTTCTGCATCGAGATGCGGATCGCGCGTTCCAACTTGTCACGGTCGAAATCTTCGCGCTTGCCGCTGGATTTGATCACCACGAGGTCACGCAACTGCACGCGTTCATAGGTGGTGAAGCGCCCGCCGCAGGCCGGGCAGAACCGGCGCCGACGGATGGCGACATGGTCCTCGGCGGGGCGGGAATCCTTCACCTGAGTGTCGATATTGCCGCAGAATGGGCAGCGCATGGGCCCCCTCCTTGCTGTTCGTTGATGTGCCTGCCTCTGATCCCGGTGTTGCCCCGGGTATACATCCACCGACTATAGGGGCAGATCGGCGATCTAGGCTAGGGCGAACTGCGGCACGCAGCATCTGGGGGGCGGGGTGTGGCGGCGCGGACTCAGGGGCTTAGCGAAACAGCGTGTCGCCCAGTTGGTCTATGGCCTGTTTGGCTTTGGCGACCGAGGCCTCCACCGCCTCGTCGCGGCTGTTGCGGGTATCGGCGCGGATCAGCTGGTGGGTTTTCACCTCCTCGCCAACCGTTTTTTCGATGCGGGCCGCGATGCGATAGACGCTGCCCTCCTGAATGGGCTCGGGGAAGATGCGAAAATCGTTGTGCAGCACCGCCTCGGCGGCCTGAGCGGCCTGTGAGGCGTCGGATTTTCCAAAGAGGCGAGACAGGAAAGAGGGCATGGGTCGGCTCCGGTGTGATCTGTGCGGCGGCAGTCTTGCGCCGCGCATCCCCGGGCGCCCCGCCAGCCAACTGTTCAAAGGGCGGGAAACCCCCGCCCTTTCCGTATCTTACTGATCAAGGAAACTCCGCAGCTTCCGGCTCCGGCTGGGGTGTTTCAGCTTGCGCAAGGCTTTCGCCTCGATCTGGCGGATGCGTTCGCGCGTCACGCTGAACTGCTGGCCGACTTCTTCCAGCGTGTGGTCGGTGTTCATGCCGATGCCAAAGCGCATCCGCAGAACCCGCTCCTCGCGCGGCGTCAGCGAGGCCAGAACGCGAGTGGTGGTTTCCTTCAGGTTTTCCTGAATGGCGCTGTCCAGCGGCAGGATCGCGTTCTTGTCCTCGATGAAGTCGCCAAGCTGGCTGTCTTCCTCGTCGCCGATGGGGGTTTCCAGCGAAATCGGTTCCTTGGCGATCTTCATCACCTTGCGGACCTTTTCCAGCGGCATCTGGAGTTTCTCGGCCAGTTCCTCGGGCGTCGGTTCGCGGCCGATTTCGTGCAGCATCTGGCGCCCCGTCCGCACCAGCTTGTTGATCGTCTCGATCATGTGGACCGGAATACGGATCGTGCGGGCCTGATCGGCAATCGAGCGGGTGATCGCCTGGCGGATCCACCACGTCGCATAGGTCGAGAACTTGTAGCCGCGTCGGTATTCGAACTTGTCCACCGCCTTCATCAGGCCGATGTTGCCTTCCTGAATAAGATCAAGGAATTGCAAGCCGCGGTTGGTGTATTTCTTGGCAATCGAGATCACCAGACGCAGGTTCGCCTCGACCATTTCCTTCTTGGCCTGACGCGCCTCTTTCTCGCCCTTCTG
>JALOSF010000006.1 GCA_025458525.1 Cypionkella sp. | reverse complement strand
ACCGGGTGTGGTGTCCGTTCCGCCGCCACCGGGTGTGGTGTCCGTTCCGCCGCCACCGGGCGTGGTATCCGTTCCGCCGCCGCCGGGCGTGGTGTCCGTGCCACCGCCGCCGGGTGTCGTGTCCGTGCCGCCGCCGCCGGGCGTGGTGTCGGTGCCGCCGCCGCCACCACCACCACCACCGCCGCCGCCCACAAGGCCAACGCCGATCAATCCGGCGCCGACAAGACCGGCGCCACCAAGGCCACCGATCATGGCGGGGGCAAAGAGGCCCATTCCGGCCGGTTCGTCGGTGATCGTGGAACTGTCCGTGGTCATATCCGCTTCAGAGAAGCGCAGATCGTCCAGCGGGCTCCACTTCTCCATCGGCTGCGCGGGACCATAGCTGGCCATCAGCACGCCGCTGCCGTCGCCCGACAGGATCACTTCGGTGATCTGGTCGCTCTCGCTCAGGTAAAGATGGCTTGCACCGCCTGCCGCATCGTAAAAGCCTGCCAGAACAATCACGCGCCCGTCGGCAAGTTTGATAACAAGATCTCGTCCCTGTTGTTCGTAGGCGACGATGCTGGACGGAGAAATATTCAGCGAAATGCTGTCACCCGATCCGACCTGAATGAAATTGCCTTGTCCTTCGCCAGCCACGGATCCAAGCTGACGGCCGCCCGCAGAATCGCGGACGGCGAAATTAATCGCCGATACCATTTTACTACTCCGCCTCAAAATCAGGGCCTTGTGGCCCTTTGTGTTTATTGCCCCCAATTTGGGGTGCATTACCCTGTGACATACATCCAATCAGACGTTATTTCTAGACAGATTATAGACGACACAGCCAAGGGCGCGGTCTTTTACAACCTGTGGGTCAGTAAATTCTAGAAATACATCTTATGGCAGGGATTTTGATCGCGTCTTGGTTTAGCGCAGCCTTTTTCCGGCCGCGTCAAAGTGGAACGCCCGTGCCGCGTCAATATCCAATCCGACAGCGCTATCGACCTGATAGCTGTGTTCGCCAAACAGGCGCACGGTCAGCAAACCATGGGGTTCTGTTCGTATATAAACCAGCGTTTCACCGCCCAGTTTTTCAACATGGCTGACAGTCCCCGCAATGGCGCCCGACGCCTTTATGAACAAATGTTCTGGGCGGATGCCGGTTGTTTCCCCCGGCAATCCCAAGGCCGCCGATTTCAGGAAATTCATCTGCGGGCTACCGATGAACCCAGCCACAAATGTGTTGTCGGGGTCGTTATACAAATGCATCGGACTGCCGACCTGTTCCACCCGCCCGTCGCGCAGCACCACGATCTTGTCGGCCAGGGTCATCGCCTCGACCTGATCGTGGGTGACATAGATCATCGTGGCGCCAAGCTCGCGGTGCAGGCGGGCAATCTCGATCCGGGTGGCAACCCGCAGCGCCGCGTCCAGATTGGACAGCGGTTCGTCGAACAGGAACAGTTTTGGCCTGCGCACGATGGCCCGTCCGATGGCCACCCTTTGCCGTTGCCCACCCGAAAGCTCTGCCGGACGACGATCCAGCAGCTTTTCAAGGCTTAGCATCTGCGCTGCCCGGTCGGTCGAAGCCTTGATCTTGTCCTTGGGCACCCCCGCCTGCTTGAGCGCAAGCCCCATATTGTCGCGCACGGTCAGATGCGGATAAAGCGCATAGGACTGGAACACCATCGCCAGTTCGCGTTTCGCGGGCGCGATGTCATTCACGCGCTTGCCATCCAGCAGGATGTCACCGCCCGAGGCGTCTTCAAGCCCTGCGATGATGCGCAGCAAGGTGGATTTGCCGCATCCCGATGGGCCGACAAAGACGCAGAATTCGCCCTCGGCGACCTCCAGATTGACGCCTTTGATCACATCGGTGGCGCCAAAGGATTTGGTAACGGACTTCAGATCAAGCGCACCCATCATGTCCTCACAGTTTTACGGGTTGGCCGGTGCGAACGGATTCATCGGCAGCCAGACAGATCGCCAGGGATTGAACCGCGTCCTGCATGTGGCGGGACAGATCCAGGTCTTCGGCGATCGCGCGCGCGACAAAGGCCTGCTCGCGCTCGCACAATTCCTGATGGCCGGGTTCGTCTGCCATGCTCAGATCCTCGTCCGGCGCGCCGTTGCGATGCACCCGGATGACCGAGGTCTTGGTATGCGTGTCATGATCGTCTGACTTGGCATTCTCCGGCATGCGGATCGACACCGCCCCCCGCGGCGACACCACATCCTTCACGAAAAACGCGGTGTCAGACATCATCGGGCCCCAGCCCGCCTCATACCAGCCAAGCGAGCCATCGTCGAACAGCACCTGAAAATGGCCGTAATTATACATGTCGGGCGCGATTTCGTGTGACAGGCGCAGGCCCATGCCGCGCACCTCGACGGGGCGGGCGTCGGTGATCTGGCACATCACATCCACATAATGCACGCCGCAATCCACGATCGGGCTGGTCGTCTGCATCAGGGTCTTGTGCACCTCCCAGGTCGGGCCGGAGGATTGCTGGTTCAGGTTCAGCCGGAACACATAAGGCCCACCAAGGGCGCGCGCTTCGGCGATCAGGCGCATCCAGCTGGGATGGTGGCGCAGGATATACCCCACCACCAGCTTGCGCCCGTTGGCAGTCGCGCAATCCACCACGCGCTGCGCATCGGCCACCGTGGTCGCCAGCGGCTTTTCGACAAAGACATGCGCCCCCGCCTCCATCGCCGCCACCGCATAGTCGGCATGGCTGTCGGAATAGGTCGAGATGTTGACCAGATCAGGCTTCAGCCGCGCCAAGGCCTCATGGTAATCGGGGGTTATCGTGTAATCCGCCAGCTCTGGGGACATGGTCGGCGTGCTGCGGTTCACCAGCCCGACCAGATCAAACGCCGGATTGCGGTGATAGGCCAGAGCGTGGCTTCGCCCCATGGTCCCCAGACCAGCAACAAGTGTTCTAATCATTTGACAGCCCCTGCCGTGATGCCGCGGATCAATTGCCGCGAGAAGATGAGATAGAGAACCAGCACCGGCAGGATCGCGAGGCTGAGCGCCGCCAGCACCGCGTTCCAGTTGGTGACGAATTGTCCGATGAACACCTGACTTCCCAGCGTGATGGTCTTGACCTCTTCTGCCGGGGCAAGGATCAGCGGAAACCACAGGTCGTTCCAGATCGGGATCATGGTAAAGACCGCCACCGTCGCCATCGCGGGCCGCACCAGCGGCAGGACCAGCGTGAAGAAAATCGCATATTCCGACAGCCCGTCGATCCGCCCGGCGTTTTTCAGATCATCTGACACGGTTTTCATGAACTCCGACAGGATGAACACCGCCAGCGGCAGGCCCTGCGCGGTATAGACGAGGATCAGCGCCGTCAGCGTGTTGACAAGGCCCCCTGCCACCATGATTTCCAGAATGGCGACGGTGCCCAGCCGGATCGGGATCATGATCCCCAGCGCAAGATACAGCCCCATCAGCATGTCGCCGCGAAACCGATATTCCGACAGCGCGAAGGCCGCCATCGCCCCGAACAGCAAGACCAGAAACAGGCTGACCACCGTCACGATCATGCTGTTCTGGAAGTAGCCGAAGAAATCGCCCTGCTTTAGCACCGTGGTGTAACCCACCAGATCGAAATGCTCGGGCCAGGGCAGGGCCAGCGGGTCGGCAAAGATCGCCCGCCGCGATTTGAAGCTGTTGACCACCGTCACAAAGACCGGAAACAGCGCGATCACGGTCCAGGTGATCAGAATGGCATGGGCGGCAATCGTGCGGCCCCAAGAGATGCGTGCCTGTGCCATCAGAACTGATACCTCCGCAGCCGGGTCTGGATGCCAAACAGATAGACGCACACCCCCAGCAGGATGATGCCGAACATCGCCCCCGCAATCGCCGACCCCATGTAGGGATCGCCCAGTTGCAACTGGAAGCCAAAGAAGGTGCGGTAAAGGAATGTCCCCAGAATATCCGTGCTGAAATCCGGCCCCGCAAGCGCGCCTTGCGCCACATAGATCAGGTCGAAGGCGTTGAAATTGCCTACAAAGGTCAGGATGGAAATGATCCCGATGCTGGGCAGGATCAGCGGCAGCTTGATCTTCCAGAAGGCCGACATGCCGGTGATGCCATCCATCTCGGCCGCCTCCAGCACCTCATCGGGGATCGACAGCAGGGCCGCATAGATCAGCATCATCGGGATGCCCACAAACTGCCAGACCGAGATCAGCGCCAGCGTGGTCAGCGCATATTCCTCGCGCCCGAGCCAGGGCGCAAACAGGCTTTTCAGCCCGACAAGGTCCAACAGCCCGGGCGCGATCCCCCAGATCGGCGACAGGATCAGCTTCCACACGAAGCCGACGATCACGAAGCTCAGGATCGTGGGGATGAAGATCGCGGTCCGGTAAAACGCGGCCATTCGCAAGCGCGGGCTGGACAGGATCGCCGCAAGCGCAATGCCGATCGGGTTCTGCACCAGCATGTGCACGATGAAGAACCACACATTGTTGCCCAGCGCGTTCCAGAAGGCATCGGCCCAACGCGGATCGCCGAACAGCGTCGCGAAATTCGCCAGCCCGACAAATTCCACCCCATCCGGCCCGGTGTTGAACAGCGAAAGGTTCAGGGTGCCGAACAAGGGCACGATCATGATGGCGGTGTAGATCAGCACCGCAGGCGCCAGAAACACGGCAATATGCCACCGCACAGGCCTTTTCATGGCCCCGCCCTCCCCGTTCGATTGTTCTGAGTGCCAAAAAAGGTGCAGAGGGGCAGATCACCCCTCCGCACTGTTCTGCGTTACTGCTTTTGCGGCTCGTACCAGCTTGCCAGCCCGTCCTGTAGACGTTTGGCGGCATCGGCAGGCGTCTCGGACCCGCGGATCACGTTGGCGGAGGCGTTCCAGGTTTCGTTTTCAAGGTTCGGCGTACCCCGCGACAGGATCTGATAGGTTGACCGGATCGTCGGCTGGCACTTGGCGCGCCACGACACGAACTCCTGCGCCAGCGGGTCCTGCATCTCGACCGGGGTCGAGTTCAGGCTGAAGAAGCCGGGCAGGGCATTGGCGTAAAGCGTTGCGAACTCGGGGCTGCCCACCCATTCCAGGAACACTTTCGCCGCTTCTGCATTCGGTGACTTTGCGTTCATGCCGATCGCGATATCGGTGTGGTCGCTGATATAGCAGGTGTCGCCCGCTGCCTGCACCGGCGGCGGGAAGGCCCCCATCTTGAACGTGGCCTGTGCGTTGAAGCCCGAAATCTCCCACGAACCGGCCGGATAGATCGCGGCCCGGCCAAGGGTGAACAGGTTCTGGCTGTCGGGATAGGTCTGTGCCTCGAACCCGTCGCCCAGATAATCCTTCCAGCGCGCCAGCTGCTCGAACGGGGCCACCCATTGCGGATCGGTCAGCTTCTGCTCGCCCGCGATGAGCGCCTTGCGGCCTTCTTCGCCCTTCCAATAGGTCGGCCCGATGTTGTTGTAGCCCATCGTGGCGGCTTCCCACTGGTCGTTGGTGCCCATCGCCATCGGGATATAGGTGCCATCCGCCTTGATCTTGTCGAGCGCGGCATAGAATTCGTCATTCGTGGTCGGCACTGCGATGCCGAGTTCCGCAAAGGCATCGGCGTTGTAGATGAAGCCGTGGATCACGCTTGCCATCGGCACGCAGAAGGTGGCGCTGCCGTCATCCGTCTGCCAGGCCGATTTCGCCACGTCCGAGAAATTTGCCATGCTGGCAAGCCCGGTCAGATCGGCCAGATGGCCCTGATTGAACAGCTCCAGCGAGGCGTCGAACGGGCGGCAGGTGATCAGATCGCCCGCGGACCCCGCGGCCAGCTTCGAATTCAGCGCGGCGTTGTATTCCGCCGGGGCCGAGGGCGCGAAAACCACGTTGATGTCTGGATGCTGCGCATTGAAGGCCGGGATGATGGTGTCCTGCCAGATGGTCAGGTCGTCATTGCGCCAGCTTTCGATCGTCAGCGTGGTCTGCGCCAGCGCCGGCCCGGCCAGCAGGGTGCTGGTCAACAGGGCGGTCAGATAGGTCTTTCTCATGGTCGTCTCCCGGTTGGTGGGCTTTTTGCCCGGTTGATGATTATTGGCTGGCCCGCAAGGCCGGGGTCAGATGGCCCCGGCTTTGGTCAAGCGCAGCTTCGGCTTGTGCGACACTCAGGCCCTGGGCCACAAGGATCGCAGGCTTCACCGCGCCCCCAGTCTGCCGGAGCGCGGCTTGCGCCGCCTGAAGCTCGGCACCCGATACCAAAGCCACGATGCGCGCGGCGCGATCGATCAGCTTGAGGTTGTCGGCGGTCAGGTTGACCATATAGCCGTCATGCACATGGCCAAGCCCGATGCCCACCAGCACCGATATCATGTTCAGCGCAATCTTCTGCGTGGTTCCGGCACCCATGCGGGTAGAGCCCGTCACGATCTCGGGCCCCGTGTCCAGCAAGATCGGAATATCGGCGATGGCAAGCAGTTCGGTCCCCGGCGCATTCGCCAGCCCGATGACGCGCGCCCCGCGGGCCTTTGCCTCCCTTGCGACAGTCAGGGTGTAAGGCGTGCGCCCCGAAGCGGCGAGGCACAGGATGACATCTCCCTTCCCAAGCCCGGCACGATCCAGATCGGCCATGGCAAGCGCGGGGTCATCCTCCACGCCACCTTGCATGTGCAAAAGCGCAGCCGTGCCGCCTGCAAACAGCATCGGCACCCGATCGGGCGCGATGCCGAAGGTTCCGGGCAGTTCAAGACAATCGGCCAGCGCCATGAGCCCCGATGATCCGGCCCCGGCATAAGCCATCTTGCCACCCTGCCGCAGCGCCTCTGCCCCTGCTTCTGCGGCGACAAGAATGTGTGGAAAAGCGGGAACCACCGCTGCGATGGCCGCGTGCTGGCTGGTGAGGATGCGCGCCAAGACGTCAGCGCCGGGGATGCCGTGTATCCCGTCGGACAAGATGTGACGATCTTCGGTTCTGCGGCCTGTCACCTGATTCTCTCCCCCGACTTGCCCTCACAAACAATGCCAAAACAATACCAATTGTAAAGAACGAAGTTTGTGATCCACATTTTTCAATGATTTTCACGCAAGACAAGATGGTTCTTTCCAAATGGTATTGTTTTGGTATCTTCAATGCGAAAGGGGATTCGCATGACCTTGTTTCTGGGAGTCGATGGAGGCGGCACAGGGTGCCGGGCTGTGATTGCCGATCACAGCGGTCGGGTTCTTGGGCGGGGTTATGGCGGGCCTGCCAACATTGCCTCTGATCCGGACGGCGCCCGCCAGAGCATTCTTGCGGCCACGCAAGAGGCCCTGTCCGTCGCGCTGGGCACGGCCGCGGACGCGAGGGATATGGCGCAGTTGCGCGCCGGCCTTGGCCTTGCGGGGGCGAATGCCGCAGGGGCGACGGGCAGGCTTCGCCTTGCCTTGCCCTTCTTGCACCTGCGCATCGAAACCGATGCGGTGGCCGCCGCCAAGGGTGCGCTGGGCGGGCAAGACGGCATTGTCGCGGCGATGGGAACCGGATCTGTCTTTGCGGTGCAGCGGGCGGGTCGGTTGCGCTGCCATGGCGGTTGGGGACTGGTGCTTGGCGACGAGGCGAGCGGGGCCTGGCTTGGGCGCGCGGCCTTGTCGCTTGCGCTGCGGGCCGAGGATGGCTTTGCACCGATGACGCCGCTGTTGCGCCATTTGCTGGACGAGCATGGTGGCCCCTCTGGCGTTGTAACCTTTGCCCAAACCGCGCGCGCGGCCGATTTTGCCCGGCTGTCGCCCCTGATCGCGCAGGGCGAGGATCCGGCAGCCCGGCAGCTTTGGGCCGAGGCTGTGGCGACGGTGGACAGCACGCTTGTGACCCTTGCCCAGCCCGCTGCGTTGCCCGTGGCCTTCATCGGCGGGCTTGGGCCGCTTTACGCCGCCGCCCTGCCGCATATCCCGCAGATCGCCGCCAAGGGCACCGCACTCGACGGCGCCCTTCTTCTTGCGCAGGAGGCCGAGTGATGGACGCCATTTTCTCGCCTGTCGGATTTGACGAGTCAGGGTCTGGCCCTTTGTATCTGCAACTGCAAAAGCGGCTGGCCGAGGCAATAAGCTCCGGTCGGCTCGTGGCTGGCGACAGTCTGCCCGCAGAGCGTGACATGGCCAGCATGACCGGATTGTCGCGCGTGACCGTGCGCAAGGCGGTGCAGGCCCTTGTGGCCAGCGGCCAGTTGGTGCAGCGCCGTGGCTCTGGCACCTTTGTCGCGCCAAAGATCGAACGGCTTGAACAGGCACTGTCGCTGCTGACATCCTTTACCGAGGACATGGCCCGTCGGGGCAAGTCGGTGGAATCGGTCTGGTTGTCGCGGCAGGTCACGACGCCCTCGCCCGAGGAGGTGATGGCGCTTGGCCTTGGACTGGGCGACCGTGTGGCCCGGCTTGAACGGGTGCGCCGGTCCGATGATGTGCCGCTTGCGATCGAGCGCGCCTCGCTGTCGGCCGCTTCCTTGCCCGATCCGATGAGTGTGGAGGCCAGTCTTTACGCGCTGCTGGAACAGCGCGGGTTGCGGCCCGTGCGGGCTGTGCAGCGCATTTCGGCCGCAAATCTTGGCGCGCGCGATGCGGATCTGCTGGGCGTGCCGGTTGGTGCCGCTGGCTTGCGCATCGAGCGGATCGGTTATCTTCCCTCGGGCCGGGTGGTGGAATTCACCCGCTCACTCTACCGCGGCGATGCCTATGATTTTGCTGTGGAACTTACCTTGTCGCCCCAGAGCGGCGCTTTGGAAAGGACAACACGATGACTCAAACCCATATGGCGCGTGAAGTGGCCGAGATTCCGGGTGCCGTCGCCCGGTTTCTTGTGGAAACCGGACCCGAGGTGGCCCAAGCCGCGGCAGCGATGCGGCGACTGAACCCCGGTCTGATCGTCACGGTGGCGCGCGGCTCCTCCGATCACGCGGCGACCTATCTGAAATATGCCGCCGAACTTCTGGCCGGGATTCCTGTGGCCTCTGTCGGACCCTCGGTCGCCTCGATCTATGGCAGACCGCTTCGGCTGGCGGGCGCGGTCTGTGTTGGCATTTCACAATCTGGCCAAAGCCCCGACATCGTGGAAATGATGCGCGCCGGACGGGCAGGGGGCGCGCTTTCGGTGGCGATCACCAATTTCGAAAATAGCCCGATGGGGCTGGCCGCCAACCATTGCCTTGGCCTGCGGGCTGGCGTTGAACAAAGCGTGGCCGCGACCAAGACCTTTGTCGTTTCGGTGCTGGCCGGGCTGGCGCTGGTTGCCGAATGGCAAGAAGATGACGCGCTGCGCCAAGCCATCGCCGATTTGCCCGATGCGCTGGAACAGGCGCTGCGGCTTGATTGGTCGCCGCTTGCCGCACGCCTGGCACGCGCCGGGTCCGCTTATGTTCTGGGTCGCGGTCCGGCATTTGCGATTGCCAATGAATCGGCGCTGAAACTCAAGGAGACCTGTGGACTTCATGCCGAATCCTATTCCGCGGCCGAGGTTCTGCACGGCCCCGCAGCCATCGTGCAGTCGCAGTTCCCGGTGCTTGCCTTGGGCGTTGACGACGCGGCCTTGCCCCATGTCATCGCAACGGCAGAGCGTTTGGCCGCACAAGGCGCCGACGTGTTTCTGACGGGCGCGCCGGTCAAGGGTGGAACCGAACTGCCGTCGGTGCCGGGTCTGCATCCGCTTGTCGCA
Organism: Cypionkella sp.; assembly: GCA_025458525.1. GTDB lineage: Bacteria > Pseudomonadota > Alphaproteobacteria > Rhodobacterales > Rhodobacteraceae > Pseudotabrizicola. The sequence goes on along the minus strand of JALOSF010000006.1, from coordinate 44,082 downwards.
CCTTTGGTCCTTGCGACGAGTTTCTACCGCTTTGTCGAGGAGCTTGCCCGCCGGCGCGGTTTCGATCCCGACACGCCACCGCATCTGCGCAAGGTGACGGAGACGGTGTGATGCAGACCGCTTTCGTCGGTGCACGGGTGTTTGACGGCCACGCGCTGCAAGATGGCGCGGTGCTGGTCATCGACGGTCCTCATGTGGTCGGCCTGACCGCTTCGGTGCCGGAACGGGCCGCCGTCATCACAGTGCACGGCGGCATTCTGGCGCCGGGGTTGATCGACCTTCAGGTCAACGGCGGCGGCGGTTTGATGGTGGATGGGCAAAGCGACGCGGGCGTGTTGCGCGCCATCTGTGCCGCCCATCTGCGTCTTGGCACCACCGGCGTGTTGCCGACCCTGATCACGGACACGCCGCAGGCCACCAAGGCGGTGATCGAGGCCGCCATTGCCGCGGCAGATGCGCCGGGATGCCTTGGCCTGCATCTTGAGGGGCCGCATCTGGACAAACGTCGCAAGGGCGCCCATGACCCGGCGCTGATCCGAGAGATGACGGAGGTCGATCTTGACCTTCTGATCGCGGCGTCACAGCGCCTGCCGCGGCTGATGGTCACGCTTGCCCCGGCCGCCGTGCGCCCCGATCAGATCCGCGCCCTGACCGAGGCCGGAGTGATCGTGAGCCTTGGCCACAGCGACTGCACGCATGAGGAGGCAACGGCCGCCATCGCCGCGGGCGCCTGCTGTGCGACGCATCTGTTCAACGCCATGAGCCAGATGGGCAACCGCGAACCCGGTCTTGTGGGCGCTGTGCTGACCCATGACATCGCGGCCGGGCTGATCGCGGATCTGATCCATGTCGCGCCTGCGATGTTGCGGATTGCCCTGTCGGTCCGACAGGACGGCTTGTTTCTGGTGTCGGATTGCATGGCGGCGGCGGGCACCGATCAGACGGAGTTCCGGCTTGGCGGGCGGCAGATCCTGCGCCGCGACGGGCGCCTGACGCTTGCGGATGGCACTTTGGCCGGGGCTGATCTGACGCTGCCGCAGGCCATCGCCAATGTGGTGCGCAGGATCGGGATCGCGCCCGAGCGCGCGCTTGCGATGGCCACCCACATCCCCGCGCAGGTGATCGGGCGACAGGATCTGGGTGTGCTGTCGCCGGGTGCGCGGGCAGACATCGTTCACCTTGGCGATGATTTTGGTCTGCGGGCGGTCTGGCAATCGGGTCAAAAACGGCTCTAACCCTGCCAATTCCACCATTTGCCTGCGTCCTCGGCGCTGTATCGGCCAAGCCTTACATCTTCGGCCACCAAGGCGGGGTCGCGGTCGCCTGGTGCGCCATAACCGCCGCCGCCCGGTGTGCGCACCCGCACGCTGTCGCCGGGATAAAGCAAGATGTCTTGTGCCTTTGACAGATGCGGCGGCACGTGAACCTCGCCCCCGCGGCGCACCTCTACCCGGTTGAGCGCGCCATTCAGGCCGCCCTGCGCACCCAGTGGACCCGTCAGGCCATGGTCCATCACGAAACTCGCCTGCGCCTCGCCGCGCAGCAGTTCGATCTCGTAATCAAGGCCAAAACCGCCCCGATGCGCCCCTGCGCCGCCGCTGCCTTCGTGCAGGGCATAACGGCGATAGAGAACCGGAAACTTCTGCTCCATGATCTCGACCGGCGGTGCCTTTGAAATGCCGATGGTCGAGCAGCCGTTCGACAGCCCATCGTGATCGGCATTTCCGCCGTAACCGCCGCCTGATATCTGATACATCACGTAATTCTGCCCCGTTGCCGGGTCATAGCCGCCAAGGCAGAAGTTACCGCTCGTCCCCGCCGGTGCCGCAGTGACACGGGCCGGGATAGCCTGCACCAAGGCCGCAAAGACCGCCTCGGCGATCCGCTGGCTGACCTCGGCGGCGCAGCCCGAAACGGGGCGTGGATAGTGCGCATCCAGAAACGTGCCCTCGATCCCGGTAACTTTCAACGGCTCGAACGCGCCGGCACTGATCGGCACATCGGGAAAAATGTGGCGCATGGCAAGATAGACCGACGAGATGGTCGTGGCGCGGACCGAGTTCATCGGCCCCAAACACGGTCGAGAACTTCCCGAGAAGTCAAAGACAAGGTCTTGCGCGGTCTTTGAAACAGCCAACTGGATCAGAAGCGGCTGATGGACCACGCCGTCTGAATCGATGATCGCCGTGGCGACAAATCGGCCTTCGGGAATCGTCTCGATCATCTTGCGCATCTGTTGGGTCGCCCGTTGGCGCATATCGGCGATCGCTTGTGTCACCATCGCATCGCCATATCGGTCAAGCAGCTGCGTCAGCCGCTCTGCCCCAACCCGCAAGGCCCCCGCCTGGGCCTGCACATCCCCGATGCGCTGATCCGACACGCGGATGTTCGAACAGATGATCTGCCAGATTTCCGTGTCTAGCACGCCCTTTTTGAACAGTTTGACCGGCGGCAGCCGCAGCCCCTCCTGCTCGGCGCTGATCGCGCTTGCGCTGAACCCTCCGGGCACAGCGCCGCCGGTATCGGGCCAATGCCCGGTGTTCGACAGCCAGCAATAGATCTGCCCCGCGCGCCAGACCGGCATCGCAAAGCGCACATCCATCAGATGCGTGCCGCCCAGATAGGGATCGTTCACGATGTAGATGTCGCCGGGTTCGGGCGGGGCGGTGACGCCGTCCCTGATCCGCCCGATCAGGCTTTGCGTTGAAAACTGCATCACGCCCACAAAAACCGGCAGACCTTTTGACCCTTGGGCGATCAGGCTTCCATCTTCGGCGCTGTAGATCCCGTCCGAGCGGTCATCCGCCTCGGCAATCACGGGCGAAAAGGCTGCGCGGCTGAAGGTCAGGTCCATCTCGTCGCAGACCTGCTGCAATCCAGCCTGGATCACGGCAAGGGTGATGGGGTCAGTCATGCGGCACCTCGATCAGAAGGTTTCCATCCGCATCGGACGTGACGATACAGCCCGGTTCGACAAGGATGGTCGTGTCCATCTGTTCGATGATCGCCGGGCCGACCAGCCGAAGGTTCAGCGGCAGGTGATCGCGCCAATACACCGGCGTATCGATCCAGGCGCCAAACCAGACCGCGCGCCGCCCGGTCGGCGCGGCGCTTGCCTGTCTGCCGCCGCTGTCGATCAGCGCCGACAGGTCAAGCGCGGGCCGCAGACCGATGACCGATACGTTCAGATTGACCAGATTGGCCTTGATGGTGGGCAACGCGACCTTGAACCGCTTCAGATATGCCGCCTCGAACGCATGTTGCAGATCGCCCCGCGTCGGTTGCCCGTCGGACAAGGCGACGCGCAGAAGATGCGTCTGACCCACGAATTGCATATCGGCGGAAAATTCGACACGAACATCGGTCAGGGCGATCCCTTCGCCGGTCACAAGATCGCGGCCCTGGGCCTCTTGCGCGGCAAAGATCGCATGCACCTGCGCCATGTCCACCGTGTCGAGCGGGCGATTGAGCGTGCGCACGTAATCTTGCCGCAGGTCCGCCACGACACAGCCCAAGGCATTGGTGATCCCCGGGCGCGCCGGGACCAGAACGCGCGGCACGGCCAGTTCGCGCGCCAAGGCCGTGGCATGCAAGGGGCCCGCGCCGCCAAAGGCAAACAGCGCAAAATCACGCGGATCGGCCCCAAGCGAGATCGAGACCATCCGGATCGCCCCGGCCATATGGGTGTTGGCAAGGCGCACCACCGCCTCTGCCGCGCGTTCGACGGACAGGCCAAGGGGTGTTGCGATCTGGTCCATCATCGCCACCCGGGCGGCATCGGCGGCCTGGCCGAACCGTGCAGCGGGCAAACGCCCCAGAATAAGGTTGGCATCCGAAAGCGTCACTTGCGTGCCACCGCGTCCGTAACAGATCGGGCCGGGCATCGATCCGGCGCTTTCGGGGCCGACGCGCAGGCTTCCGCCCCCGTCGATCCGCGCGATCGATCCGCCACCGGCCCCGATCGTGCGCACATCGACCATCGGAACATGGATCGGCATCGCGTATTCGATCTCGATTTCATTCGATACCGGGGCGCGGCCATTGCGGATCATGGTCACATCGGTCGAGGTGCCGCCCATGTCATAGGTCAACAGGTCGGCAAAGCCCGCCCGTCGCCCTGTCGCCAGCGCAGCCATGACCCCGGATGCCGGGCCGGACATCACGGTCTTGACCGCTTCTTTCGACACTGTTGACGCAGAAACCATGCCACCATTGCCGTTCATGACCAGCAGGTCATTGCGATAGCCCCGCTGGCGAAGCTCTGCCGCAAGGCTTGCGACATAGCGTTCAAGCAGCGGCTGAACCGACGCATTGACCGCCGCCGTCACGCCGCGTTCGTATTCGCGGCTTTCCGACAAAAGCGCATGGCCCATGGTGATATGCCGATTGGGCCAGACCCGCGCGGCGATATCGGCGGCACGCTTCTCGTGGTCGGGGTTGGCATAGGCGTGCAGAAAGTGGATCACCAAGCTCTCGCACCCCAGATCCAGCAGGCGTAGAGCCGCTTTTTCGACGGCACTCTCGTCCAGCGGCGTCAGGACATTTCCCTGCGCGTCAAGCCGCTCTGCGACCTCAAGGCGCAGATCGCGCGGGATGATCGGCACAAAGCGCCCATCCATCCCATAAGCCTTGGGTCGCGTGCGGCGGCCCAGTTCCAGCACGTCGCGAAAGCCTGCTGTGGTGATAAGCCCGGTCCGCGACAGGCGTCGTTCCAGCACCGCATTTGTCGTGGTGGTCGTGCCATGCACGATCAGGTCGATCCGGGAGAGATCGGCGCCCGTGGCCTCGAAAGCGGTCAGGACGCCCTGCGCCTGATTGGGCAGGGTCGTCGGCACCTTGGCAAGCTGCACCCGACGGGTCGCCGGATCGGCAATGATCAGATCCGTGAACGTCCCGCCCACATCCACCCCTGCCACCAGCCCTGCCATCAGACCCCCACAAACTGCTTGAACAGAGCCGAGTCAGCCTGCACCTGCGCCACCGGCACATCCGCCTTGATCTGCCCCTGTTCCATGAAGGCGACACGGTCCGCCATGCGCAGCACCGCATCGACCCGTTGTTCGACCAGAACCGTGGCCAGCCCCGTTTCCCGCAGTTTTAGGACGGTGTCGCGGATCGCGGTGATCATCGAGGGCTGCAAACCTTCGGTCGGCTCGTCAAGCAAAAGCACTTCCGGTTCGATGCACAGCGCGCGGGCAATCGCCAACATCTGCTGTTCGCCGCCCGAAAGCGTGCTGGCGATCTGATCCAGCCGGTTGCCAAGCCGCGGGAACAGGTCGAGCACGAAATCACGGGTGCGCGTGCCCCGCTTGCGCGCCAACAGCCCGATCTCGATGTTTTCCGCGACCGTCAAGCCGCCAAACAACCGCCGTCCTTGCGGAACATAGGCGATACCCTGGCCCGGCACCTGATGTGCGGGCAAGTCGCTCAGGACCGTGCCCGACAGAAGGATCCGGCCAGACTGCACCGGCACCAGCCCCATGATGGCCTTCATCAGGGTCGATTTGCCTGCTCCGTTGCGCCCCATGATGCAGGTCACTTGGCCTTTGGCCGCCTTGAACGACAGATCGCGCAGGACAACGCCATTGCCATATCCTGCCGTCACGCCCTCAACCCACAGCATGATCGACCCCCAGATAGGCATCCTGAACGGCTCTGTTCCGGCGGATTTCATCGCTTGTGCCGACGGCCAGAACCTGACCGGCGGCAAGGACGGTGATCCTGTCAGCCAGCTCCATCACCACATCCATGTTGTGCTCGATCAACAGGATCGTCATCTTGGGCACCAGACTTCGGATCAGGGCAGAAAAGCCCGCGATCTCTCCTGCGGCCAGACCTTGGGTGGGTTCATCCAGGATCAGAACCAAGGGTTCAAGCGCAAGGCCCATGCCCAGTTCCAGCAGCCGCTGATGACCATAGGACAGCGCGCCGGCAAGCGTGCGCTCGTCCTGATCTAGCCCGACGCGGTGCAGAACCGCGCGCACGCGGGGGGCAAGATCCGCGGCACCCCGACTTTGCGCGGCAAGGGCAATGTTGTCGAACACCGTCAGCCGCGGATAGACCGAGGTGATCTGAAACGTATAGGCGATGCCCCTGCGCACCCGGGTGTAGGCTGGCAGATGGGTGATGTCCTCTCCGTTCAGAAGGATGCGCCCCGATTGCGCCGTTGTCCGCCCGGACAAAAGGCTGACAAATGTGGTCTTGCCGGCGCCGTTCGGTCCGATCAACCCATGAATTTCGCCTTGTTCGAGCCGAAAATCCACGCCATCCACGGCCCGCAACCCGCCAAAGTGCCGCGTCAGGCCCTGTGCTTCGATCACGGCAGCCATGGGGCAAACCTTTCGCGCAGGTTGCCAAGGATGCCTCTGGGTGCAAAAAGCACAAGCCCGACAAGGGCGGCGCCGACCACGAACAGATAGGCATCGGTGTAACCGCTTGTGATATCGACAAGATAGAACATCAGCACCGCGCCAAGAAACGGCCCAAGCACCGTTCCGGCCCCGCCCAGAAGCACGTAAAGCATCGGCAGGATCGAATACTGGATGGTTGCGAAACTGGCTCCGACATAGCCGAACAGCAAGCCATAAGCCGCCCCGGCCGCTCCGGCATAGATGCCCGACAAAACCAGCGCGATCAGCTTTATCCGAAACGGATCGTAGCCAAGCATCCGGCTGCGTTCCTCATTTTCGCGCATGGCAACCATGACCCGACCAAAGGGCGAGCGCACCAGCCAAAGGCATCCGACCATCGCGGCCGCGAACAGACCAAAGGCGGCAACAAAGCGCGTCCCGTCCAGCGACAGGTCATTGCCCGCGATCACCCGCGCCGCACGATCGACCACGAAGCCCTCGTCTCCGCCGGTCCAGGTGTTGAGGTAAAGCAGGGTCAGATACCCGGCTTGCGCGAACATCAGCGTGACGATCATGAAGCTGACGCCCGCCGTGCGCAGGGCCAGAACGCCGACCAGACCGGCCAAGACCCCGCCCGCGATCAACCCGAGGATCAGCGCCGGGACTGGCGCCCAATCGAGCAGACCGATCGGCAGCCCCATGCCATAGAACCCCGCCGCAAAGAACAGCGCGTGGCCAAGCGACAAAAGCCCGGTGTAGCCAAAGGCGATGTTGTAGCCCATGGCAAAGACCGCGAGCACCATGATGCGCGCCAGATTGGTCGCATGATACGGGGGCAGCACATATTGCGCCGCGAACACAAGCGCCAGCACGCCCAGATGCAAGGACCAGACCTTGACACTCTCGGTCATGCCCGTGCTCCGAACAGACCCTGAGGCCGGAACACAAGCACCAGAGCGACAAGCAGGGTGGCAATGATCTTGGCCAGGGTCGGTGAAAAGAACATGCTGATGATGCCATCCGACAGCCCGATGACCAGCGCCGCGACCAAGGTGCCCCGAATGGAGCCGAGACCGCCGATGATCACAACGATGAACGACAGCAAAAGCGGGTCATGTCCCATCAGGTAATGCGCCTGCTGGATGGGCACGATCAGCACGGCGGCCGCGGCGGCCAGGGCGGCACCAAGGGCAAAAGTGCCGGCATAGACCCTATCCACGTTGATGCCAAAGCATTGCGCCGTGTCGCGGTCGATCTGGGTGGCACGCATCACCAGCCCGGCGGTGCTGCGCGTCATGAACAGCCAGACGGCGGCAAGGATCACACCGGCCGCGCCCACCACGAACAGTTTGTAACCGGAATAGCCAAACCATGGCAGCTGGATGCGCCATTCAAACGGCGCAGCTACTGGGCGGGCATCGGGCCCGTAGATCGTCAGCGCCGCCTGCTGCACCATGTAAAGCAAGCCGATGGTCGCGACGATCGTCGCCTCGGGCGCGTAGTTCAACCGCTTGAGCACGAAGGTATCCGCAAGCGCGGCAATGGCCGCAACGACCAAGGGCGCGATGATCAGGGCCGCCACCCATGCAAGCGCCGGAGGAAAAGGCAGATAATAGGTCACGAACCATGCCAGAATGGCACCCAGCATGTAGAATTCGCCATGCGCCACGTTCACCACGCGCATCACGCCGAACACCAGGGACAGGCCGACAGAGGTCAGGGCAAGCACCGCTGCCATGACTGTGCCTTCCAGCACCGCAAGCAGAAGAAACGGGCCAAAGCTCATGCCGCACCGTCCGTCTGGCGCGCTTTGTCGGGCGCGTGCTGCTCCACCGCGGCCGCGCTACGCAAGACCCGCACTCAGAAGCTCTGGCTCGTGTAATCCACGGCATCGTCATACATGCCGTCTTCGATGCGGGTGGTATGAACCTTCATCAGCTTGCCGCCCTCGACCTTGCTGATGAACTGATGGCCGAACACCTGATGCGTCTTGCCGTTGAACACCTTGTTGCCCTGCACATGGGCAAGGCTTTCCGGCATGTCGGTCATGGCCTCGACCGCTTCGACAAACTTCTGACGATCCGCGACGGATTGATAGCCTGCGGCCTCCATCCCGGCCTTGATGATGAACAGCGTCTCCCACACCGAAAACATATGCGCATAGGTTGACACGTCCTTTGCATCGCTGACCGACGCGCCATTGTCATCGACGCCCACCGCTGCGCGGTAAACCGTTTCATGGTCGGACGCATCGGCCTGCTTTGCCCGGCAATGGCCTTCCCAGAAATGGCTTCCTTCCAGGAATTCAAGACCCGGCGCCGCGATATCGACCGCCTCCAGCGAGTCGATGAAGCCAAAGATCTGTGGCCGCGCCCCTGTGCCGTAGAACTCGCCCAATTCCTTGACAAAGGTAAGGACGGCAGGCCCCACCATCACGTGATAGAGCACCTCTGTGTCGCTGGGGATCTGGGGCAGATAGCGGGTAAAGCTGGTCTCGGTCGGCGGAACGGCGATTTTTGCGATGACCTGGCCGCCCCCCGCCTCAACCGCTGCGGTAAAGAAATCGCGGTGATCGTGACCAAAGGCATAGTCAGGAAACACCATCGTGACCTTCTTGCCCAGATTTGCCAGAACCCAAGGCGCCATCGAACTGACCTGCGCGCGCACATCGGTGATGCCGGGTTGCATCGACCATCGGTTCAACATGCCCCCCGCAACGTGAAACCCTTCGGAACACACAAGGTAGGGCACTTTCAATTCACCCGCGCGGGGGGCAGACCCGATGACGACATGGCTGAACAAGGGGCCAAAGATCAGATCGCAATTGTGCTGGCTGACCAGTTTTTCAACAACCTCGGCGCCGCGCTTCGGATCTGTGCCGTCATCTTCAAAGATGATCTCGACCGGGCGGCCTGCGATGCCGCCCGTCTCGTTGACCACCTTCAGCGCGGCCTGCGCCGTGCGTTCATACCAGCGGCCATAGGCGGCCCCGATGCCGGTGCGATGCAGCTGGAACCCCAGTTTGATGGGTGCCGCCTGCGCCCAGACCGGCGCCACGAACCCTGCTGCAAGAAGCCCAGCACCCGCCCCTTTCAGAACCGCGCGCCGCGATGGCGCAGTGCCAATCAGTTGCCGTGTCATGTTCCATCTCTCCACTGTTGCGGGGCGCCTCTGCCGGGGCCACTGGGTCAACCTTTTGCCCGCAGGCAGGATTTGTCCACGATTTTCTTATCCGCTGCGGGCAGTGGACAAAAGCCAAAGTCCAAGAATCGTATATCCCACCATCAGCGCGGTCATGGGCACATGGGCCAGCGCCCGGACCGCGCCCACCAGACGCAGCGACAACAGGACGGCCAGCAGATGTGCCCCAAGGATTGCCGCGAACTGTGTCGCATAGATAAGCGGCATGACGGTCTGATCGGTAAGAAAACCGAACGACACGTAAAACGGGGGCAGACCCAGAAGCGCGTCGCCGCGAAACAGCGGGTCGTTCAGGGCGGCAAGCGTGTATTGCCCGGCGGTCAGAAGCGTTACCAGATAATGCGCCGCATGATACCCGGCTGCGATTGCCAGAAAAGACAGCATCACCGGGCCCGCCGCAAAGGGCGCGCCACCAATCTGCCGCCCCAGATGAATGACCAGCCAAAGCGTGACACTGGTCATCGCCCAGACACCCAGAAGGCCAAGAGTGTTGACCCAGGTCACGGCTGACCGTCCCGTCGGCTCCAGCGGGTTTTCACCGATCAACCCGTGCCACCAGAATGTCTCCATCATCCCGTCGAAGGTAAGCGCGGCAAGCGCGAGCGTGATGAAGGCCATCGCCGACAGGTCAAGAGGGGCCATCCGCACCACTTGCGCCCCCGGCCAGCCCCGCATCAGGCGCGCACGCCCGCCCGACAGGTCAAGCCAGAGCGGGGCTACCTTGGCCAGATAGCCCATCAGCACGGTCAGGAACTCTCCTTGCTCCAGCCAGGTCTCGCCCTCCGCCACGGCCAGCGCGAAGATCACCAGCCAGTAGATGAGCGCGACAGTCGCCAGAACCGCCGGGTCATCGGGCGAAAGCGAGATCATCTGGAACCAGACGAACCCCGCATAGAAGGCAACCGCAGGCCAATGCCCAAACGCCGAAAGCCCGATCGACCCTTGGCGCCCAAGCAAGCTGCGGGTGATCCGAACCGGCGCTGTCCACGGGTTCAGGCATCGCCACAGATTGCCGAACAGCATCGATGCAAGCGGAACCGCGATCCAGACCCCGGTCCAGAACACCAGCGTCATCAGATTGTGCATCGGGTCGCGCGGGCCAAGGAAGCCGACCAGCACCAGCCCCAGAAAGCACAGGAACGACAAGTAGGACGAAACGGCAACCGGAACGAGAATGCGCCGCTCCATCACCGGCACGGCGCGCAATTCGGGCAAGCGCTGCGCGGCAGCGCCCATCCATGCGGTCAGCGCAACGGTAAGTGCCGCGCCGGCCATGTAATGCCCTGTGGGCAAGGTCAGGATGACCGAAGGCGGCAAGGCGCAGGCAAAAGCCGCCCCGGGCAGGAGCAGACAGGCCCCCGCAAGCGCCCTCATCGCAACCCGTCCTCGCCCTTGACCTGATCGACCTCAAGCCCACCCATCCGGCTGTGCACCCGCCCGCCTCGCGCCATTGCAAGGGCGAAAAGCACCTCGCCAGAGCGGGGGCCGTCTGCGCAGGCCACCGTGATCACATCAAAGCGCGACCGCACATAGGCCGCATTCACATGGCCCAGTGGAATGTCGAGCGTGGCCCCCATCCCGCCCACCTTCATGGCCGAGGGCACGATGGCGCGACACTCACCAAGCCGTTCGCGCATGCCATAGCCGCCCGCCACATGCCAGATCGCGCCATGTTCGCTTTCGCCCGCCTCGCCCACGATGGCGCCCTTGCCATAAGCGTCGATCCCGTCACGCCCCCCCATCGCCGCCACCAGACGGTCGGTCAGCAAAAGCGCGAGAGGCTTGAGATGGTCCATCGCAGGGATGAGGTTTTCTTCGTGGCGACCGGCAAATGGGTTGGCGCAGATCGCATGGATGGCCCCGCGCAGCACCGGGGTTCGGGGCGCTGGGCCGCCTTCGTGCCATATTTCTTCAAGCTGCACGGTGATCTTGCGAATGGGGAAATCAGTCACTCCCAGCCTCCTGTAACGCCATCGGGCCGATCACCCGCACATGAGGGTGCAAGAAAATCGCCGCTGATTCAACAAGGCCGCGCGCGCGTGCCCGCTCTGCCACTACCGCGCCAGCCGCGATTGCGGTCAGGACGTCCGTCTCTTGCAAGCCGGACACGCCGACCGTGACCAGTCTTTGGCCAAGATCGCTGTCGGCCTGCATGTCTTGCGCCGGGCGCCGCGTGATGCCGGGATGGTCGGGCAGCGTGACGGCGTTGGCGATCATCGTGGCGGCAGCATCCGCACCGGCCGCGGTTTCCGCCAGAACAGTTACTGAATCGGCAATGCCCAAAGACCAGCTTCGCCCGCGCCAGCCCGAGGTTGCGATGCCACGCGGCCTGTCCTCGCCCCGCACTGTCACGCGGTCTGGCGCACCCTCGCGCGCCGCGATGGCGCATGTCATCTGCTCCCCCGGCAAGAGATGAAGCGCAATGTCGCCGCCATTGTTGACATAGGCGCGCCGGATGCCCGGCTGTGCCAGTTCGGCCAGGATGGTCTGTGCCACCGCACCAGCGACCGCGGCCATCGGGGTGATGAACTCTGGCGCAAAGGGCGCGGTCGCCGCGGCCATCACCCTGCCGATCTGCCCCATAGGCCTGCCGCCCTCGCGGCGCAGGATGGGCAGTTCAGAGGCCAATTCCGCCAGAACAGAGCCGAATCGAAGGATGGCGCGCCGCTCGCCCTCGGCCTGTGCGCCGCTGTCGCCCCAGGACTGCGCGATGATGTCGATCGGGCCGTGGTGCAGATGCAGCCGCCCATCCGGCAAGCGCCTTGCGACAGGGCCTGTCATGGTGGGGATGGCCGCAGAACCGCCTGCGTCTGATACTGGCCACCCTCCTGTCGCACCTGTGCCAGATCGCGGATCGCGTCATGATGCCCGCCCAAGGCAAGATAATCGGCAAGGTGCAGCGTGAATTCCAGCGGTGCGACCAGCGCAGGTGTGGGGACCGAACCGAAAGCCCCGGGTGGGCAACGCAACACATCAACCATGAAGGTGATCCCCCCGCCGGGCCAGACGTAACACGCCACCCCCCCGACGGTAAGCCGCGCCCCGCCCGACTGCACGGCACGGGTGAGCAAGACCGGGTTGCGCGTGACACCCGCGCGCAACGATCCACCCGCGCCCCCCATGAACAGCACCGTGCAAAGTGAAGGCTCGCAGTTCTGATCGATCAGGGCCACTGTCGCCTGCAATGCCTCTGGCAACGGCTGTTTTTGCGGTATCAGAGCCTGATCCAGCACGTAATAGCCATATTCCTCACCCGTGGTGGAAACCATGAGCAGGCTTAATCCCGGCCTTGCCCCGCGCCTTGCCTCCCATGGGCCCAAAATCTCCAGCGGGTCTGTCAGCCGCGTGCCGCCCCAGCCCAACCCCGGCTCCGAGACGCGGAAGTAGCGGCCCGGCGTCGATCTGTGCCCCTTTATGCGGATGCCTGTCGGCTGCCAGCCCAGCACCTTGCCGGCCTGATGTTCGCTGACCACGCCGGTGATGTGGTCATCGACCACCACGACCTCATCCACCAGACCGGCCCATTGGCTCGCGAACATGCCGATCGTGGCGGAACCGCAACCGACGCGCATGCGATGCTCTGGCCTGCCATCGACAATCGGCGCGCGACCCGCCTGCACCGTCACCGCAGACCCCCCGTCTATGGTCAGCGTGACGGCCTTGGCATTGCAGAGGGCAAGAAGGGTTTCACAGGTGACGCGGCCTTCGGCCTTGCTGCCCCCCGTCAGATGCGCGACCCCCCCAAGGCTTAGCATCTGGCTGCCATATTCGGCCGTGGTGACATGGCCGACGGCCTGCCCCTCGGCCCGGACGATGGCGCCTTCGGGCCCAAGATGGCGGTCCGTGTCGATTTTGACCTTGACCCCGCAATAGGAAAAGATCGCCTCTGTCACCACCGTCACCATATCCGCGCCATCGATGGTGGAGGCGATGATGAACGGGGCGGGCTTGTAGTCGGGATAGGTTGTGCCAGATCCGATCCCCGTGACCATGGTATCCGACGGGAACGGATCGCCCTGCCAGTCGCGCAGCGCAAAAGGCACGATGCCGCCGCCCGTCTCCAGGCTTCGCGACAGCATGACCACAGGGTCGGTGCGCAAGATCCGGCCATCGATATTGGCATAACGGTCGCAGGCGCCGGTCTGACCCGGAGCGATGTAACACATCACCGGGCAGGCGTCGCAGCGGATCTTTTCTGTCGCTTCGGTCATGCCAGACGCCCTTGGATCGCCCGGAGGATACGGTGAGGCAAGGCGGGCACCTGCGTGATCCGCGCGCCCGTGGCGTGCCGGATCGCGTTAAGGATGGCGGGCGCCGTCGGGATAAGCACATGTTCGCCCAAACCTTTGGCGCCATAGGGGCCTTCTGGATCGGGGATTTCGATCAGCAGACTTTCGATCGGGGGCACGTCGCCAATGGTCGGGATCAGGTAATCATGCAGGTTTTCGGTTCGGCCCGGCAGATATTCCTCCATCAGGGCAAGGCCGATGCCCTGTGCGATGCCACCCTCGATCTGACCTGTCGCAAGCTGCGGGTTGATCGCACGGCCCACATCATGCGCGGCCGTGATCTTGATCAGACGCACCGTGCCAAGGGCGGCGTCCACCTCCAGTTCCACCATCTGCGCGCCATAGCCATAAAGCGCATAGGGCTTGCCCTGCCCATTGGCATCCAGCGGCGTGGTCGGCGGGTCATAGCTTTCTTCCGCCACAGCGATCAGCCCGTTTGCATCGGCGGGCAGCCGCGTCAGGTCCACGTCGCGCCGCGTGCCCCCCTGCGCCACCGTCAGCACCGGCCCGGTCAGCGACAGCGCCGCGCCCGCATCTGCATTGGCCAACCGCAGCAGTGCCGCGCGCAAGGCCCCCGCCGCCGCCTGCGCCGCCCGGCCCGAAACAAAAGTCTGCCGACTGGCCGAGGTTTTGCCCGCATCCGGCGTGACCGCCGTATCCGGCCCGATCAGGTCAAAGGCCGCTACGGGCAGGCCCAAAGCCTCTGCCGCGATCTGGGCCATCACCGTATTCGACCCCTGCCCGATATCTGTGGCACCCTGATACAGCACCACGCGCCCCCGCGCCGAAAGCCCGATGCGGATGGTGGACGGGTTGGGAAGCGAGGTGTTGCCGCAGCCATACCAGCACGACGCAACCCCCACCCCACGACCGGGGCGAAGTTCGGCCAGGGCGCGTGCCCAATGCGGGCGCAAAGCCTCGAGGCAGGGGCCAATCCCCACCGCCTGCAAGACCTGACCCGTGGCCGTGGCATCGCCATCGCGCAGCGCGTTCAGAATGCGAAACTCCAGCCGGTCCATGCCAACCCTGTCGGCCAGTTGGTCAAACAGCGTTTCTTGCCAAAGGGCGGCTTGCGGCACGCCAAAGCCGCGAAAGGCGCCAGAAACAGGGCCATGGGTGTGGATGGCCCGCGCCCGCGCCTCGACATTGGGTGTGCGATATGGGCCGGTCACATGCACGGGCACCCGATTGGCCACTGTCGGCCCCCAACTGGCATAGGCGCCGGTGTTGAAACGTCCGTCAAACTGCACTGCCGTGATCCGCCCCCGGGCGTCACAGCCGATGCTGCCCTGCATCTCGGCCGGGTGGCGTTTGGTGGTCGAGGTCATGCTCTCCTGCCGGGTATAGACCATGCGGCTTGGCCGCCCGGTCCGCAACGTGACCAGCCCGATCAAGGGTTGCACGCTGACATCGAGCTTGGAGCCGAACCCGCCCCCGACCGCGGACGGAATGATCCGGATGCGATCGGCGGGCAGGCCAAGGATCAGCGCGGTTTCGTCGCGGTCCATCATCGGCGCCTGGGTGCAGGCCCGTATGGTCAGGATCGTCCCGTCCATCCAGGCGGTGCCCGCTTCGGGTTCGATATAGGCATGTTCCACATAGCCTGTGCGCATGGTGCCAAAGACAACATGTGCCGCCTGCGCCAAAGCCGCTTGCGCCTTGCCCGTGATGACACGGCCCTCGATCAGCCGATTGCCGGGCCGATCCTGATGAAGCAGGGGCGCGCCCTCCGCCTCGGCGTGCTCGGGCGTGGTCAGGCCGGGCAGGGGATGCCAGACCACCGGAAAATCGGTCAGATCAGGCTCTGTTTCGGGTTCAAATGCAACAAGGGCCACGCATTCGCCCCGGAACCGGGCTGGGCTGCACGCGATCGCGGGTTGATCGGCAAAAGCCGGGATGACGCCAAACGCATTGCGGCCCGGAACATCGGCCGCGGTGAACACCCCAGCGATGCCGGGACGCACCGCAAAGGCGGCAAGATCGCCAAAGTCAAAGCGCGCATGGGCATGGGGCGAGCGTATCGCGACCACGCTCAGCGCCTGTGGTGGCAGATGATCGGCGCCAAAACGGTCGCCTGCCACCTTGGCCGCACCATCCAGCCGTGACACCGAGGCACCGACAGCCGGGTCAGCAACCGGCGCCATCGTGGAGGAGATCGGATCACACACCGCAGCGATGATCTTGCGATAGCCGGTGCAGCGGCACAGGACCCCGCCCAAGGCCGCTTGCACCTGTGCTTCGGTCGGGCGCGCGGTTCGGCGCAACAGATCGACGCCCGCCATCAGCATCCCCGGGGTGCAAATGCCACATTGTGCGGCACCGTGCCGCAAAAAGGCGTCGCGCAACCGGCCAAGGTCGGCCGCGTCGGATTCGACGGTTTCCACCTCGGCCCCATCAAGGCGGGCGGCCGGCACCAGGCAGGCACAGACTTGCGCGCCGTTCAAAAGCACGGTGCAGGCGCCACAATCGCCCGCGTCGCAGCCGACTTTTGTGCCCAGCGCCCCGATCTTGTCGCGCAGCACCTCGGTCAGTCGCGTGGTCGGCGGCACACTGACCGCAATCTCTGTGCCGTTCAGCCTGAAGCGGATCATGCCAGCCCCTCGGTGACGGCGCGGCAGATCAATTCGCGTGCCGCACCCTGCCGGTAGTCCGCGCTGCCCCGGACATCATCGATCGGGGACAGCACCGCGCCAAGGTCTGCGCCGCGGATGGCGGCGAGGGCGGCGGCGGGGGTCAGGCCCGCGATCTGCGCCTCCAGCGCGAACAGGCGCTGCGCCACAGCCGAACAGGCACCGACGGCGATGGCCGCTTCGGAAATCTGGCCCGCGCTTAGCTGCAACCGCGCGGCGACCATGACGACCGAGATGACCAGATAGGCCCGCGCGCCCAGTTTCACAAAGGCGGAACGCCCCCTCAGCGCGTGTTCGGGCAGGATGACGGCGGTCAGCACCTCATCCGGCTGGCGTCGGGTCTGGCGCGGCCCGGTCAGGAAATCGGACAGCGCAAGCTGCCTTGTCCCCTGTGGCCCGCACAGGTCTATCCGCGCGTCCAGCGCCAACAGCGGCGGAACGCCATCCGCTGCGGGCGAGGCATTGCACAAATTGCCGCCGATCGTGCCACTGTTCTGGATCTGTCGCCCGCCGACCTGTTGTGCCGCCTGTTGCAAGGCCCGGCAGGCCGGCGGCAGGTCTGCCGTGGCAAGCTCTGTCCAGGTTGTGCAGGCCCCGATATGCAGGCCCCGCTGGTGTATGATGCCGGTCAAGGCGGGAATGGACATCAGATCCATCACATCCCCGTCCAGCTGGGCGCCTGCAAGCGGATAAAGATCCGTGCCCCCGGCAAGGAGGCGACGCGGCCGCTCTGCCAGCAGACCGATGGCCTCCTCCAAGGTCTGTGGCCGCGCATAGCTGCGCATCAGGTCCCCCAACTTGCCTGATGACAGACTGTGACCGCAAGCCGGGGCCTGTCAACGCTGCTTGCGTGACCGGATCAGACATTCAGCCGTCGCTTTCCTGCCAGCCCCGCCCCGCCCCCGCCCCTAGGCTTGGCGAAACAGGGAGGTGCCCGATGTCGAAAGATCCGTTGTTGCAGCCCTATCAGCTCAAGCATCTGACGCTGCGCAACCGGATCATGACAACCAGCCACGAGCCCGCCTATCCAGAGGACGGGATGCCAAAGGACCGATATCGGCTCTATCATCTGGAGCGGGCGCGCGCCGGTGTCGCGCTGACGATGACGGCAGGGTCCGCCGCCGTTTCCAGGGACAGCCCGCCGGTGTTCAACAACATCCTTGCCTACAAGGATGAGGTGGTGGGCTGGATGAAGCGGCTGACCGACGATTGTCACGAAGCGGGCGCGGCGGTGATGATTCAGCTGACCCATCTTGGCCGTCGCACCCGGTGGGACAAGGGCGACTGGTTGCCGGTGGTCGCGGCTGGCCCCGCGCGCGAGCCTGCGCATCGTGCCTTTCCCAAGGTGATCGAAGATTGGGACATCGAGCGCATCATCCGTGACTATGCAGACGCAGCCGAACGCATGCAGGCCGCGGGGCTCGATGGGGTGGAATTCGAATGCTACGGCCATTTGATGGATCAGTTCCTGTCGCCGCTGACCAATGATCTGCCGCCCCCCTATGGTGGCAGCCTGGAAAACCGGGCGCGTTTTGCGATGGAGGTCTTGGCGGCCTGTCGCAAACGGGTGGGCGATCGGTTCCTGCTTGGGGTGCGCTATACCGCCGACGAGGACCAGCCCGGCGGGATCGATGCGACCGAAGGGATCGCGGTCGGCAAGATGTTTCGCGATTCGGGGCTTGTGGATTTCCTGAACATCATCAAGGGGCGCATCCACACCGATCCGGCGTTGACGGATGTGATCCCGGTTCAGGGCATGGCATCCGCGCCGCATCTTGATTTCGCGGGCCGTGTCCGGGCCGAGGTTGGCCTGCCCACCTTTCACGCCGCCCGCATTCCCGATGTGGCCACCGCGCGCCACGCGGTCGCGACCGGGCAGCTTGACATGGTCGGCATGACCCGCGCCCATATGGCCGATCCGCACATCGTGCAAAAGATCGCCGAAGGGCGCGAAGCCGAGATCCGCCCCTGTGTCGGCGCCACCTATTGCCTTGACCGGATTTATCAGGGCGGACCGGCCCTTTGCATTCACAATCCGGCAACTGGGCGCGAAGAAACGCTGCCGCATCGCATCCTGTCGGCGCCGGTGCGGCGGCATGTGGTGGTCGTCGGGGCCGGCCCCGGTGGGCTGGAGGCGGCGCGTGTCGCGGCCGAGCGCGGCCACCGCGTCACAGTGCTGGAGGCCGCCGCCCAACCCGGCGGTCAGGTCCGGCTGACCGCACGGACGAAGCGCCGGGCCGAGATGATGGGGATCATCGATTGGCGCATGGCGCAATGTGCCGCGCGGGGGGTGGAGTTCCGTTTCAACACCTGGGCCGAGGCGGATGACGTGCGCGATCTGTCGCCCGATGTTGTGGTTGTCGCGACCGGAGGGGTTCCAGACGCCGCAGTGCTTGAGGCGGGAAACGATCTGACCGTTTCCGCCTGGGATATCCTTTCGGGCGATGTGAAGCCCGGCTCTCAGGTCTTGCTTTACGACGATGCAGGTGACCATACCGCGTTGCAGGCGGCACAATTGCTTGCCGAGTCTGGCGCAACGGTCGAGATCATGACGCCGGACCGCAGCTTTGCCCCGGAGGTGATGGGGATGAACCTTGTGCCCTATCTGCGCGCGCTGCAAGACAAGCCCGTCACCTTTACCGTGACCTACAGGCTGCGCAGCGTGCGCAAGGATGGCAATCTTCTGTGCGCCGTCATCGGATCGGACTACCGCGACATCGCGCGCGAACGCTCCTTTGACCAGATCGTGGTCAATCATGGGACGCAGCCGCTTGCTGATGTCTATTTTGACCTGAAACCCCTGTCTGCCAATCGCGGCGCGGTGGACTATGACGCCTTGATTGCCGGCCAACCGCAGGGGATGCCCGAGGGAGAAGGCGGGTTCTTGCTTTACCGAATCGGGGATGCGGTGGCATCGCGCAACATTCATGCCGCGATCCACGATGCCCTGCGCCTGATGAAGGATATCTGAGGCGCGACTGCTTTTCAGGCGATGGTGCGTCTTTTCCGCCGAAAAGCGCGAAAATAGTCGGTTCCCCGCTGCTGTGCCCGCTTGACGTTTTCATGGCGTCATATAGCTGCTGAATGAACATTCATTCTTTGTGGTGGACATGAACACGACGTCTGAAATCCCTCTGGCAGATCAGCGCACGGCAGAAATTCTGGCCAGTGCCCGCCTCGCCTTTGCCGAAAAGGGGTTTGATGGCGCCTCGATGCAGGATCTTGCCCGCAAGGCGGGGATGAGCGTCGGCAACTTCTATCGCTATTTCCCGTCGAAAGCGGCCATCGTAGATGCGCTTATTGCGCTGGATCTGGCTGAAATCGAACAGGATTTCGCCCATATCCTGTGCGATCCCGATCCGATAAAGGCCCTGCGCGCCACCATCGCCCAGAGGATATCGAACAGCGATTGCCAAGAGGACGGTCGGATCTGGGCCGAGATCAGCGCCGCTGCCTTGCGCAAGCAGGAAATTGGCGAGGCCGCTTTCCGGATGGAAGCCGAAATCGCACGTCATCTGGTCACAATCTTTGCCCGTGCCAGCGGACTTGCCTTTGACAAGGCCGCAGCACTTTGGACAGCCCATGCCCAGCTTGTGGTGATGCTTGTCAAAAGCTGCGCGATGCGGCCCCCCGAACCCGCGTCATCCAATGATCTGACGCAATTGGTCATGCGTATGATCAATGGCCTGCTTGACGATATAACCACGTTTGACGCCGCGAAAGGCTGACCCATGCGTTCCGTTTCCCTTGTTTCGATGATCTGTCTTGCAATGCTCTCGGCGGCGCCCGGTCTTGCCGAAACCGCAACAGCCGCCACCGATGCGGCACCCGCGGCTGAACCAGCGGCCCCGGCGATCACCGTTTCCACCGTGGGCAACCGCGTCTTGCGTGACCGCATCATCGCAAGCGGCTTTGTCTCGGCCGTCGAAAACGTGCAAGTCGCCCCGCTGATCGAAGGTCAGCCGATCGAGGCGTTGCTGGCCGATGTCGGAGATGTGGTGCAGGCCGGGCAGGTGCTGGCCGTCTTGTCGAAATCGACGCTGGAGCTGCAAAAAAGCCAGTTTGTCGCCTCGCTTGCCTCGGCCCGCGCGACCGTTGCACAAGCCGAAGCCCAGATGCTGGAGGCCCGCAGTTCGGCAGATGAGGCGCAACGGGTGAATGAACGCACGGCCGCGCTGCGCAACCAGGGCACGGCGTCGCAGGCTGCGGCAGATACGGCGCAGGCCAATGCCATTTCTGCCACCGCCCGCGTTACCGTGGCGGTGCAATCGCTTGAGGCGGCCCGTGCGCAGGTCGCCTTGGCCGAGGCACAACTGGCCAATGTCGATCTGCAACTGAGCCGGACCGAGGTGAAGGCGCCGGTCGCCGGTGAAATCATCGCGCGCAACGCCCGGGTCGGATCTGTCGCCTCCGCCGCCGGAGAGCCGATGTTCGTCATCATCCGTGACAACGCCTTGGAAGTGATTGCCGATGTCGCCGAAGCCGATGTGATGCGCCTGGCGCGGGGGCAGACGGTGAACCTTCGTCTTGTCGGCGGCGCAGAACCGCTCAGGGGCACGCTGCGTCTGGTCGAGCCGACCATCGGAACCGCAACCCGGTTGGGCCGTGCGCGGATCACTGTCGAGGATGCGCGTGCCGTGCGCGCCGGCATGTATGTCGAGGCCGAAATTCTGGTCAAGGAACATGATGTGATCGCCATTCCCGTGACCGCCGTGGGATCGGGCCCGGAGGGCACGACGGTGATGAAGGTTTCGGGCGATACGGTGCAGCGCGTTCCGGTTGCGACGGGCATCCGCGATGGCGGCTGGGTAGAGGTTGTGTCCGGCCTTGCCGCCGGGGATGTGGTTGTCACCAAGGCCGGCGCATTCGTGCGTGATGGCGACCGGATCAATCCGGTTGCGGCCACGAACTGACAGGGGCGCGCGATGAACTTCTCTGCCTGGTCCATCAAGAACCCGATTGCCCCGATCCTTGCGTTTTTCATGCTGATGGTTCTGGGGTGGCAAAGTTTCAACACGCTTCCCATCACGCGCTTTCCAAACATCGACGTGCCCTTGGTGGGCATCACCGTAGCCCAACCGGGTGCGGCGCCGGCCGAGATGGAAAGTCAGGTCACCAAGGAAATCGAAGATGCCGTTGCCGGCATCAACGGGGTCAAGAATGTCAATTCCACGGTGAATGACGGCATTTCGACCACGGTGGTCGAGTTCCGCATGGAAGTGCCGACCGACAAGGCGGTGCAAGACACAAAGGATGCGATCGACCAGATCCGGGGCGACCTGCCTTCGTCGATCGAGGCCCCGATCGTGACCCGGATCGATGTCGAAGGTCAGGCGATCATGACCTTTGCCGTAACCGCGCCGGACAAGACGCTTGAGGAACTGTCGTGGTTCGTCGATGACGTGATCACCCGTGGCCTGCAAGGGCGACCCGGCATTGGGCGCGTGTCGCGCTTTGGCGGGGCGGATCGTGAAATCCGTATCGAGCTTGACCCCGTGCGTCTGGACAGTTTTGGCATAACCGCCTCGGCTGTGAACCAGCAGTTGCGCGCAACCAATGCCAACATAGGCTCTGGCCGGTCAGAACTTGGCTCGGGCGAGCAGGCCATCCGAACCCTGGGCGATGCGGCCACCGTCGCACGTCTGGCCGAGACGACGATTGCTCTGCCCTCGGGTCGCAAGGTCCGGCTGTCCGATCTGGGCGAGGTGATCGACAGCTACGAGGAATTGCGCAGCTTTTCGAGTTTGAATGGCGAACGTGTGGTCAGTTTCGCCGTCTATCGCGCCAGCGGTGCATCGGAAGTGTCCGTCGCCGAGACGGTCAATGCGCAACTTGAGGTGATCCGCCAGAACCACCCCGATGTGGGCATCGAACTGGTCGATGAAACGGTGTTCTACACCTATGGCAACTATGAGGCCGCCCTTCACACCCTGATCGAAGGCGCGATCCTTGCGGTTCTGGTGGTGCTTGCCTTTCTCAAGAACTGGCGCGCGACGATCATCGCCGCGGTGGCCCTGCCGCTGTCCGCCGTGCCGACCTTTTTCATCATGGATCTGCTGGGCTTCTCGCTCAACCTTGTGTCGTTCCTTGCGCTGACGCTGGCGACGGGGATCCTTGTCGATGATGCGATTGTCGAGATCGAGAACATCGCCCGACACATCCGAATGGGAAAGACGCCGTTTCGGGCGGCGATTGATGCGGCTGACGAAATCGGCCTTGCGGTGATCGCGACGACCTTCACGATTGTGGCGGTCTTTGTGCCTGTGTCCTTCATGCCGGGTATTCCCGGGCAGTATTTCCGGCAGTTCGGCATGACCGTGGCGATTGCGGTGCTGTTCTCGTTGATTGTGGCGCGGCTGATCACGCCGATGATGGCGGCCTATCTGATGCGTGACAAGGACGGGCATGATGACAACCACGATGACGGTGCCATCATGCGCGGCTACTTGCGCATGATCCGGACGACACTGCGCTTTCGCTACATGACGCTGCTGTCGGCCATCGGCATCCTTGTCGTGTCGGTCTATTACATGTTGCAGATTCCGGGGTCATTCCTGCCGCCGGAAGATGTCAGCCGTATCGCCGTTTCAGTCGAACTTCCCCCCGGCACCACGCTGGAGGAAACCGAGAATACGACGAAGAAAATCTATGCGGCACTCGAGGATATCGACTGGATCGACAATGTGTTCATCCTTGGTGGGTCGTCCCCGACCGGCGACCGCGACATTCGGCGGGCGTCTGTGACCATTCTGCTCACCCGGTTGGATCATTCGCTCCTGCTCAAACTGTCGCAAATCGGACGGTCCATTCCGGTGGTGGGCAGCCTGGTGCCCGAGGTTGAAAACAGGGGCCGCACGGTGCCGCAAAATGTGATTGAGGAGCAGATCTTCGATCGGCTTCAGGCGGTGCCCGACATGCGGGCCTTCAAGCTCAATGACCGTGGTCAGCGCGATATCTCCTTCTCGATCCTGTCCACAAACGAGGCTGATCTGAACCTTGCGGTCAGCCGACTGGAAACCGCGCTGTCGGGCGATCCGCTTCTGGCCAATGTCGCATCCGAAGGCGCGTTGCCACGGCCGGAAATCCAGATCACGCCGCGCGCAGACGAGGCAGCGCGTCTTGGGATCACGACCGCGCAGATTGCCGATGTGGTGCGTGTCGCCACCATCGGCGATGTCGATGCGGCTTTGGCGAAACTTTCGATCGACAACAGGCTGGTTCCCGTGCGGGTGCGCCTGAACGATGCGGCGCGCGAAGATCTGGCGCGGATTTCGGCGCTGAAACTCACCACCGCGACGGGTGCCGTTGTGCCCCTGTCTGCCGTCGCCGATGTCGCGATTGCCGAAGGGCCATCCACAGTCAACCGACTGAACCGCGAGCGGCGCGCGACCATCGGTGCCAACCTGCCTGTCGGTGTGGCGCTGGGCACAGCGACGGCGCGGTTCAACGAAATCGTTGCCACGGTTGAACTTCCCCCCGGTGTGCGGGTGCAAGAGGCGGGCGATGCCGAGGTGCAGAACGAACTGATGGCGAGCTTTGGCAATGCCATGATCATGGGCCTGATGCTGGTGCTGACGGTGCTGATCCTGTTGTTCAAATCGGTGATCCAGCCCTTTACCATCCTGTTCTCGCTGCCTTTGGCGATTGGCGGTGTGGCGGCGGCGCTGATCCTGACAGGGTCGGCGGTGTCGATGCCGGTTCTGATCGGCATCCTGATGCTGATGGGGATCGTCACCAAGAACGCGATTCTCCTGATCGATTTTGCCATCGAGATGCGAGTTCAGGGGATGGAACGCGTTGCTGCGGTGATGGAAGCCGGGCATAAACGGGCGCGGCCGATCGTGATGACCTCGATCGCCATGTCGGCGGGGATGCTGCCATCGGCGCTGGGCGTGGGCGAAGGCGGGTCATTCCGGGCGCCGATGGCCACGGCCGTGATCGGCGGGATCATCGTTTCCACGGTTCTGTCCCTGGTTGTCGTTCCGGCCTTCTACCTCATCATGGATGATCTGAGCCGCGTGCTGGCGCGCCTGTTCGGGCGCTTTGTCGGCGCAAAGGAGCCAGACCCCGAGGCGCCCCCGGCCGAGGTGCTGGCCGAGCGTATTGCGCGTCTGGATGCCGAACAGCGTGCGCTGCGTGACCGTCTTGACGGGATCGCCGTGCCCCGCCCGGTCACACCGATCGCTGCGGCAGAATAGGCGGCGGGGGGCACCCAAGGCCCCCCCGTCCGGCCTCTCTGCTCAGGACGCGAATGAAGCACACTTGTTCGCAGCGGATCATTCAGGCACCAGTGCGCCAGCCTATTCTTGGCAGGAAATGACCGCCCTTTTTGCTCTGTGAAAGACCGTCCAATGACCAGCTTCGCGCTTCGCGTCCAATGCCCCTCGACCCGCGGGATCGTCGCGGCCATCTCGACCTTTCTTGCCGATCAGTCGTGCAACATCACCGACAGTTCGCAATTCGACGATACCGGCACCGGCAATTTCTTCATGCGGATCAGCTTTCGGTCCGAGGGTGGCAAGACCCTTGACGCATTGCGCAGCGCATTTGATCCGATTGCCAAATCCTTCGGGATGGAAACGGAATTCTTCGACGAATCCGTCAAGCGCCGGATCATCATTATGGTCAGCCGCTTTGGTCATTGCCTGAACGACCTGCTTTATCGATCCCGCATCGGGGCCTTGCCGGTGGACATCGTCGGCGTGATTTCCAACCACATGGATTACCAGAAAGTCGTGGTGAACCAGGATATCCCCTATTACTGCATCCGCGTCACGCCGCAGAACAAGGCGCAGGCCGAGGCGGAACAGATGCGCATCGTCGAGGAAACCGGCGCGGAACTGATTGTTCTTGCACGCTATATGCAGGTTCTGTCCGACGAGATGTGCCGCAAGATGTCGGGGCGGATCATCAACATCCACCATTCCTTCTTGCCCAGCTTCAAGGGGGCCAATCCTTACAAGCAGGCTTTCGAGAAAGGCGTCAAGCTGATAGGCGCCACCTCGCATTACGTGACCGCCGATCTGGACGAAGGCCCGATCATCGAACAGGACATCATCCGCGTGACCCATGCGCAATCCAACGAGGATTATGTCTCGCTTGGCCGCGATGTGGAAAGCCAGGTCTTGTCGCGCGCAATTCATGCGCATGTCCATGGCCGAGTGTTCATCAATGGCAACAAGACCGTGGTTTTCCCCGCCTCGCCCGGCTCTTACGCTTCCGAACGGATGGGCTAAGCCTCAGCTTTCGCGAAAGGCACGGCTGAAGTAATCGGTAAAGGGCTGGACCAGATAGGCCAGAGGGGTTCTCTCTCTGGTCTGGATGAACGCATCCACCGGCATTCCTGGCAGAAGGGTCTGGCCAAGGCGCTGCACCTCATCCGCCGAGAGCGAGATTTCGGCCCGGTAATAGGATTGGTTCGTGGTGGTGTCGGTCAGCGCATCGGCAGAGACGATGGCGACCTCGCCTTCCACGTCGGGGGTGCTGCGCGCCGAAAATGCCGGAAAGACCAGCTTGACCTTCTGGCCGACAAACACCTCATCGATATGGATCGGCGCGATCTGTGCCGCGATGACCAAGGGGCGGTCTTGCGGAATGATATAGGCAACCGGATCGGCGGGGCGCAGCACAGAGCGCAGCGTGGTGATCTGCAAGCCCAGCACGGTGCCCGATGTGGGGGCGCGAATCTCCAGCCGCGCGATCCTTTCGGCAAGGGCCTGCTGGCGTTGTATCAGTTCAAGTTCGGCGGTGCCGATGTCGCGCAGCTGGGCACTCGCCTCCTCGCGCCGCTGCGAGGACAGGCCAAGAATTTCCAGCTCGATCTCTGTGATGCGTCCTTCGGCCTGGGCCCGTGCCGCGGTCAGTTCCCCAACCTCGCCCGCCAGTCGCGCCGCCTCGCGCTGGAGGCCAAGCACACGGGCCGCTTGCGCAAGACCCTTGTCCAGCAGGGACTGCTGATCGGCAAGTTCGCGGCCGATCAGGTCAAGCTGATCGTTGAGCGCCGCAGATTGCGCGTCGATCCCCTCGATCTGCGATTGCGTCTGCGCCATCCGCTTTTGCAGTTGTTCGATCGTCCCAGCCAAGGTTTCTGCGCGTGCGGTGAACAGGCGCCGCTGCCCTTCGATCTGATCGGCCACTTCGGGGGACAGCGCCGCCTTTGCGGCGAGGCTGGGCGGAAGGGTCATCTGGGCCAGACCATCGCGCTCCGCCTCCAGCCGTGCGCGTCGCGCCTGAACCTCGGTCAGCTGTCCTTCGACGATGGCAAGCTCTGACCCAAGCTGCGTGCCATCCAGCCGCAACAGCACATCGCCGGCGGCAACCGATGTGCCTTCGCTGACCATGATCTCTGCCACCACGCCGCCATCCGGATGCTGCACGATCTGACGGTTCTGTTCCACCTCGATCCGGCCCGAGGCGACGATGGCCCCGGAAATCGTTGTCGAAACCGACCACAGACCAAGACCCGCCACCAGCAGCAAAAGCGTCACCGTGCCAAGCCATAAGGCGCCCTTCGCCGAAAAGGCGGGTGAGTCCTTGCCGTCTGTCACGACACCCCTCCCGGGCTTTTGCGCACCAGTTCGGTGTGGTTCTTGACCATGCCGCGCAACACCTCATCCCGCGGGCCAAAGGCGCGGCGCTGCCCCTCCTCAAGCACAAGCAGAAGATCGCATTCCTGAATGGCCGCCGGACGGTGCGCAATCACGATCACGCTGCCCCCCGCGGCCTTGATCTGCCGGATCGCGGTGTTGAGCGCCACAGACCCGTCGTTGTCGAGGTTCGAGTTCGGTTCGTCCAGCACAAGCAGGACTGGATTGCCGTAAAGCGCCCGGGCGAGGCCAAGGCGTTGCACCTGTCCGCCAGACAGCTGGCTGCCAATCGCCGTCAACGGCGTGTCATAGCCCTTTGGCAATTTCACGATCATCTCATGTGCGGCGGCCATCTGCGCGGCAGCCATGATCTTGTCGGCCTCCGGTTCGGGCGCCAGTCGTGCAATGTTTTCGGCGACGGTGGCATCGAACAAAGACACGCTTTGCGGCAGATAGCCGATGTAGCTGCCCAGACTGTCGGGCTCATACTGGCCCAGTTCCGCACCATCCAGCCGGATCTTGCCGCCGGTCGGGCGCAGCGCACCCACGATGGCCCGCCCCAGCGTCGATTTCCCCGCGCCGGAGGGTCCGATGATGCCAAGCGCCTGGCCCGGCTCTACCCGAAAGCTGATCCCGCGCAGCACAGGGGATGGGCTGCCCGGCAGAACCAGCGACAGGCCTTCGACGTCAAGCAGCCCGCGTGGCCTTGGAAGTGCGGTCAGGCGTGGGGCGGGCTGTTGCGCGGTCAGCAGGCGGGACAGGTGATCCCGGCCTTCGCGGGCGCGGATCAGCACACCCCATTGCCCGATGGCCTGTTCAATCGGCGCAAGCGCGCGCCCCATGACGATCGATGCGGCGATCATGGCCCCGGCGGTCAGCTGGTCTTGCAACACAAGCCAAGCCCCCAGCCCAAGGATGGCCGATTGCAACAGCATACGCAGGCTGCGCGTGGCGCTGGTGAAACGACCGCCCAGATCGGCCGCATCAATGCCACTGGTCAGCGCCTGCATGCGTGCGGCGGTCCAGCGGCGAAACGCCGAATCGATCATGCCCAGGGCGCGCAACAGCTCTGCCTCGGATTTCAGGCGGTCGGCCATGCGTTCCGCAGTTACTGCCGCGGCAGTTGCGCGAAGAATGGGGCCTTTTCCAAGGTTCTGGTTCGCGATGGCCAGCAGCACAAGCACAAGCCCCCCGGCAACCGCCATCCAGCCCAGCAGCGGGTGAAAGATGAAAATCGCGCATAGAAACAGCGGCGTCCAAGGCAGATCAAGCAGGGCCGTCGCAATCGGTGAGGTCCAGAACCGCTGCATCGCCTCCAGATCGCGTTGCGCAGACCCGGCAAGCGGATCATTCGGAGCAACGCTTGCCCGTGCAAGCGCCGCCTCGAACACGCGCCGGTCCAGCCGAGCCTGAAGCCGCGCCCCGATACGGGCAAGCAAGCGTGACCGCGCATGATCCAGCAGCGCCATGGCAAGAAACAGGAACAGAACCAGAACAGACAGGGCAACCAGCGTCGGCTCTGACCCGCTGGCAAGCACGCGGTCATACACCTGAAGCATGTAAAGCGGGCCAGTCAGCATCAGCAGGTTCACAAACACGCTGAACACCACCGCGGCCCAAAACAGGCCGCGCGTTTCGCGCTGTGCCTTGGCCAATTCTGCGCTGCCCGCAGCCGTCTGATCTGCGCCGGCCAACTGGAAGGTCATGACAAAGGCCCCTTGGTCTTACGCAGCGAAGTATTCCTGCCCGGACCGAGTTTTGCACGTCAATTGTAAAGATCGCCCAAACCGCGGCCTGCTGTGTGGCCCGCGCGTGCCAGGCCGCCTTATCTTTTCACGCTGGCGGTGACGTAATTCACACTCAGGTCACGGGCCGACAGGCTCCACGTCCAGGTCAGTGGATTGAACACCATCCCCTTTCTGTCGACCGGCTCCAGCCGGGCCTGTTTGATCAGATCAAACAACTCGTCCGGTGTGATGAATTTTTTCCAGTCATGCGTGCCCTTTGGCAGCCAGCGCATCACATGTTCGGCCCCGATGATGGCCATCAGATACGACTTCGGATTGCGGTTCAACGTGGAACAGATCATCAACCCCCCAGGCACCAGCAGGGTCTGACACGCGGTCAGATAGGCAAGCGGGTCTGCCACATGTTCGACCACCTCCATGTTCAGCACGACGTCAAACTGTTCGCCCGCGGCGGCAAGGTCTTCGGCGGTGGTATGGCGATAATCGATCGACAGGCCAGATTGCGCGGCATGAAGCTGCGCCACCGGAATGTTGCGCGGCGCGGCATCGGCCCCGACCACATCGGCGCCAAGCCGTGCCATCGGCTCTGCCAACAGCCCGCCGCCGCAGCCGATATCCAGCAGGCGCAATCCCTTGAACGGCAACGGCTTGGTCAGGTCGCGGTCAAATTCGGCCGCGATCTGGGCGGTGATGTAATCCAGCCGGCACGGGTTAAGCATGTGCAGCGGTTTGAACTTGCCATTCGGGTTCCACCACTCGGCCGCCATCGCCTCGAACTTCGCCACTTCTGCCGGATCGACGGTTGTTTGGCTTTCCATCACATTTCCCTTTCGATTGCCCTTTGGATGCGGGCGTCTTCGGCGTTATATAGAGCTATGATGGATCAGAGATCAGGCCAAAAGCGCGCAGTCGAATATCTTTACCCGCCCGTCGATCCGTTCGATCAGCGCGTGATCGACATGGGCGATGGTCACAAGATTTACGTCGAACAATGCGGCCGCCCGGATGGTATTCCGGTGATTGTCCTGCACGGTGGCCCGGGGGGCGGGTGTTCGCCCGCGATGCGCCGGTATTTCGACCCGGCGGTCTATCGCGTTGTGCTGTTCGATCAACGGGGATGCGGCCGGTCCCGCCCCCATGCCGCGGTGACAGACAACACCACCTGGCACCTTGTGCGCGACATCGAGGTGATCCGGAAATCGCTGGGGATTGAGCGGTTCATCCTGTTCGGCGGCAGTTGGGGCGCCACGCTTGCGCTGATCTATGCCATCAGCCATCCCGCGCGGGTTCTGCATCTGGTGCTGCGTGGGGTCTTTTTGATGACCCAGTCCGAACTGGACTGGTTCTATGGCGGCGGGGCCGGGGCGTTCTTTCCCGAACTCTGGGCGCGGTTCGTCTCTCCGATTCCGGCGCAAGAACGCAACAACCTGATCGCCGCCTACCATCGGCGCCTGTTTTCCGGCAACCTGATGGAAGAAACCCGTTTTGGCCGCTATTGGGCCAATTGGGAAAACGCCCTGGCTTCGGTGCATCATGACGGCCCCGTTGGCGAAAGCCCGGGAGAATATGCCCGCGCCTTTTCGCGGCTGGAGAATCACTATTTCCAGAACGGCGGATTTCTGGAACAGGACGGTTGGATCTTGCGGGAAAAGCACCGCATCACCCATCTGCCGGCCCATATCATTCAGGGCCGCTATGACATGATCTGCCCACCCGCCGCCGCATGGAAGCTGGCCGAAGGCTGGGATCATTGCCATCTGAACATGGTGCCACTGGCGGGCCATGCCTTGTCGGAGCCTGGCATATCCGCCGGCCTTGTCCGGGTGATGGATAGTCTGCGCCCCTGATGACAGGTGACGCGAAAGCCCCGCCGGAACTGACCCTGCGCGGGCTGAAGGTTTTTGTCGCGCTTGAGGAAACGGGCTCGGTGATCGGTGCGGCCCAACGCATCGGAGGCTCTGCCTCGGGGGTCAGCCAGCATATCACGGCACTTGAGGCAGCGGTGGGCGCGCGCCTGTTTGACCGCAAGGCCAAACCTGTCACGCTGACGCCCGCGGGCCAAGCCCTGCGCCTTCATGCACACAAGCTGCTTGCGGCGCTGAGCGAGGCGCAGGCAGACCTTGCCGAAATCAGCCTTGCCAGTCTGCCGCAACTGAACCTTGCCATCATCGATGATCTTGATGCCTCCTTGACACCTGTTCTTGTGTCGAAATTGCAGGCGCGGATGTCGCGGTGCTTTGTCCATGCGTTTTCGGGGCGTTCCGATCATGTGATCGACCGGCTTGTCGCGCGCGAAGCTGACATCGGCGTTTCGGCCATGGTGCCGCCCGATCTGTCGGCGTTCCGCTGTCTGCCCTTGTTGCGTGAACCCTTTGTGCTGGTCGGGGCCAAGGGCGCGATCCGTGGCGATGTGCGGGCGGCACTCGATCGTTTGCCCTTTGTTCAGTATTCCGAAAGCCTGCCGATCGGGCAGCGCATTTCCCGACATCTTGCGCGCGTGCGCTTTCGCCCGGATCGGCGCTTTGCGCTGGAGGCGACACGCTCTGTCCTGGCCATGGTGGTCCAGACCGGAGGCTGGGCCATCACCACCCCGCTCAATCTGATGGATGCCGAACGGTTCTGGCCAGAGCTGGAGGTGATGCCCCTGCCATTTGCGGGCGATGTGCGGCGCGTTTACCTGATCGCGCGCCAACAGGAGCTTGGGCATCTGCCTGACGAGCTTGCGCGCGAATGCCGGGCGCTGATCCGGTCACGTCTGGTTCCGCGATTTGACGGGCTGGCGCCGGCGCTTGCCGGTGCGATCCACGTCGAACAGGACGACGAATAGGCTCTAACCTTGCGCAAAAGACACGATACTCGCCACCAGACAGTCAAGACTGTCGACAAAGGGGTGTGTGATCGCATCGGTCAGAAGCGACAATTCCGTGCAGGCGATCAACAGATGGTCGGCCTGGCCTGACAGGTCTGCCGCCAGCCTGGCCATGTCGGTCAGCGCGTCATCGTCAATCTTGCCCGCCTTGACCCGCCGGATCAGGGCCAAGACCGGACCCTCATCCTTGGGCCAGACAGGTGTCGATCCGGCCTGACTGAACGCTTCGTCGAACACCCCGGTCAGCCGAACGGCGGGCGAGGCCAGCATTGCGATGTGCCCCTTGGGCAGGGTTGCAACCGTGGCGGCGCGCATGTCGAGAAATGGCACAGAGGTGGCAGCGATGATCTGCGGCGCATAGGCATGGGCGGTATTGCACGGCATTGCCAAAGCCTCTGCTCCGGCGGTTTCAAGACTGCGCGCCATGGCGGCCAGCACCGGCGCCGGGTCGGCGCCCCGGCCTTCGATCAGCCGCGCAATCCGGCTGGGCACGGCCGGATTCTGATGAACGATCAACGGCACGTGCCCGGCATCATCGCTGGCCGGCACGGCCCGCAGCACCCGCTGCATCAACAGCACGGTGGCCTCTGGCCCCATGCCGCCAAGGATGCCGACCGTCCTCATGCCCGGGGCAGCACGTGGGTATATCCGGTCAGGCCGATGGCACCGCCCGTATGCAGGAACACCACCCGCTGACCCTTTGTGAAATGGCCCTTGCGGATCAGGTCGATCAGCCCGGCCGCGCCCTTGCCGGAATAAACCGGGTCAAGCAGGATGCCCTCCTGCTTGGCAAAAAGGTCGATAGCCTCCAGCGTGCTGTCGGCCGGGATGCCGTAACCCTCGCCGATGTAATCGCAATTGGCGACCACATCCCTGCGCGTCACCAGACCCGCCGTGCCCAGCTTTTCCTCGGTCGCCTGTGCCAGCCTGAAGACGTTTTCTTCCTGCTTGTCGCGCGGGGCGCGCACGCCGATGCCCAGCAGCGGCAGCTGGGCATTCAACGCCTTCAGCCCGACGATCAGCCCGGCATGGGTGCCCGCCGACCCGGTGGCAGTGACCATATGATCAAAGCTCAGGCCGCGATCGACCATCTGGCCCAGGAGTTCCAGCGCGCAGTTGACATAACCCAGCGCGCCCGTCGGGTTCGATCCGCCGCCCGGAATGGCATAGGGTTTGCGCCCCCGGGCACGAAACCCTTCGGTCACGGCCAGCAGTTCGGCCTGCATGTCAAGGCCCGGCCCCCGGTGTTCGATGGTGGCCCCGTGCAGCACATCCAGCAACACATTGCCGTTCATGCGGTAGTTGGGTTCGTTATAGCCGGTGCGGTCTTCCAGGATGATATGGCAGGCAAGGCCCAGCTTCGCCGCGGCCGCCGCGGTTTGGCGGGCATGATTGGACTGCGTGGCGCCTTGGGTCAGCACCATGTCGGCGCCCTGTTCCAACGCTTCGGCCATCAGGAATTCCAGCTTGCGGGTCTTGTTGCCGCCCGTCGAAAGGCCCGTGCAATCGTCGCGCTTGATCCACAACTCTGGCCCGCCGAGCAGCGCCGACAGGCGCGGCATCGGTTCCAGCGGCGTGGGCAGATGGCCAAGCCGGATGCGGGGGAAACGGGACAGGTGCATGTTGACAGCTTTCGTTGGAACAAAGACACAAGGCCCCCAGCTTGGCAGAACCGGGGTCAGACCAGCAGGGTCAATCCGCAGGATTGCGAAGCTCCGCCAGCTTCTGCAAGCGGATATCTGCGGTGCGGGCGTGGCCTTCCATCCCCTCGAACCGGCTGATGCGGGCGGTGACGGCGGCGAGGTGCGGCAGGGCTTCGGCGGTGACGCGCTGCCAGGTGACGGTTTTCAGAAACTTGTGGACGGACAGGCCCCCGGTATAGCGTGCCGCGCCCGAGGTGGGCAGGACATGGTTGGTGCCTGCGGCCTTGTCGCCAAAAGCCACGGTGGAGTCTGCCCCAAGAAACAGCGAGCCATAGGCGGTCAGACGCCCGCGCCACCAGTCAAGATCGGCGGCCTGCACATGCAGATGTTCGGGCGCGATCCGGTCGGCCTGTTGGGCCATCACTTCGCGGTTGGGGCAAAGGATGATTTCACCCAAGGCGGACCACGCGGCCTCGGCAGCGGCGCGGTTGGGTTGCGGCAGGTCGGCGGCGCACAGGGGGGCAAGGCGCGCGACCTCTGCGGCAAGCGCGGGGCAGTCGGTGACAAGCCAAACGGGGGAGTTGGCGCCATGTTCGGCCTGACCGATCAGATCCCAGGCCACGGTCAGCGCATCGGCTGTCGCATCGGCCACGACAAGGGAATCGGTCGGACCGGCGACCATATCAATCCCGACGCGGCCATAAAGCAGGCGCTTTGCTTCGGCCACATACTGGTTGCCGGGGCCGACAAGGATATCGGCGCGCGGCAGGCCAAACAGGCCAAAGGCCATTGCGGCGATGCCCTGTATTCCGCCCAGCGCAAGGATGCGGTCGGCGCCGCACCGGTGCAGCGTGTAAAGAATGGCATCGGGGATGCCGGCCGGTGCATCGGCGCGGGGCGGCGAGACGGCGGCGATATGCCCCACACCCGCGATACGGGCGGTGGTGACTGTCATCATGGCGCTGGCGATATGGCTGTAGCGCCCGCCGGGCACATAGCAGCCGGCTGCCTGAACCGGGATCAGCCTTTGGCCTGCGGTCAGACCGGGGCGAAGCTCCACCTCGGTTTCGCCGATGCTGTCGCGCTGGGCCTGGGCAAAACGGGCAATGTTCTCGTGCGCATAGGCGATGTCGTCCTTGAGCGATTGCGGCACGCGTGCGCAAGCGGCGGCGATGGTTTCGGGCGACAGAACCACATCGCCGCAAAAACCATCAAGATCCTGCGCCATCCGGCGGGCCGTATCCTCGCCCCCCGCTTCAAGATCGGCCAGCATGGCGCTGACGGCGGCCGACAGATCGCTGGCCGCGAAACCAGTGGCTGTGGCTTTCTTGACGTAGGTTTCGGTCATCTGTCGCCCCCGTGATGGCCGCTACAGTCGGGCCGTCGGGGCGGCTCTGACAACGGCAAAATCGGTGGTTCAGGGAAATGGACCCCCGCCTTCCACCGATTGAAACGCGCCGTCAGGTCAGCTTTTGCTATACATCGGGGCCGCTTTGCGCTATGGCGCGGTGTCGGCCCGAGGATTCCGGGGGCATGCAGGGCGAGGAGGCCCGCAGCCAAAAGGGAAAGAAGGCGCCGCACAGGGCTTCACGGATGCAATGGCATCCTCCTTTTTGGAAAAAAGAATGATCGATATGAACTTGGCCGCGCCGCTGGCGCAGGCTTTGGAAGCCAAGGGCTATGAAGCCCTTACGGCAGTGCAACTGGCTGTTCTGGCCGAGGGCGTCGAAGGCCGTGACCTTCTGGTGTCGGCACAGACCGGGTCGGGCAAGACCGTGGCCTTTGGTCTGGCGATTGCGCCGGAAATCCTGGCCGGGTCGGACCGTCTGCTGTATGCGGACAAGCCGATTGCGCTGGTCGTCGCCCCCACGCGGGAACTGGCCTTGCAGGTCAAGCGGGAGCTTGACTGGCTTTACGGCGTCGCTGGCGCCCAGATCGCATCCTGTGTGGGCGGCATGGATTACCGCACCGAAAAGCGCGCATTGGACCGGGGCGCGCATATCGTTGTCGGCACGCCGGGGCGCCTGCGCGACCATATTGAACGTGGCTCGCTGGACCTGTCGTTCGCCCGCGCCATCGTGCTGGACGAGGCCGATGAGATGCTGGATCTGGGCTTTGCCGAAGATCTGGAATTCATCCTTGGCGCCGCGCCCGAGGATCGGCGCACCCTGATGTTTTCGGCCACTGTGCCGAAGGAAATCGAAACGCTGGCCCGCACCTTCCAGCGCGATGCGCTGCGCATCGTGGCCAAGGGCGAGACGAAGCAGCATGCCGATATCCAGTATCGGGCGATGTCGGTGGCGGCGCGTGACCGTGAGCATGCGATTTTCAACGCGCTGCGGTTTTACGATGCGCCCACCGCCATCGTGTTCTGCAAGACGCGGATGAACGTGAACCACCTGATGGCCCGGATGACGAACCGCGGGTTTCAGGTTGTGGCGCTGTCTGGCGAACTCAGCCAGCAAGAGCGGACCCATGCGCTGCAATCCTTGCGCGATGGTCGGGCGCGGGTCTGTATCGCAACCGATGTGGCCGCGCGCGGGATCGACCTTCCTGGGCTGGAATTGGTGATCCACGCCGACCTGCCGTCGAACTCTGAAACCCTTCTGCACCGCTCGGGCCGGACGGGCCGGGCGGGCAACAAGGGCGTCTCGGCGCTGATCGTGGTGCCGGCCGAGGCCAAGAAGGCGCAGCGTCTGCTGGCCGGGGCCAAGGTCGTGGCCGAATGGGTCAAGGCGCCAAGCGCCGAGGAAGTGCAGGCCAAGGATGACCAGCGCATTCTGGAGCACCCCGCATTGATGGAACCCGTGGGTGACGAGGCGGCCATGGTTGGCACCTTGATCGAACGGTTTGGCGCCGAACAAACCGCCGCCGCCTTCATCCGCTTGTGGCGTGAGGGCCGCTCTGCCCCCGAAGTGTTGTCGGACAGCCTGCCACCGCCGCCCGCGATGGCCCCGCGGGAGCGTGGCGAGTTCGGACCTTCGGTCTGGTTCAGCCTGTCGGTTGGCCATTCGGGCCGGGCCGAAGCGCGCTGGATCCTGCCGAAGATCTGTGACGGCGCCGGCATTTCCAAAGATGGCATCGGCGCCATTCGGGTAAAGGAAGATGTCACCTTCGTGCAGATCGCCGAGGCTTTGGCCGGGCGCTTCGGCTCTGGTCTGGAACTTGAACCCGGTCTGATGATGACGCGGATCGAAGGCGAGCCAAGCCTTGACCGCCCCGAGCGCGCGCCCCGCGCCCCGCGCGAGGATCGACCCGCCTATAAGCCAAAGCCGCCGCGGGTGGTCGAGGATGAGGCGATTGTCGAAGCCCCCGCCCGCAAACCCTATGCCCCGCGTGACGACAGTGACCGCAAGCCCTATGCCAAACGCGACGATGCCGAGCGCAAGCCCTATGCGCCGCGCGCCGCGGCCGAGCGCGCGCCCTATGCCAAACGTGACGAGGGCGACCGCAAACCCTATGCGCCCCGCGATGGTGCAGAGCGCAAGCCCTATGCCAAGCGTGACGATGCGGACCGCAAACCCTATGCGCCCCGCGCCGAGGGCGGTGCAAAGTTCAAATCGACCGGGTTCAAGTCGCATGGTGGCAGCCCTGACAAACCGGCCCGTGCGGCAGGGTTCAAAAGCCATGCCGCCGAAGGCACGGGCTACAAGCCAAAGGCCGAGGGCGACCGTGCGGAAAAGCGCACCTACGCGCCCAAAGGCGATGACGCGCGCCCCTATGTGAAGCGCGAGGGCAAGCCGGCCCCCAAGGCGGCAGGTTTCAAATCCGCCGGGCCAGAGGGCAAAAAGCCCTTTGCCCGCAAGGGCGATGCCCCGGCACGGCCACGCGCCGATGCCAAGGACACGTCAAAGCGGTTTGTCCCGCCAAAGGGCGCAAAACGCTGATCCAGAGTGGGTGCGACATGAGGAAGGGGAAAGCTGCGGCTTTCCCCTTTTTCGTCAGAGCCGCGCCATGATGGCGCGATGCAGCGCCGGGTTTGTGGCGATCACCCCGGCCGTTTTGGCGTCGGGGGAGTTGAAGCGCAGATCGTTGCCTGTGCGGTCCGTCACCTGTGCCCCCGCGCAGCGACAGATCAGGCTGCCTGCCGCGATGTCCCATTCCCATGTGTCGCGAAAGGTGATCATCCCGTCATAGCGACCCTCGGCCGTCAGGCAGAGCCGATAGGCCAGAGAGGTGCGAAAGCTGCGCCGCAAATCAGGCACGCCACCCGGCCAATGGCTGGGCTCCATATTCGCCTTGGTCGCAAGCAGCGAAGACCCGGTCAGATCCGTGCGAAGGCCGGCGTGGATTTCAGCGCCATTGCACAGCGCCGGCCCCCCGGTTTCGGCGGTATAGAGCCTGTTCTTGGCGGGCATCATCACGGCACCCGCGATCACCCGGCCCGCCTCTGCGATGGCAAGCGACACGGCGAAGTTATCTTCGCCAGCGACAAAGGCCCGGGTGCCGTCAATCGGGTCCAGGATGAACACGCGGCTGGCGCCAAGACGGTCTGTCGAATCCGGGGTTTCTTCGGACAGCCAGCCATAGTCGGGGCGGGCGCCCAGAAGGCGCATCTTGAGCATGTCGTTGACGGCAAGATCCGCCTCTGTGACCGGGCCGTGATCGCCCCCCTTGTCCCAGACCTGGGGATCACGCCGCCAGAACCGCAGCGCAATTTCGCCCGCCTCTTGCGCGGCTTCGGCCAGAAGGGTCAGATCACGCCCCGGCAAGGGTCATCCCGTCAATCAAGAGCGAGGGCACCCGGGTGGAAAGATGCGCCCGCGCATCATTGGCCGGAATGATCCGCAACAGCATGTCGCGCAGATTGCCTGCGATGGTGCATTCGTTCACCGGATACTGGATCTGGCCATTTTCCACCCAGAAGCCGGAGGCCCCCCGCGAATAATCCCCCGTCGTGGCGCTGATGGTCGAGCCGATCATCGAGGTGACAAGCAATCCCGTTCCCATCTGCCCGATCAGATCGGCGCGGCTGGCCGTGCCGGGTGTCAGATCGATGTTGCTGGTCGAAGGCGAAGGCGGCGACGATGCACCCCGTGCCGCATTGGCGGTCGAAGCAAGCCCAAGTTTGCGCCCCGTGGCAAGATCGAGCGTCCAGCCAAGAAGCACACCGTTCTCGACGATCAGACGGCGCTGGGTCGGCAAACCTTCGGCGTCAAAGGGGCGGCTGGCGGCGATGCGCCTGCGATGCGGGTCCTCGATGATCGAAAGATGCTCTGGCAGCACCTGCTTGCCCAGGGCATCCCGCAGCCAGGATGCCCCCCGCGCGATGGCCGCACCGTTGGTTGCCGCGAGCAGATGCCCGATCAGGCTTGAGGCCACGCGCTCGTCGAACAGGACAGGGTATGTCCCGGTCTTGGGGCGCACGGCCCCCGCCCGTTGCAGCGCACGCTCGCTTGCCAGGTGCCCGATGCCATCTGCGTCTGGCATGTCGCTGGCATAGATCCGGCCTTCGGCGGCCCAATCCCGTTCCATCGCGGTTCCCGTTCCGGTGAACGCCACCGCCGAAAGTGAATGGGACGTCCGGGCATAGCCGCCGGAAAAACCGTTGGTGGCGGCAAGATGCATCGCGCGCCGCCCAAAGCTCGCCGAGGCTTCGACCTGCGTGATGCCGTTTCGTGCCATGGCCGCCGCCTCGACCGCGCGGGCCGCGGCTTCAAGGGCTGCGGCGCCTGGTTCCGGGGCCGGATCGGCCAGATCCAGCGCCGCCAGATCCCAGTCGCGGGCAATCTGGTCAGGGTCGGCCAGCCCGGCATAGGGGTCTTCAGGCGCCTCACGCGCCATGGCGACGGCCCGTTCGGCAAGCGCCGCGATCGTTGCGTCTGAGACATCGGAGGCCGACACACAGGCTTGCCGTCCGCCGATCAGCACGCGCAAGCCGATCTCTGTCCCTTCCGAACGCTCGGCCTGTTCCAGTTTGCCTGCCCGAATGTCGATCGAAAGCGACGTGCCCCCCATGGCCAAGGCATCGGCCTGCTCGGCCCCGGCGCGTTTGGCGGCTGTCAAAAGCGCGTCTGTCAGGCGGGAAAGATCGGTCATTGCGGCGTCCTTGCACTGTGCTGTGGCCGAGGTAGTCCGTCAGACCCCGGCCTGCAAGTCGGGACCGCTGACCAAAGCGCAACCACCGCCCCGCTGGCCGTCGGCCGCCGCTATTTCAGGCGCTGTCCGTTTGCAAAAAAGCCCTTGTCCCGGAATTCGAGGGCCGAGTTCAACACGTCCTCGCCCTCACCGGGCTTGGCCAGCAGGGCGATCATCATGCGCGCGCCCATCACCTGATCCTGCGGGACGATGCCCATGGCCACGAGCCTGTCGAGCAGGCGATTGCCGCCCCGTATCATCAGATCGATCTTGCCTGTCGGCGCCGGAACCCCGTCAAAGGTGGTGACATCACTGTTGTCAAAGGTCAGCGCACCGCTGCCGGTCAGCTCTGCCCCGGCGAATGTCACCTGCAACTCCTCGACATCAAGGGCGTGGATTTCCCCAGGCGACGCCTCGCCCAAGGCGGTCATTGCGGTGTCGTCCACCAGATCGGCGGTCAACCGCAGCTTGCCCCTTACATCAAGGACAAAGGTCGCCGGATCGCGCGGCAAGGTGGCCGTCGGATCGAACATGGCCCAGATTTCATCGGATACGGCAAGATCGACGATTCGGGTCAGAAGGCTGAAATCCGTGGGCTGGTCGCTGCGCAACAAGGGCATCAGAACATCGAACGCCGCCTCGCCATAGGCGATCCGCAGGGCCGGAAAGGGAATGTCATCCCCGGACAAGACAAGTGTCACACCCGTCCCTCCCGCGCCATAGCGCAGCGCGCCATTGCCAAGCCGGGTTCGAAAATGCCCGGTCTGATTGGTTGCGACCACCTTGGTCGCCTTGCCCGCGTCGCGTGCATCGATCGTAAAATTGCCTGCGCCATAGCTCAGCTCGGCATCAAAGGTCATGCCGTCCCGCATGGCCCGCGCGAGGTTTTCCATGGCCTCCAGTCCAACCAGACTGCCGCTGCTTGCAATCTTGAGCGCGTCAAGCGCGCCTGTCACGGTGGCGCCCGTTTCGGGATCGTCCGCAGTCAGGCTAAAGGCAAGGCGGTCGATCAGCAGGGCCGTGTCGAGAACCCCGAGCGAACCCGAAGACTCGAACACATAGGTTCCGGCAAGCCCTGTCAGCGTGGCATCAAGATCGGCCAGCGATGCGCCAGACTCGCTCAGGCGCAGGTCTGCGATCACCGAGGGCGCGGCATAGGTGTATTCGGTCCGGTTTGCGCTGCCCCCTGCAACAATCGTGACGCCGGGTTGTGTCAGGGAAAGCGCGACGGTCTGCGTCGTGCCATCCGAATCCACCAGTGTCAGGTCGGCGCGATAGGTATCGGACATCGTCACCTCGACGGTGCCATTGCCCGTGTCGCGAAAGCGCAGCTCGTCAATCCCGCCGGTCAGCCTGCCGATGTCTTGATCCATGCTGAAGCTCACGCCCGACACAACAAGCGTGTCGCCGTCGCGCACCACGGAATCGGCCACAAGCGCCTGGCCATAGCTGGCCCCCAGCTTTTGCCAGTTTTGCCAGACATCTTCCGGTGTCACCTGCGCCCAGACGGGTGCTGCGATCTGCACGGAAAGAGCCGCGGTCAATGCCGCGCCAAGGGGCCGACGCATGATGAACCTTTCTGGCAAGGAGGCGTGATGCCAGCATCCTGTTGATGCGCAGGGCAGGGGTCAAGGGTTTCCGCCAGACCGGCAGATGCGCTAACTGGTGTGACCACAGCAGAGGGAGCCGACCATGACCGAAAAAACCGTGATGATCACAGGGGCAAGCCGCGGAATCGGTGCCGCGACGGCCCGCGTTTTTGCTGCGGCGGGCTGGCGCGTGGCGCTGCTGGCCCGGTCCGAGGCCGACATCTCGGCGCTTGCCGAACAGATCGGCGACCGGGCGATGGCGCTGCGCTGTGACGTTGCCGATGCAACAAGCGTCACCGCATCGGTGCAGACGGTCATGGCACGCTGGGGGCGGCTGGATGCCCTGATCAACAATGCAGGCACCATCGACCCGATCTGCCGGATTGAAACCGCCGCGCCCGAGGCATGGGGCGCCGCAATCGATGTCAATCTCAAGGGCGTGTTCCATGGCATGCGTGCCGCCATTCCGGTGATGAAGGCCGCTGGGGGCGGCACGATCATTACCGTCAGTTCGGGCGCCGCCAGTAACCCCTTGGAAGGGTGGAGTGCCTATTGTGCAGGCAAGGCGGGGGCCGCCATGCTGACCCGCGCCGCCCATCTGGAGGAGGCTGAACACGGTTTGCGCATCATGGGTCTGTCACCGGGCACGGTCGCTACTGACATGCAGGTCCGGATAAAGCAAAGCGGGGTGAACCCGGTGTCGCAGCTTGATCCTGCCGTGCATATTCCGGCGGAGTGGCCGGCAAAATGTCTGCTGTGGATGTGCGGTTCGGGCGGTGACGCCTGGCTTGGCAAGGAAATCAGTTTGCGCGACGAAGCCATCCGCCGCGCCATAGGAGTGATTGAATGATCAATGTCGAACTTGAAGGCCGGCTTCTGACCCTGACGCTGAACCGTCCTGACAAGGCCAATTCGCTGACCCGGCTGATGCTTGAAGAATTGGACGCAGCCCTTGCACAGGCCGAAATGAAAGGCGTGCGCGCCGTGATCCTGACGGGGGCCGGACATGTGTTTTCTGCCGGGGCCGATCTTGAGGATGCGCGGGCCGGGCTCGCCTCTGACCCGGTGTGGGAACGGCTGTCGGCGCGGATCGCTGGCTTGCCGATCCTGACCATCGCGGCGTTGAACGGCACGCTTGCAGGCGGGGCGATGGGCATGGTGCTGGCCTGTGACCTGCGCCTGACCGTGCCGGGGGCCAAGTTCTTTTACCCTGTGATGAAGCTGGGTTTTCTGCCGCAACCCTCTGATCCGCGGCGGATGGCGGCGCTGATCGGACCGGCCCGGTCAAAGATGATCCTGATGGGCGGGGCACGGATCGATGCGGCAGAGGCCTATGCCTGGGGCCTTGTGGACCGTATCGTCGCGCCAGAGGCCTTGCTGGACGAAGCGCGCACGCTGGCCGCCGATGTGATGGCCGCCAATGCCGATCATGTTGCCGCGATCAAGCGTCTGGTGCCATCCGCCTAGATCGTGCCGCCGGTCTGCGTCTTGCGGATCGTGTCGCCCGGTTGAAGTTTGGGCGTCAGTTCGATGATCTCGCCGCCGACGATCCCGCCCGGACGCTTGCCGGCGATGATCTCGGCCGCGAGGCGACCGATATCATGCCGGCAGGCATCCATGGTCGCAAGGCGGCAGGGCAAGCCGTCAAGCAGCTCGACGCCATTGAACCCCGCCAGACCCAGCCGGCCGGGCACGTCAATGCCTTGTTCCAGGCAGTAAAGCAGGCCACCCGCACCGATCATATCGTTGGAATAATAGAGAAAATCGATATCTGGACTGCGCTTGAGGATGGTTTCCGTCATTTCGCGCCCCTTGAGCAGGGCCGATCCACCCGAGTAGAACTCCCGGTCGGCCAGCGTCAGTCCCGCGCGGGCCAAAGCCTCCTCGAACCCGGCGAGGCGCTTTTTTGCCCGGTGGTCATTCGGCATCTGTGTGCCCAGAAACGCGATCCGGCGATAACCGGCCGCAACAATCGTTTCTGCCATCTCGCGGCCGGCGCGCCGGTGCGAAATGCCGACGGCGCTGTCGATCGGAGTGCCGTCGATATCCATGATCTCGACAATCGGCACTCCAGCCTGGGCCAGCATGGCGTGGCTTGCATCAGAATGTTCAAGCCCGGCCAGTATAAGACCGGAGGGCCGCCAGCTGAGCATTTCGTAAACGACCGCTTCTTCGCGTTCGGGCAAATAGTTGCTGACGCCGACGACGGGTTGCAGGCCGGTATCCTCCAACACATCCGACACCCCGGTCAGCACATCGGGAAACACCATGTTGGACAATGACGGAATGATGACGCCAACCAGATTGACGCGCTGGCTGGCCAACGCGCCGGCGATTTTGTTGGGCACATAGCCAAGCCGCCGCGCGGCCTCCAACACCCGCTCCCGTGTCGACTCCGAAACATCGCCACGGTTGCGAAGCACGCGGCTGACCGTCATTTCGCTGACGCCCGAAGCCTCGGACACATCGCGCAAGGTGAGGGTGCGGCGCGGATCTGGGGCGGGGGGTTTTGCCAATGTGAAACGGCCTTCTACGGCAACTGCTTTTTTCTTGTTAGCGCCAAACAGAGCCCTTGTCCAAGCCCGATTTATCGGCTATGTTACCGCTAACAGCCGCAAAGACAGGCTGACGATATCCTGCGCGTCCTGCAAGCTCTCAACCCAGACGCAACGGACCCAGAGGGGGAGTGGTGGGCCAAAACTCACTCCCCCTTTTTCTTTATCCAAAGCCTGCCAAGTCATCGCTTGAAACCGAAGGCGATTTTCCGCATGAAGGGGCGCGTGGTCCCGTGGCTCAACTGGATAGAGCAGCCCCCTCCTAAGGGGCAGGTTACAGGTTCAAGTCCTGTCGGGATCACCACCTTTGCCCCGCTGTGCGATGCAAGGAAAAAACCCCGCCATGCGGACATGGCGGGGCAGTGGCACCGCAGGCGGACTACGGTGCAGGCGTAAGCGATTTTCTGGATTGTGACGGGGTGTTTGCGCGGCTTAGTTCGGGCGGCCCTGATCGGCCTCCATCTCGGCGCGGATCTGCTGGCGCAGAATGTCGATCGGGATCATTTTCCCGTCGCGCTTGAAGTGCCAGTAGGTCCAGCCATTG
>JALOSF010000064.1 GCA_025458525.1 Cypionkella sp. | reverse complement strand
ACAGCCTTCTGGTGCTGGACGAGGCTTATGCCGACCTGGCCCCGCCCGATGCCATCCCCAGGATCGCGCCCGACCATCCGCAGGTGATCCGGCTGCGCACGTTTTCCAAAGGCTATGGCTTGGCGGGTGGGCGTGTCGGCTATGCCATCGCGGCCCCCGATCTGGCCCAGGCCTTCGACAAGGTGCGCAATCATTTCGGGATGGGGCGGGTCGCGCAGATCGGCGCGCTTGCGGCCCTTGCCGATCAGGACTGGCTGGCACAGGTGCGCGGCATGGTCGCCTCGGCGCGGCGTCGGGTCACGGCGATTGCAGCGGCGAACGGGCTGTCGGCCCTGCCCTCCGCCACCAATTTCGTGACGGTCGATTGCGGCCGCGATGGCGATTACGCCCGTGCCATCCTGCGCGAGACGGTCGCGCGGGGGGTTTTCATCCGCATGCCCGGTGTCGCGCCGCTTGATCGCTGCATCCGCATCAGCCTTGGCACCGCTGCG
This sequence comes from Cypionkella sp., assembly GCA_025458525.1. GTDB lineage: Bacteria > Pseudomonadota > Alphaproteobacteria > Rhodobacterales > Rhodobacteraceae > Pseudotabrizicola. Next base: position 23,049 of record JALOSF010000064.1, on the reverse strand, counting down.
GCGCTGGATGTGTTGGAGGAGGTTCTGCCCCAGGCCCTCGCCGCCGCGGGCTAACCCCCTGTCCTAGTCCGCGACCTATTCCGCGGCGATATCGGATTTGGCCGGACCAACCGCAGGCGCGGCCCCCAGCGGCACGGTCGCGGCCCCGAGTTTCAACGGCGGCGCCTCGGGTTCGGCGGCGCTGCGCAACGCGGGCGTGGGCTGTGCCGCCTCTGCCCCGATGACCGCGCGACGAAACACCAGCATGTTCTGATAGGTGGTCTTGGTGCCGGTCAGACCGGCGCGTTCTTCGCAAGGCAGGGTATCGGCGCGCACATACTCCCACCCTTCGGCCCCAAGGCTGTTCATCACCTGGGTCAGGGCATGGGCAAAGCGGTCTTCGGTCGTCTTGGCGCTGCGGGTTTTTTCGCCACGCTTGGGCGCTGGGATGACCTTGTATTCGAAACGCTGCATGGACAACTCCCGGTAATGCGGGCGCAGGATAGCGGCAAGCGCCGTCAAGTCCAAGGTTTGAAAGCATTTTTTGCCCAAGCTGGGCGAGGCTGCAACAGCCTCCCCATATAGTGGACCGCCGGGTATTGCCCCGCTATCCCTAGCGGTCCGACGCCGGGCGCAGGCGGGGAAAGCGGTCAAGGACGGCGGTTTCCAGCGCATCGGCGGTGGCGCCTTGGTCCGCGTCTGCGCCACAGCTGCGCGCAGCACCGGCATGGTGCAGCACCAAGGCTGCGGCCTGTTGCGGATCGTGGCAAAGCGGATGGCCGCACAGCGCAAGGGCGATTTCGGCCCGGGCCAGATGCGCCGCCGCGGTGGGCGCCACCAGCGCCAGCGCCTGATCCTGCGCATCCTCGGCGCGCTTGATCTGGCGCAGGCTGCGCTCGGGGTCGGCCGCATCCTCTGCCATCGGCAGCCAGACCTGGGCCAGCACCTGCAACAGGGCGGCCCGGTCCGCAACAGCAAGACGCGGCTTGTCGAGCAGGCTTTGCAGCTTGGCCACCGCCCGCGCCCGCAGATGGCGCGCCGCCACGCCCTGCACCACCTCGGCCTTGGCGCGCAAGGCACGCGCCAGAAGCGCGGCGGTCTCGGGCGATGCGGGCAGGCGCTCCAGCGCGGCAATTGCACGGTTGAGCGGCGGCAAACACCCCGGCGGGTTCAAGCCCACGCCCATCCGCACGTCACCGCGCGCCCATTCCAGAAGCGAGGCATAGTCACGGCCCAAGGCCGCGCGCAGGCGGCCCAACATGCCCTATATCCCGAGCTTTTGCGCCACCATCGCATTGACGACAGCGGGATTGGCCTTGCCTCCGGTTGCCTTGAGAACCTGCCCGGTGAACCAACCTGCCAGCTTGGCATTGACCTTGGCCTTTTCCACCTGTTCGGGGTTGGCCGCGATCAGCGCGTCCAGCGCCCGTTCGATTTCAGCCGTATCCGTGACCGCCTTCATGCCATGCTTGGCGGCCTGTTCGGCCGGATCGCCGCCATCGCGCCACAGGATTTCGAACAGATCCTTGGCCATCTTTCCGGTGATCTCGCCCTTGGCCAGCAAATCGAGCATGCCGCCCAATTGCGCCACCGACAGCGGGCTTTCGGCAATCGTCTTGCCCTCTTTGTTCAGACGCCCAAAAAGTTCGTTGATGACCCAGTTTGCGGCGATCTTGCCATCGCGGCCTTGGGCCACCGCCTCGAAGAAGGCGGCCGATTCCAGATCGGCGGTCAACACATTGGCGTCGTAATCGGTCAGCCCGAAATCGGCCATGAAGCGGGCCTTTTTCGCATCGGGCAATTCGGGCATCCGCGCCGCGATATCATCGACCCAAGCCTGTTCGATTTCCAGCGGCAACAGATCGGGGTCGGGGAAATAGCGGTAATCGAAGGCTTCTTCCTTGGACCGCATGCTGCGGGTTTCGTTGCGGTCAGGATCGTAAAGCCGGGTTTCCTGTTCCACCTTGCCGCCATCTTCGAGGATGGCGATCTGACGACGCGCCTCATACTCGATCGCCATCTGGATGAACCGCATCGAGTTCATGTTCTTGATCTCGCAGCGCGTGCCGAGATGGCTGAAATCCTGCGTTTCCTGATAGCGTTCATAAGCGCCCGGTCGGCAGACCGACACGTTCACGTCCGCCCGCAGATTGCCGTTCTGCATGTTGCCGTCACAGGTGCCCAAGTAACGCAGGATCTGGCGCAGCTTGCCCACATAGGCCGCTGCCTCCTCTGGCCCGCGGATGTCGGGGCGGCTGACGATTTCCATCAGGGCAACCCCGGTGCGGTTGAGGTCCACGAAAGACATCGCCGGGTCCATGTCATGGATCGACTTGCCCGCGTCCTGTTCCAGATGGATACGCTCGATCCGCACCCGCCGTGCGACGCCGGGGCCCATTTCGACCAGCACCTCGCCCTCGCCCACGATGGGGTGGTAAAGCTGGCTGATCTGATAGCCCTGCGGCAGGTCCGGGTAGAAATAATTCTTGCGGTCAAAGGCCGACCGCAGGTTGATCTGCGCCTTGAGGCCCAGCCCGGTGCGCACCGCCTGTTCCACGCAGAATTCGTTGATCACCGGCAGCATGCCGGGCATGGCCGCATCGACGAAGGCCACATTGGCATTCGGCTCGGCGCCGAACCGGGTCGAAGCGCCGGAAAACAGCTTGGCGTTTGACGACACCTGCGCGTGGATTTCCATCCCGATGACGAGTTCCCAATCGTGCTTTGCCCCGGCAATCACTTTTGGGGTCGGCGCGGTATAGGTCAGGTCCAGCATGGCGCACTCCTTCTTTTGCCTTGTCTTTAGGCGGCGCGGGGCCTTGGGGCAAGGGGTGGAACTGGCGGAATGACGCCGATTGCAGGGCTGCGGGGTTGCCCGACTCGGGGGCAGCAGCCTAACGCGGTGGGGCCGTGCATAAGGGCGCGGTGCTGCCATGAGACGACATGATGCGTTTTGCCCTTTCGCTTGTTGCTGGCGCCACCCTTGTTCTGGCGGGCTGCGTGGCCGATGCCACCGGCAAGAGCGGCGGCGATCTGCCGGTGATGCGTTGGGACCATCGGCCCGAGGCTGCCTCGTGGACCTCGGCCTCGATGAGCATGATCGCAAAGCAGGATGCGGTGCTGGCCACCAAGGTGCCTGCCGACATCGAAGGCTGGTGCCCCGGCTATGACGAGGCAACGCTGGATGAAAGACGCGCCTTCTGGGCCGGGCTTCTGTCGGCGACCGCAAAACACGAAAGCACATGGAACCCGGCCGCCTCGGGCGGGGGCGGGCGTTACATCGGGCTGATGCAGATTTCCCCCCAGACCGCGCGCGCCCATGGCTGCGACGCGACGAGCGCCGCCGCACTCAAGGACGGAGAGGCGAATCTGGCCTGTGCGATCAAGATCATGTCGAAACAGGTGGGCCGCGACGGTGTTGTCGCGGGCAGCGGCAATCGCGGCATCGGGCGCGACTGGGGTCCGTTCCGATCGGCCTCCAAGCGATCGGACATCGCGGGCTGGACCAAGGCCCAACCCTATTGCGCAAGCTGACTGCCTTGCCCCGGACGGGATCGGGGCCTATGTCTTTTGCATGTTTGAACGCCTCCTCTCTGGCCTTCTGGCCCCTTCCCCCGCGCGCCTGCCAGAGCCGGACGCGCGTTTGGCCCTTGCGGCGTTGATGGTGCGGCTTGCCCGGTCTGACGGCAGCTATGCCGAAGCCGAAATAGCGCAGATCGACCGCGTTCTGGCGCATCTTCACGGTCTTTCCGCCTTTGCCGCCACCGCCCTGCGGCGCGAGGCCGAGGTGCTGGAGGCCGAGGCGCCCGATACCGTGCGCTTTACCCGCGCGCTCAAGGCGGCCACCGCGCACGAGGATCGGGCCCGACTGTTGCAAGCGCTTTGGTCTGTCGCGCTGTCGGATGGTGCGCGCGACGCCGAGGAAGATCGCCTGTTGCGTCTGGTCGCCAATCTGTTGGGGCTTACAGATGTTGATTCGGCCCTGGCCCGGCAACGCGCGGCCAAGGGATGATCGCCTCGCTCGCGATGTATGACCGGCCCGAGATCGCGGCCGCCAACGACGCGCTTTGGGCCGGGATCAGGGACAGGCTGCACGCGCGCGGGCTTGCCGCCCCCCACACGCTGACGCGCGGCGAACCGGCCTATTGGCCGGCCTGGACCGCCGCCGATCTGGTGCTGTCACAGACCTGCGGCCTGCCGTTTCGCGCCCGTCTTCATGACCGCGTCACGCTGATCGGCACGCCCGACTATGCGGTCGAGGGGTGCCCGCCCGGCTGGTATCGTTCGGTGATCGTCGCGCGCAAAGACGATCCACGTCAGACCGAAGCCGCGTTGCAATCGGCGCGGCTGATGTATAACGAACCGCTTTCGCAATCGGGCTGGGCGGCGATCTGGCAACATTTTCAGGATCTTGGCCTTTGCCTTCCCGGGGGTAGCCAAAGCGGCGGCCACCGGATGAGCGCGCTTGCCGTCGCCGAAGGCCGCGCCGATTTTGCCGCCATTGATGCCGTGACATGGCGGCTGTTGCAGCGCCACGAGGCGTTTGTCGGCGCGCTGCATGTCATCGCGCGCACCCGGCCCACGCCCGGCCTGCCCTTGATCGCGGCCCAAGGGGCGGATGCCGCCACGCTGTTCGAATGTGTTCGTGCGGCGATTGCGGATCTGGACCCTGACGCACGGCACACGCTTGGGGTGCAGGGCTTGGTCAAGATACCCGCGCAGACCTATCTCGCGCTGCCCATCCCGCCTGTCCCTGCCCAAATTGACGGCACGCAGTGATCAAACCTGCGGGCAGTGCCGTAGCGTTTGCCACAATGCCCGTTGCAATGGCGCAAAACTTGCGTCCTATTTGAGCAAGAGCCTTAACCGAGCGAGCAAAAGTGACAGCCACGCAAAGCGCCCCAGACAGCCCAGTGATCGAAATCCGCGGCTTGCACAAAGCCTACGGTTCGCTCGAGGTGCTCAAGGGCGTTGATCTGACGGCGCCGCGCGGGCATGTGGTCAGCCTGATTGGCTCCTCGGGCTCGGGCAAATCCACGCTTTTGCGCTGTTGCAACCTGCTTGAGGACAGCCAGCAGGGCGAGATCCGGTTCGAAGGCGAGGCCGTGCGCTGGAAGGGGGAAGGCTTGCACCGCCACCCCGGCGACCGCGCGCAGGTGACGCGCATCCGCACCAACCTGTCCATGGTGTTCCAGCAGTTCAATCTTTGGTCGCATATGACGATCCTGCAAAACGTGATGGAAGCCCCGGTGACGGTGCTGAAACGCGACCCTGCCGAGGTAGAGGTCAAGGCGCGCGAATATCTGGCCAAGGTGGGCATCGCCGACAAGGCCGACGCCTGGCCCGCCATGCTTTCGGGCGGGCAGCAACAACGCGCGGCGATTGCCCGGGCGTTGTGCATGGAACCGCGGGCCCTGCTGTTCGACGAGCCGACGAGCGCGCTGGACCCCGAGTTGGAACAAGAGGTGATCCGCGTCATCAAGGCGCTTGCCGAAGAAGGGCGCACCATGCTTTTGGTGACGCATGACATGAAGCTGGCGGCCGACTGTTCGGATCACGTGATCTTTCTGCACAAGGGAAAGATCGAGGAAGAAGGCCCACCCGACCGGCTGTTCAAGACCCCGCAGACAGAACGTCTTCGCGGGTTCCTCTCAGCGACAGCCTGACGAATTACAAAAACCATAACAACAGCTTACTAAAGGGGAGACCAAATGAAAAAGCTGCTGATCGCAACCGCGCTTATGGCGCTGACGGCGGGAGCCGCACTGGCCCAGCAGACCGTCCGCATGGGCACGGAGGGCGCCTACCCGCCCTACAACTTCATCAACGATGCGGGAGAGGTGGACGGCTTCGAGCGCGAGTTGGGCGACGAGCTGTGCAAGCGCGCCGAACTGACCTGCGAATGGGTCACGACCGATTGGGATTCGATCATTCCCAACCTGCAATCGGGCAACTACGACACCATCATCGCGGGCATGAACATCAACGAAGAACGTTCCAAGGTGATTTCGTTCACCCAGAACTACACGCCCCCGGCGCCTTCGGCCTATGTCGCCCTGTCGCCCGATGCCGATATCAAGACAGGCGTGATCGCGGCGCAGGTCAACACGATCCAGTCGGGGTATATTGCCGCGTCGGGCGCCACCTTGCTCGAATTTGCGACACCCGACGAAACCGTCGCGGCCGTGCGCAACGGCGAGGCGGATGCCGTGTTTGCCGACAAGGACTTTCTGGTCCCGATCGTCAACGAGTCGAACGGCGAATTGGTGATCGTGTCCGAAGACGTCACGCTTGGCGGCGGCATCGGCATGGGCCTGCGCCAGTCGGACACCGAGCTGCGCGGCAAGTTTGACGCGGCCATCACCTCGATGAAGGCCGACGGGTCGCTGAACGCGCTCATCAAGAAGTGGTTCGGCGAAGACGCCGACGTGTTCTGATGAAAACGCCCCCGCGCGCCACCCGTGCGGGGGCTTCCCCCCATGTTTGAATTTTGCGCTGATCCCAAGTCTCTGGAAGGCCTTAGATGGATGTCGTGCTACCTGACCTCGGGCAAGCACCTGAACCTCTATTGGGCTTTTGGAACCGTGCTTTTGCTGTTGGCCGTCACCGCGCCAGTGGCGATGACCTTTGGCTTTCTGGGTGCCATGGCGGCGCGCAGCCAGCATCTTGTGCTGCGACTGATCGGCAAGGGCTATACCGCCATGGTGCGCGGCGTGCCCGATATCGTGTTCTTCCTGTTTTTCGTGATCGCGCTGGATCAGGGGATCGAATACCTCAACCACCTGATCCGCTGCCCCGACTGGACCGACCCGGTTCGCAACGGGCTCGAATTCCGGGTCTGCCCCGAGGCGAAGGTGCCGCTGGGGGCGTCCGAACAATGGGTGCATCAATTCTACGGCTTCATGCTGGCGGTGCTGACCTTTTCGCTGGTGTTCGGCGCCTTTGCCGCCAACGTGCTTTATGGCGCGATGCAGGCGGTGCCGCGTGCGCAGCTTGAAACCGCCGAGGCCTATGGTCTGACCCAGCGTCAGGTGTTCCGGCGCATTCTTGTGCCGCAGATGTGGGTCTATGCGCTTCCTGGCCTGTCGAATCTGTGGATGATCCTGATCAAGGCCACCCCGCTGCTGTTCCTGCTGGGCGTGCAGGACATTGTTTACTGGGCACGCGAACTTGGCGGCGCCAAGACGCAGGCCTTTGACTATCCGCACCCCGATTGGCGGCTTTACTACTTCCTGTTTCTGCTGGTGTTCTATCTGGCCTTCACCCGGCTGTCAGAGATCGTGTTGAACAGGGTGTCGGCGCGCCTGTCGCGCGGGCAGGCCACGGCGGCGGGCGAAGCGATGCGGAAGGCGGGGATATGAGCTGCTGGCAAACCATCGGCGACTACGCTTTCCGCTCGCTTGGCTATGGCGAACGCCTGTTGCCGCGCACCGATTTCACGCTGTGCCAGCAGTTCACGCTGATCGGGTCGGGCCTGATCTGGAACATCTATTTCGGGCTTGTGGCGCTGGTGTTTGGCTTTGTGCTTGCCAATGCCATCGCCTTTGCCCGGGCATCACACAGCCCTTGGGCGCGCAAACCGGCCGAATGGTTCATCTTCGTGTTTCGCGGCTCGCCGCTCTTTATCCAGTTCTTTCTGGCCTATGAGGCGCTTCAGATGCTGCCGCGCGCCGGCATCGATGTCTTTGGCATCACCGTCGAAACCGCCTGGACCACGCGGGCCTGGGCCGGGGCGCTGTTCGTGCTGTTTCTCAACACCGCCGCCTATTCGGCCGAAATCTTTCACGGTGCGCTGCGGTCGATCCCCAAGGGCGATCTGGAGGCAGCCGAGGCTTATGGGCTGACCGGCTTTGCCAAGTTTCGACGCATCCAATGGCCGACCATGCTGCGCCTAGCCTGGCCCGCTTATACGAATGAAGCGATTTTCCTGTTTCATTCGACCACGCTGGTGTTCTTTTCGGGCTTTCCGGCGTTTCAGCAGCGCGGCGATGCGCTGTATTACGCAAGCTACTTTGCCGACAAGACCTTCAACCCCTTCATCCCCTACCCTATCGTCGCAGGCTATTTCATCCTGCTGACCCTGATCCTGATCTGGGGAATGGGCACCGTGAACAAGCGGCTGAACCGGCATCTTCCGTCCAATATGGCTGGCAAAATTCGCTTGCGTCCTCAGGTCATCCGATAGTAGCGTATTTTTGATCAAATTATTCGGGCACCCGCCCGGACCCGCACACAGCGCGGGAGGAAAGATCACAACCCGAGGATGGAACAAGGGTCCCGCCCCGCGCGGCACCCCGACCAAACGAACATGATGAAGGACTATCTGCGTAAGCACCCGCAAGTGCGCACAATCCGTGTGGCAGCCGCCGACCTGAACGGACAGGCACGCGGCAAACGTATCCCCGCCCGCTATGCCGAAAAGGCGGTCAAGGATGGCACGCGTTTTCCGTTTTCCGTGCTCAGCCTTGATATCTGGGGCGAAGACATCGACGACAGCCCGATGGTGTTCGAACAGGGCGATCAGGACGGCGTTCTGAAGCCCACCGAACGCGGGTTCATGCCCATGCCCTGGCTGGAGGCGCCGACCGCCCTTCTGCCGATCTGGATGTTCCGCGAAAACGGCCAACCCTATGATGGCGATCCGCGCCACGCGCTGAATGCGGTCGTCAAACAGTACAAGAAGCGTGGTCTTACCCCCGTCGTCGCGATGGAGCTTGAATTCTTCCTGATCGACGATTCCGGCAAGACCTTGCAAGTCCCGCCCTCGCCGCGGTCCGGCAAAAGGCGCAAGGCGGCCGAGACGTTGTCGATCCGCGCCCTCGATGCCTTTGACACCTTTTTCACCGATCTTTACGACGCCTGCGAGGCGATGGACATTCCCGCCGATACCAGCACGTCGGAAACCGGCCTTGGCCAGTTCGAGGTGAACCTGATGCATTGCGACGATGCGCTGCGCGCCGCCGATGATGCCTGGCTGTTCAAGATGCTGGTCAAGGGCCTTGCGCGCCGCCATGGGTTTGCCGCCAGTTTCATGGCCAAACCCTATGCCGAATATTCGGGCTCGGGCCTGCACACCCATTTTTCGGTGATCGACGACGAAGGCGACAACATCTTTGACAGCGGCGGGCCAAAGGGCACCGCGGCGCTGCGGCACGCGGTCGCCGGCTGTCTGGCCGCGATGCATGATTCGACGCTGGTCTTTGCGCCGCACCAGAACAGCTATGAACGGCTGGTGCCCGACAAGCATGCCCCCACGGCCATTTGCTGGGGCTATGAAAACCGCACCGCCGCCATTCGCATTCCCGCCGGCAGCCCGTCTGCGCGCCGCATCGAGCATCGCGTCGCCGGGGGGGATGTGAACCCCTATCTGATGCTGGCCACCATTCTGGGCGCGGCCCTGGTTGGCATCGAGGACGAGATGGAGCCGCCAACCCCGGTGACGGGCAATGCCTATGCGATGGATCTGCCGCAAATCCCGTCATCCTGGGAAGCGGCGATCGATGCCTTTGAAAGCAGCGACCTGCTCTATCGCTTTTTGCCAAAGGAATTGATCCGCAACTTCGTGCAGACCAAACGGCAAGAGATGCATTACATCGCTGACCTGACCCCGGAAGAACGGATCGAGTTGTATCTCGACACTGTTTGATACGGCCTGCGCGGCGCCCCTTTGCACCATCGGGGCGCTGCGCTAGACTTCGGATGTCTCAACACGGAAAACACATGCGGATCGGCATCTTGCAAACCGGGCTGGCGCCCGAAGCCCTGGCCCCGGCCATGGGCGATTACCCCGACATGTTCGCCCGTCTGCTGGACGGGCATGGCTTTACCTTTCGCACCTTTCAGGTGGTGAACGGCCAGTTCCCCGCCGATGTGCGGGATTGCGACGGCTGGCTGATCACCGGCTCCAAGCATGGCGCTTATGAGGATCACCCCTGGATCCCGCCGCTGGAGGATTTCATCCGCGCCGCCTATGCCGCACGGGTGCCGATGGTGGGCATCTGCTTTGGCCATCAGATCATCGCGCAGGCCATGGGCGGCAAGGTCGAGAAATTCGCCGGCGGCTGGTCGGTCGGGCCGACCGAATATCAGTTCGAGGGCGAAACCGTCACCCTGAACGCCTGGCATCAGGATCAGGTGGTCCAGCGGCCCGAGGGGGCAAAGGTCATCGCCAGCAATGATTTTTGTGAAAATGCGGCCCTGCTTTATGATGACCGGGCCCTGACCATTCAGGCGCATCCAGAGTTTCAGCCCGACTTTGTGGACGGATTGATGAAGACCCGCGCCATCGGCGTGGTGCCCGACCCCCTTCTGCAAGCGGCGGCAACCCGGTTGGATGTGCCGCTGCATGACAAAACCATGGCCGCCCGCATCGCGGCTTTCTTCAAGGCGCCCCGGACCTGATGTCCGGGGGCAAACACACGGACCGATCCCATGTCCAAATGGACCGAAAAACTGCCCGAAGCGGCGCGTGACTTCATCGGCAACCGCCGCGTCGATGAGGTGGAGTGCATCATCGGCGACATCGCCGGTGTGGCGCGCGGCAAGGCGATGCCAGCCGCCAAATTCGCCACGCAAAAGAACTACTTCCTGCCCAACTCGATCTTCCTGCAAACCATCACCGGCGAATGGGCCGACAATCCGTTCGACGCCTTCACCGAACCCGACATGATCCTGGAGCCGGATTTCAGCACCGCCACCGCCGCCCCATGGACGGCTGACGTGACGTTGCAGGTCATCCATGACGCAAAGGATCAGGAAGGCAACCTGATCCCCTTTGCCCCGCGCAATGTGCTGCGCCGCATCGTCGATCTTTACGCGCAACAGGGCTGGAAACCTGTGGTCGCGCCAGAGATGGAATTCTTCCTGACCGCCCGCAACATCGACCCCAACATGCCCGTCATGCCGCCGATGGGCCGCTCTGGCCGCCGCGCTGCCGGAAAGCAGGCCTATTCGATGTCGGCGGTGGACGAATACGGCAAGGTCATCGACGACATCTATGATTTCGCCGAGGCCCAGGGTCTTGAAATCGACGGCATCCTGCAAGAAGGCGGCGCAGGCCAGATCGAATTGAACCTCGCCCATGGCGACCCGGTGCGGCTGGCCGACGATGTGTTCTTCTTCAAGCGCCTGATCCGCGAGGCCGCGCTGCGCCACGATTGCTTTGCCACCTTCATGGCCAAACCGATCGCGGGTGAGCCGGGCAGCGCCATGCATATCCACACCTCGGTCGTCGATATGAAAACCGGCAAGAACATCTTCGCCGGGCCAAAGGGCGTGGAAACCGATGCGTTCTTGCATTTCATCGCCGGCTTGCAAAACCACCTTGGCGCCGGGGTGGCGCTGCTTGCGCCCTACGTCAACAGCTACCGCCGTTACGTTCCCGACTTTGCCGCGCCCATCAACCTCGAATGGGGGCGCGACAACCGCACCACCGGCCTGCGGGTGCCGATCTCGTCCTCGGCGGCGCGGCGGGTGGAAAACCGCCTGCCGGGCATGGATTGCAACCCCTATCTGGGCATCGCGGCCACGCTGGCCTGCGGCTATCTGGGCTTGATGGAAAAGCGCAGCCCCCGGCCCGAATTTGTAGGCTCTGCCTATATCGACAGCGACGAAATCCCGGTCAACATGGGGGACGCGCTTGACCTGCTGGACGAGGATACAGCGCTCAAATCCGTTTTGGGCGAAGGGTTCTGCAAGGTCTATGATTCGGTCAAACGCAATGAATACAAAGAGTTCCTTCAGGTGATCAGCCCGTGGGAACGCGAACATCTGCTTTTGAACGTATGAACCTTTTGCATGCAAATGACAGGGCGGGGGAATATCCCCCGTCCTATTACGCGGCCACGGCAACCCCGCTGGCCCCCTTTCCCGCGCTCATGGGGCAGCGCCGGGCCGATGTCTGCATCATCGGGGGCGGCTATACCGGCCTGTCGGCCGCGCTGCATCTGGCGCAGGCGGGCTTTGATGTCGTGCTGCTCGAGGCGCATCGCGTGGGCTTTGGCGCCTCGGGGCGCAATGGCGGGCAGGTCGGCAGCGGACAGCGTCAGGATCAGGACTGGATCGAGGCCGCCGCCGGGCGCGAGGACGCGCGCCGCCTGTGGGATATGGCACAAGACGCCAAGGCGCTGGTGCGCGGCCTGATCGACCGCCACGCCATGCCAGTGACCTTTTACCCCGGCATCGCCCATGCCTGCCGCAGCGCATCCGAGGTGCGCCACGCCCATGCCTATGCCGAAAAGCTGGCCCGCGATTATGGCTATGACCAGGTCGAGCCTTTGTCGCGCGCCGCGATGCGGCAGATCATCGGCTCCGACCTCTATCATGGCGGAGAGCTTGATCGTGGCGCCGGCCATCTGCACCCGCTCAATTTCGCGCTGGGTCTGGCGGCGGCGGCGGCACAGGCGGGGGCGCAGATCTTTGAACGCTCCGAGGTGCATCACATCGCGCCGGGGCCAAAACCTGTGGTCCGCACCGGCAGCGGCACGGTCAGCTGTGACCATCTGATCCTTGCGGGCAACGGCTATCTGGGCAATCTGGACCGCAAGGTGGCGGCGCGCGTGATGCCGATCAACAATTTCATCCTGGCCACCGAACCCTTGGGCGCACGTGCCGCCGACATCCTGTCGCAGCCCATCGCGGTGGCCGATACGAAATTCGTGGTGAATTACTGGCGGCTGTCCGAAGACGGGCGGTTGCTGTTCGGCGGCGGCGAAAGCTATGGCTACCGCTTTCCCGATGTTGTGAAAACCGTGATGAAACCGATGCTGGAGGTCTATCCGCAACTGCACGACGTGCGGATCGATTATGCCTGGGGCGGCACGCTGGCGATCACCATGAACCGGATGCCCTGTTTCCTGCGCCCGGCGCCAAATGTGCTGTCCGCCTCGGGCTATTCCGGGCATGGGGTCGCCATGGCAACCCAGGCCGGCAAGATGATGGCCGATGTGGTGCGGGGCGATGCCAGCGGCTTCGACCTGCTGGCCCGGCTGCCGCAACCGCGCTTTCCGGGCGGGGCTGCCTTGCGCTGGCCGCTTCTGGTGGCGGCGATGACTTGGTATTCGCTGCGCGACAGGCTGGGCGTGTAACGCAACTGTCAGGCGGGGCTTGGCCCGTCATGGAAAAGTCACTGGCTTTGGCGCGAGCAGAAGTTTAAGCAATGCTTAAACTGAGTTTAAGGATAGACCCATGGCACATGATGGCCAGACCCTGCCCCCCGACGTATACAGCAGCGAACCCATTCCCGAAGCTGCCCGGGCCGAGATCGAACGTCTGCTGACCTCGGGCGATCTGTTCCGCTACACGGCCGCCAAGGATGCTCCGGTGGCGCTTCTGGAACAGGAATTTGCCGATCTGCTTGGGGCGCGCTATGCGCTTGCGGTGTCGTCCTGTTCGGCGGCGCTGTTCTTGTCGCTCAAGGCGCTGGATCTGCCGCGCGGGGCGCGGGTTCTGATCCCTGCCTTTACCTTCGCTGCGGTGCCGTCCAGCATCGTCCATGCCGATTGCGTGCCGGTTCTGGTCGAGGTGGGGCTGGATTACCGCGTGGATCTTGCGGATTTCGCGGCAAAGCTGCCGGGCGCCGATGCCGTGATGATCAGCCACATGCGCGGCCACACGTCGGATATGGATGCGATCATGGCGCTGTGCGATGCGGCCGGGATTCCGGTCATCGAAGATGCGGCCCACAGCCTTGGCACCACCTGGAACGGGCGCAATATCGGCACCATCGGCAAGGTGGGGTGCTTCAGCTTTCAGTCCTACAAGCTGGTGAACGCGGGCGAAGGCGGGATTCTGATCACGGATGATCCCGAAATCGCCGCCCGCGCCGTCATCATGTCCGGCGCTTATGAGGAAAACTGGAAGAAACATCCCGGTTTCCAGAACAGCTATTGCGAATGGCAAAACAAGCTGCCGCTCTACAACTTGCGGATGCAGAACCTGTCGGCGGCGGTGATCCGTCCGCAACTGCCGGAAGTGGCGCGGCGGGTGCAGGACGGGCGGCGCAATCACGACTATGTCGCGGCGGCGCTCAATGCCACCGGGGTGCTGTCGGTGCCCCCTGCCCTGCCGCCGGAATTGCGCGCGCCCGATTCGATCCAGTTCAATCTGACCGGCGACTGGACCGATGCAGAAGCCCGCGCCTTTCAGACAGCGGCAAAATCGCGCGGTGTTTCGGTTCAGGTCTTTGGCCTGTCCGAAGGCAATGCCCGCGCCTTCTGGAACTGGCAGTTCCTGGGCGAGGCGCCCGACCTGCCCCAGACCCGCGCCATGTTGATGCGGGCCTGCGACGTGCGCCTGCCCGCACGCCTGACGCAGCCAGAGCTCGATTTCATCGCGGGCGCGCTGATCGACGCGGCCAAAGCGGCGCATCGGGCCTGAACCCCGTGTCCGGGTGGCAGGAGGACCGTCAGGTCAGGCGAAACTCGGGCTCAAGCCACGGCCAGCGCTTCAGCGCAGGCGCGATGACGCGGGCCGCAACCTCGGCCCGCAGCGCCTGTGCCACCTGCCCCGCCAACCCGCCAAGCGCCCCCTGACGCGACGACAGCGAAATGCTGCGCGCCAAGGCCTGCGGCAGCGGCTCAACGGTGACAAGGTCAAGAAAACGCGCGGCATGGTGCAAGGCAAGCGGGGTCAGGATGGTCCAGCCCGCGCCTTGTGCCACCAGCGCAAGGATGGCGTGATAGCTGTCCAGCTCGAAACGCACCTGAGGTCGCAAGCTGCCACGCGCCAGATGGCCCGCGATCTGTCGCCCCATCAGATGCCGCGCCGAATACAGGATCAGCGCATCCTCTGCCGCCGCCTTTGGCCGCACACAGACGAAAGGATCGGCCAGGATCGCATGCACCTCGCGCCAGCCGGTGTCGGCGGTTTCGGGCCCCAGTTCGGCCGCCACGGCAAGATCCAGCGCCCGCGCCTCCAGCTGATCCAGAAGCCGATGGCTTGCCCCGGTTTCCAACAGAAAGCGGCAATCGGGCAAGGCCGCGGCCAGACCAGACAGCAGCGCGGGCGTCACCTCGGCGTCGAAATCCTCGATCATGCCAAGACGCAGGGTCGTCAGCCGCGACAGGTTGGCCCGGGCCAGATCGGCGCGCGCCTCTGCCTCGGAATTCAGCATCACCTGCGCATGGCGCCGGAACAACCGCCCCGCCGGGGTCAGCGCAAAGGGTCGCGCGCTGCGGTCGAACAGGATCGCGCCCAGAATGGCCTCCAACGCGCCGATCTGTTGGCTGATGGCGGGCGGAGAGACGCCAAGACGCCGCGCGGCGGCAGAAATCGTGCCTTCCTCGGCCACGGCCACAAACACCTCGACCCCCCACAGGGTTACACGGGCCTGTGCCTCTGGCATGGCGGTCAGAGTTTGGAGAGTTTCTTTTGCAACTCGGCCAGTTGCTTCTTGATCTGGGCAAGCTCATCGGCGCTTGCCGTTTCGTCCTTTTCCGGCTCGGGGCCAGAGCTGCCCCAGCCGGGCACACCGCTCATCATGGTTTTCATGAAGGCTTCCTGCTGCTTGCGCATCAGATCAAAGCCCGGCATCGCCGCCATCGGGTTCGGGATCACGCCAAGGTTTTCCATCATCTTCGACTGCCCCTCGCGCAGCATCTCGAAGCTGGCGGCAAGGAATTGCGGCACGACCGAGTTCACATTCGTGGTGTAGCTGCGCACAAGATCCGTGAGCACCGCGATGGGCAGGACATTTTCCCCCTTCGACTCGTGCTCGGCCACGATTTGCAGCAGGTATTGCCGCGTCAGGTCATCGCCGGATTTGAGATCGACGATCTGAACCTCGCGCCCGGCGCGGATGAAGCCCGCGATGTCTTCCAGCGTCACGTAATCGGACGTCTCGGTGTTGTAAAGGCGGCGGCTGGCATAGCGTTTGATCAACAGCGGCTTGTCGGTTTCGGCCATGGCCACCCCTCCCTAAGGTCTTTTTGCTTGTGCAGCGAAGTCTACGCAGGCTGCGGCAAAAAAGAAAGCCTGAGCGTGTGCGGCGCATGCGGCCGATACCACACGTCTTCGGGCAGAGGGGGGTGCCCGGCAGGCGCAGGATGGGACGCCCGTGCTGCGCAACGGGTCAGCCGCATGAAAAAGGCGGACCCAAAGGGCCCGCCTTGTGCTTTTCCACGCTCAGGGAGGAGGATAGCCGAAAAAGCACCGATCCCGAAGGATCACTTGGCAGCGGCAGCTGCTTTTTTCGCGGCGACGGTCACGTCGGCGGTGGCCTTCTTCACAGCGGCGGTTGCGTCCTCGGACATGTCCTTGCCGGCAGCCAGCATCAGTTCGACCGTTTCCATCTGCACTTTCTTCGCGACTTCAGCGAAAGCCGCCAGGTTTTCGGCAGCCATTTCAGCAGCAGCCGAGGCAAAGTCGGTCGCGGCCTTGGTGTAATCGGTCGGCTCGGTCTTGGCCTTGGTCATGTCGCCCATCTTTGCGATGGTGTCCTTGGTCCATTTTGCGGTGATCTCGGTGGACTTTTCAGCCGCTTCCAAAGCCACTTTCGACATCTTTTCGGCAAGTGCGGCCTGGGTCTTGAACGCGTTCTGCATGGCGGACGAGTCAACCGGGAAGGAAGCCATCATGTCCTGCATCACTTTTGCGAAATCGGGGGTCTTGGTCATTGGTCTTGCTCCTGTATGGCCGGAGGGTCCGACCGTTGCGTCATGAAACAGATATAAATGCTGCATTGCAGCATTTCAACCATTTTTCTGCGATGCAGCATTCTTTCTGGTTGAGTTCCGTTAACCCCTTGGCCTTCAACCCTTTCCCGCGGCGACGCTTGCCGTAACGTAAGTCCCTGGCGCCTCGCACAGCACGGGATTGGTCGAATCACCGGGGATGCGCGCCTTTACCATCTTGCCCGAGCGGCCCTTCAGCCAGGCGCCCCAGCGCGGCCACCAGCTGCCCTTGTTGAAGGTTGCGGCCGCCTTCCAGTCCTCGGGCGCGCCCTCGATCGGGGCGTCCGAAGTGTAGTGACCATACTTGTCCTTGCTGGGCGGATTGATGATGCCCGCAATATGCCCCGACTCCGACAGGATGAAGGTCTTGTCCCGCGACCCCATCTGCTTGACGCTGTTAAAGCTGCCGCGCCAATGGGCGATGTGATCTGTCTCGCAGGCAATGGCGCAAAGCGGCACCTTGACGCCGGACAGCTGCACCGGCTCCCCGAACACCGGAAACGTGCCCTTGGCAAAGCCATCCTGTTGGCACAGGCCGCGCAGATATTGGAGCGCCATCGTCGCCGGCAGGTTGGTGCCATCGCCGTTCCAGTAGAGCAGATCAAAGGCGGGCGGCGCCTCGCCCATCATGTAGCTTTTGATGGCGGGCTGATAGATCAGGTCGTTGGAGCGCAGAAAGCTGAAGGTGCGCCCCATGAAGAACTTCGACAAGATGCCGTCGCGCGCCGATTGCCGCTCGATCCCGTCGACGAAATCATCCTCAAGGAACACGCCCACCTCGCCCGGATCGGAAAAATCGGCCAGCGTCACCCGGTCCAGATGCGCCAGCGTCAGGCCAAGCGTGGTGCCCGCGATGCAATAGCCCACGGCGTTGATCTGCCTCTCGCCCGTGATGCGGCGCACCTCGGCCATCGCGCGCAGATATCCGTCGCGGATGTAGTCATCCATCCCGACCTGGGCATAGGAGGCATCGGGGTTGACCCAAGACACCACGAACAGCGTAAAGCCTTGATCCACAATCCATTTGATCAGGGAATTGCCGGGCTTCAGATCCATGATGTAGAATTTGTTGATCCAGGGCGGAAAGATCAGCAAGGGTGTGGCATGAACCTTTTCGGTGCTGGGCGCGTATTGGATCAGCTCCAGCATCTGGTTGCGATAGACGACCGAACCAGGCGTGGTGGCGATGTTGCGTCCCACATGAAACGCCTCGCGGTCGGCCAGCGTGACAAGAACATCGCCGTTGTTCGCCTCGATGTCGCGGACAAGGTTTTCAAGGCCCTGCACCAGGCTTTCCCCGTCGGTTGCCACCGCCTTTTCCAGCGCATCGGGGTTGGTGCCCAGAAAATTGGTGGGCGAGAACATGTCGATGATCTGCTTGGTGAAATATTCCACGCGGCGGCGGTCGGCAGGATCAAGCACATCCAGATCGCTGATCGCGTTCGTCATCGCCTCGGCGTTCAGCAGGTATTGCTGCTTGATGTAGTTGAAGGCGGGATGGGTGTCCCACAACGGGTTCGAGAAGCGGCGGTCTTTCGGTGTATGGTCGGCCGGGGCTTTCAACTCGCCTGACAGCAGGGCTTGCTGGGCCTCGACATAATGCTTCATCGTCTTGCCCCAGTAGCCGATCTGCTGTTCCAGGATCTTGCTGGGGTTTTGCATCATTTCGGCCACATAGGCGGCCGCCGCCTTCATATAGACCTCGTTCGAAGGCCCGGCGAGGGCGCTGTCGGCCTGTTTGCGATGGGCAAGGGCCGTCATCAGCCGCTGCGAAAGCTCCTCGATGCGTGCCAGATTGGCCTGCATCTTCTGCAACTTTCGTCCTGCATCATCATGGTCAGTTGTCATGTTACTCTTTCCCCCCTAACCTCGATGAAATCATAACGTCGCCCGACTGGGGGGGAAAGCGACGAATTTCCCCGGATCGGGATGGAGCCCAGAATGAAATACATGACCACCTATGACATGATGGAAACCGCACGGAACACGAATGCCTGGCTCGGCGCCACGGCGCGGGCCATGGCGTCCTATCCGGTATTCGCCATGTCAATGAACCCGGTGCTGCCGCTTATGGCCGCTTGGGGCGAGGTGACGGAACGCACCTTTGCCCGGATGATCGCCAAGCCCGACTGGGGCATCCGGTCGATCGTGGGCGCAGACGGGACCGACCATCTGGTGGACATCAAGACGGTGGTGGATCGCCCCTTTGGCAATCTGATCCAGTTCTTCGTGCGCAGGCGCGCGCCGATGAAGCGGCGCGTTCTGCTGGTGGCGCCGATGTCGGGCCACTACGCCACGCTTTTGCGCTCCACCGTGGTGTCGCTGTTGCCCGATTGCGATGTGTTCATCACCGATTGGCACAACGCGCGTGACATCCCCGTCAGCGCGGGCAAGTTCGACATCGAGGATTACACGCTCTACCTGGCCGATTTCATGCGTGAACTGGGGCCCGACACCCATGTCATCGCGGTGTGTCAGCCGGTGCCGCTGACCCTTGCCGCGACCGCCTATCTGGCCGCCGAAGACCCAAGCGCGCAGCCGCGCAGCCTTACGCTGATCGGCGGGCCGGTGGACCCCGATGCAGCGGCAACCGAGGTGACGGATTTTGGCCGCCGCGTGACCATGGGCCAGCTGGAGCAGATGGCGATCCAGCGCGTCGGCTTCAAATACAAGGGCGCGGGCCGGCTGGTTTACCCGGGGCTGTTGCAATTGCAGAGCTTCATCTCGATGAACATGGAGCGTCATTCCAAGGCGTTTTCCGAACAGATTCTGCGGGTGGCGCGCGGCGAAGGCCGCGACAATGACGCCCACAACCGCTTTTATGACGAATATCTCGCAGTCATGGACATGACGGCAGAGTTTTATCTTTCCACGGTAGAGCGGATCTTCAAGAACCGCGAGATCGCAAGAAACGATTTCACCGTCGCCGGGCGCAAGGTAGATTTCGGCGCGATCACCGATGTTGCGGTCAAGATCGTCGAGGGCGCGAACGATGATATCTCGGCGCCCGGTCAATGCCTTGCCGCGCTCGATCTGCTGACCAACCTGCCCGACTCCAAAAAGGCCGCCCATCTGGAACCGGGGGCCGGGCATTACGGTATCTTCGCGGGCAAGTCGTGGCGGCTGAACATCCGCCCCCTCGTGCTCAACTTCATCGACTCCAATTCCGACGCGCCCAAGGCGGCGCCAGTGGTCAAGCTCGCCTCAGCGTAAGATCATCGGGCCGGCCAGAAAGCCCTCGATCGCCGTGGTCACGGCATCGGGGTTTTCCAGCATGGCCAGGTGTCCCGCGGCGTCGATCACCTTCAGCGCCGAGGACGGCATCAGATCACGCGCGAATTCAAGCCGGCGCAGCGGCAGCAGGCTGTCATGCGCACCCGCCAGAAACAGGGTCGGCACTGTGGCGCGGCGCAGGGTGCGCTGCTGATCGGGACGGCGCTGCAAGGCCTTGCACTGGCGCAGATAAACGCCCTCGCCCAGCCCCAGCGCCATGTCGAGCATCAGGGCCAGCACGGCGGCGCGGTCGGGCGTATCGGCCAGGGCCGTCGGCGGCACATCCTCGGCAATCGCCTGCTTCAGCCGCCCCGCCTGCGCGGCAACCATCCGCCCCTCGCGCAGGGCTGCGATTTGCGGCGCCTCGGCCAACGGGTCGGTCGCCAGCAGCACCATCCGCACCACGCGGTCCGGCGCGCGCCGCAGGATATCAAGCGCGACATCGCCGCCCAAGCCATGCCCAACCACCGTGAACCGGGCCGGGGCCTGGCGCAAGGCGTCCTCGCTCATGCGTTCCACCGTGTCGAGCACGGGCAGGTAAATCTGCGCGGCATGACGGGGGCCAAGCGCCACGATTTGCGGCAAAAAGGCGCGCGCGTCCTGCATCAGGCCGGGAATGAACAGGATCGGGTCGCGCATCACAGCCCCCTCGCCCATGTCACGATATGGTCCACCGCCCCTTGCGTCTGGCCCGGCGACATCACGTCCCCCGCGATCAGATGGGATTGCGGGTCATCGCCCGGCCCCATGGTCATCAGATGCTCTGTGACCGGCCCGCCCCACCCGTCACGCACCGGCAGGATCGCAGCGGGATCGATCACCCGATCGTCGGGTGAATAGAGAAACAGAACAGGCATTTGCGCGGCACTGTAATCCTGCGCCCGCGCCTCGCGCATCAGCGCGGCCATCGGGAACAGGGCCGCGGTGGGGTAATCGGTGGTCCAATGCGCGGCATGGGCCGGGTTCTTGGGCGCGAAACTGCGCCGGTCGCCCGCCAGCCAAGGCCCCCAGATCGGCGCAAAGGGTTGGTCAAGGATCATTCCCGCCGCGCTGCGCAGGCGGAAATTGGGTGACACCATCACCAGCCCCGCCATATCGCGCGACAGGGCCGGATCCGTGGCGGCAACCGCCGCAAGTGTCGCCCCGGTCGAGGTCGAGATCACCAGAACCCGCTCGCCAAGACGGCGGCCAATCGCCATCGCCTCGGCCATATCCTCGATCCAGTCATCTGCCGTGGCCTCGGCCATGGCATCGCCGGACCGCCCATGTCCGGTCAGCCGGGTGAAGTAAAGATTGGCGCCAAGCGCCTGCGCCACGCGGTCGGGCACGGGGCGAATTTCCTCGGGCCCCGCCGAAAAGCCGTGAATATAGATCACAGCAAGCGGGGTGCGCGCCCCCGCATCCCCGGCCCAGACGATCCGCTTGGCATCGCCCGCTCGAATATCGGAAAATTGCAATTCCCGCTGCACCAGCCAGCCGTCAAGATCATCGGGCAAACTGCTGTCATCGAAGGCGATTTCCCGGTCCACGCCCGTCACGAGGCCAAAGGCCAAAATCCCGCCAATTGTCAGAAAGAGACAAGCAAGCAGCGCAGAAATGGCCTTGATCCACCGCTTCATTTGGCAGCCCGGAGTGTGATATCCCCGATCGCCTCGGTGATCAGATCAAGGCAATCGGGCGTGGAAAAGCGGTGATCCGCGCCCTTGACCAAGGTCAGCCGCAGATCGGGGCTGTTGGCGTGATCCATCAGGCGCAGCGCCACTGCGGGCGGCACATCGGTATCGGCCGTGCCCTGCAACAGCCGCACCGGGAACGGCAGGTCCAGCGGCGCGCGCAGGACCAGACGGCCCCGCCCCTCCTCGATCAGCCGCCGGGTGATGACATAGGGCGCGTCGGAATAGTCCGAGGGCAGGTCCACCCGGCCCTGTTCCGCCAGCGCGCGGCGCTGCGCCTCGGTAAACCCCGCCCACATGCTGTCTTCGGTGAAATCCGGCGCGGCGGCGATGCCGACCAGCCCCGCCACCCGGCCCGGGATCGCCTTTGCCACCAAAAGTGCAATCCAGCCGCCCATCGACGAGCCGACGAGGATTTGCGGCCCCGTGGTCAGCGTGGTGATCGCGGCCAGAGCGTCCTCGAACCAGTCGCCAATCGCGCCATCAAGGAAATCGCCCGACGATTGCCCATGGCCCGAATAATCAAGGCGCAGGAACGCCCGGCCCTGCGATGCGGCCCAGTCTTGCAGATGCACCGCCTTTGTCCCCGTCATGTCCGACTTGAACCCGCCAAGGAACACCACCCCCGGACCTGTTCCTGGTGTCTGGTGATAGGCGATGGTGCGGGATTGCGCGGTGGTCAGAAACTGCGGCTGTGTCATCATATCCTCCGTTCCTGCCCTTCTACGCGGCCCGTGTTGACTTTGCCAAGCGCCGGGCGCAAAACCCGACCCCGTTATAACCCGCAACCGGGCGCATCGTGGGCGCCAAAACGACTAGGATGCCGATATGGCCCAGATCTCCCTCACCTTTCCCGATGGCAATGTGCGCGTCTATGACGCGGGCGTGACCCCGGCACAGGTCGCAGCCAGCATTGCGCCCAGCCTGGCCAAGGCCGCGATTTCCGCGCAGGTCAACGGCACGCATTGGGATCTGGCCTGGCCGATCATGGGCGACGCCACGCTGTCGATCAACACGCTGAAGGATGACGCGGCGGCGCTGGAACTGATCCGGCACGACCTTGCGCATATCATGGCGCGGGCGGTGCAGGAAATCTGGCCCGATGTGAAAGTCACCATCGGCCCGGTGCGCGACTACGGCTGGTTTTACGATTTCGACCGGGCCGAGCCCTTCACGCCCGACGATCTTGGCCAGATCGAAGCGCGGATGAAGCAGATCATCAACGCACGCGAACCTGTCAAAACCGAACTTTGGGATCGGGATCGGGCGCGAGACTACTATGAAAAGCGCGGCGAGCCTTTCAAAATCGAACTTCTGGACCGGATTCCGGCAGATCAGGACATCCGGATGTATTGGCACGGCGATTGGCAGGATCTGTGCCGTGGCCCGCATCTGCAACACACCGGACAAGTGCCTGCCGATGGCTTCAAGCTGACCCATGTCGCGGGGGCCTA
>JALOSF010000063.1 GCA_025458525.1 Cypionkella sp. | reverse complement strand
CCCAGCACGATCACCGGGATGGTGGTGCCGGAATAGCTGGCGAAGGCCGGCAGCGTCACGACGATGAACAGGAAGATCAGCGTGAGGCCCACCAGCAGGATGTTCAGCGCGATCTCGTTCGGGGTCTTCTGCCGCTCCGCCCCTTCGACCAGCGCGATCATGCGGTCGAGGAAACTTTTCCCCGGTTCCGCCGTCACCCGGATCACCAGCCAGTCCGACACCACTGTCGTGCCCCCGGTGACCGAGGACCTGTCGCCCCCTGCCTCGCGGATGACAGGGGCGGATTCGCCCGTAATGGCGCTTTCGTTGACGGATGCCACGCCCCGCAACGCCTCGCCATCGGCTGGGATGATCTCGCCTGCCGCGACATGCACGAACTGGCCCGCCCGCAGCGCGGTAGACAGGGTTTCCGTCCCCTTGGCTGGATCGTCACCAGCGTCCGAAAGCACGCGGACCTTCGTTTCCGACTTGGTCGCCCGCAGCGTGTCGGCCCGTGCCTTGCCGCGCCCTTCGGCCAGCGCCTCGGCGAAGTTGGCGAAGACCACGCAGAGCCACAGCCAGGCCGCGATGTGCAGGGACGTGCCCGCACCCGGAACGCCGGTCAGCAGGTCGCGCAGGCCGAGGACGGTGGTCATGGCGGCCACCACAGCGGTCACGAACATGACCGGATTGCGCCACAGGCTGCGCGGGTCAAGCTTGGTGACGCTCGCACGGATCGCGGCGGGGTAAAGGCCGCGCATGTCAGCCGTCTTGGTCAATTTCGACATTTTGGTGCCTCAGAAACTTTGCCCGGCCAGCCGCGCGGTTTCTTCCGCGATGGGGCCAAGGGCGAGGACGGGAAAGAAGGTCAGCGCGCCAAGGATCAGCACGGTGAGGATGAGAAGCGTCACAAACAGCGGCCCGTGCGTCGGGAAGGTGCCCGAGGTGACAGGGGCCTGCGGTTTGCGGATCATCGACCCGGCAATCGCCAGCATCGGGATGATGACGGCATAGCGGCCGAGCAGCATGATGATCCCCAGCGCGGTCGTGTGCCAAGTCAGCCCGGCGCCGAAGCCGCCAAAGGCGCTGCCGTTGTTCCCTGTGGCGCTGGCATAGGCGTAAAGGATTTCGCTCATCCCATGCGGCCCGGCGTCCTGCACCGCTGCCAGCGCCGCGGGCACCGTGGCTGCCACCGCCCCCCCGACCAGAATGCCCAAAGGCATCGACAAGAAGGCCAGCACCGCCAGCGTCACCTCGCGCCCCTCGATCTTGCGGCCGAGGTATTCAGGCGTGCGGCCCACCATCAGCCCGGCCAGAAACACGGCCAGCACGACGTAGAGGAGCATCCCATACAGCCCCGCGCCGACCCCGCCGAAGATCACCTCGCCCACCTGCATGAAGACCAGCATCACCAGCCCCGAGAGCGGCATGAAGCTGTCATGCATCGCGTTGACCGACCCGTTCGACGCGGCCGTGGTGGAGGCCGCCCAGAGCGCCGAGAGCATCGCGCCGAACCGCTGCTCCTTGCCCTCCATGTTCGCGCCAAGCCCCAGGGCGGGGTTCCCGGCCACCTCATGGGCATGGATCACCACAAGGCCTGCCACGAACATCACCGCCATAGCGGCAAAGATCGCCCAGCCTTGCCGCCGGTCGCCCGCCATGCGGCCGAAGAGGAAACAGAAGGCCACGGGGATCACCAGGATCGACAGGCTCTGCGCCAAGTTCGAGGCGACCCCCGGGTTCTCCAACGGATGGGCCGAGTTCACGCCGAAGAACCCGCCGCCGTTTGTGCCCAACTGCTTGATCGCGATCTGCGCGGCGGCGGGGCCTCGGGCGATGACCTGCTCCTGGCCCTCGACACCTGTCGCAACCACCGCACCCTGCAAGGTCTGCGGCACGCCCTGCGAGGCGAGGAACAGTGCCAGCACCACCGACAGGGGCAGCAGAATCCACAGGACCGACCGGGTGAGGTCCACCCAGAAGTTGCCGAGCGTGGAACCCTTGGCCGCCACGAACCCACGGATCACCGCGACGGCCACTGCCATGCCGGTTCCGGCGCTGACGAAGTTCTGCACCGTCAGCCCGGCCATCTGGCTCAGGTAGCTCAGCTGCGCTTCGCCCGAATAGGCCTGCCAGTTGGTGTTGGTGACAAAACTGACAGCGGTGTTGAAAGCAAGGTCAGGCGCCATGCCGCCGATGCCATCGGGGTTCAGCGGCAACGCGCCCTGCACCCTAAGCAGGGCATAGAGCACGACAAGACAGGTGGCGTTGAACGCGAGAACGGCCAGCGCATAGGCCCCCCAGCCCATGCCTCGGTCGGGCACGGCACCGCTGAGGCGCAACAGCGCAGCCTCGATCCGCAGCAGCGGCGAAGGAAGGTTCCCTGCATAAACGCGCGTCATCCATATCGCGAGCACCCACGCCAGACCGCCAAGCGCGGCGAAGTAAAGAAGATAGGAGAGCAAGGTCATGATGCGGCGCCCCTCAGAACCGGTCCGGCCGCAG
This sequence comes from Cypionkella sp., assembly GCA_025458525.1. GTDB lineage: Bacteria > Pseudomonadota > Alphaproteobacteria > Rhodobacterales > Rhodobacteraceae > Pseudotabrizicola. The sequence continues at coordinate 15,630 of JALOSF010000063.1, read as the reverse complement.
CAGCGCCGCGCCGAGATACACGAACAGGCCCGCTGCAACGGCGAGCCCCAGGATCAGATCGAACATAGTGCCCTCCTCACAGCCGGTCAGCGGCACGGATGCCGACGGCGAAGGCCGCGAAAACAGCGAGGCTGAGGAAGATGTAGAGAAGGTCCAGCATGGAAAGGCTCCCTAAGGTTGCTGTCCTGGACACTGCCGTAGGGCTGCGTAAAGGCTCCATTCGAGAAGGGGTCGGATCGCGTAAGGAACGCGTAAAGGGAACCCGCTCGGTCGCGCATAGGCCGGCCTATGCACGTCCTGACGTCGTCATTTACAACGCGCGCAGTCGGCAGCCGGCCGGAATTCAAGGCTTCTGAAGTGGAGAAGGTTCGAGGGCAGGCCCACCCTCTCCGCCAATTGCCCCACCAATAGTGTTCTCAGGGTCGGGCTGCGCGCGGCCAGGGGTTGATTTCGCAGGTTGGGCGTTTGGGGATGACCTTTGGCACCCGGGACGTTGAGGGATGGGTTCGGTGTCGCGGAACCCTTGATCTGCGCGCCGCCATGGCTGCGGTCACTGTGCCTTTGGCAGCTTGGCGGGCATCACCGTCGATGGGATGGCTGTCGCGCAGCAGCGGGCATGGATGATTTCATAGGCGGCACGAATGCGGGTCACGCTGTCCTCGGCCTCGCTCAGGGCCGGTGAAAGCGCCGCTGCCGCCTCGTGGATGCGCGCGATGATCTCGGCCTCGTTGATGCGCGTCAGATGGCCCTGGTCCATGACCTGCGCGCCATCGACAAACAGGTGCTTCAGCCCCTGCCCCGTCTCGGCGAAGACCAGCTGGCGCAACGGATCATTCAGCGGCGTCAGGGCGATCGAATGCGTGTCATAGAGCGCGATATCGGCACGCGCCCCCACCCGCAGCACCCCCAGATCGGCGCGCCCCAAGGCCTGCGCCCCGCCGCGCGTGGCGGCATCGAAGGCTTCGGCCGAGGTGATCCAGTCGCCCCGATCCCCCTCGCGCAGGGTTTGCAAAAGCGGTGTCGCGGCCAGCACCCGCAGCATGTCAACCGACTCGATGGACCCGCAGCCATCGCTGCCAAGGCTGATGTTGATGCCCCGCTTCATCATCTCGCGCAGGGGCGCAAGCCCGCTGCCCAGCTTGAGGTTGCTCAGCGGGTTGTGCTGCACACTGGCCCCGGTTTCAGCGATCAGGTCCAGATCCCCGGCGCTGACCCAGACCCCGTGGACAAGGGTGGTGGCGGGCTTCAGAAAGCCAAGCCGGTGCAGATGGGCAATCATGCTGCACCCATAAAGCTGCTGGCCGGTGACGACCTGAAGCCGGGTTTCATGGACATGAATGATGACAGGCAGGCCGTGACGGTCGGCCAGATCGCGCACCCGCATCAGGAACCCATCGGAACACCGCTGCGGGGCCGACGGTGCGGCCAGAAAGGCCACGCGGTGATCGCGCGGATGCCGGGTGCGGGCCAGATGCTCGGCCAGATCCAGAAGCCGTTCGGCGGGTGGAGGCGGCAGCGCATCCAGCTCTGCCAGCAGATCGGGGGGAAAGCTGTCCTCGACGTAAGGCACGCCGCGAAAGAACGGGCGGTCAAACAAGGTTGGCCCGACATAGGCCCTGATCCCCGCATCCTCATAGGCACGCATCGCGGCCTCGATCAACGACGGATCGGGGCCCGCACCGGGATGCAGATCGTCCACAATCGTGGTGGTGCCGCTGCGCAGGGCCTGAATGGCGCCGATCATGGTGCGCAAATAGACTTGTTCAGTCGTCAGCGGCACCGGCTTCAACGGGCGCACAAGGTTCATCCACAGTTCCAGCGGCAGCCCTTCGAACCGGCCCTTCTGAAAGTTCTCGTGGCTGTGGTAATGCCCGTTGATCAAGCCGGGGACAGCGAAAAACCGTGTGCAATCCAGGGTTCGGGCCATAGGCGCAAGCGGCGTCGTGCCTGCGGGCGCGATGGCCGAAATCGACGTGCCGGTGATGTCGATATCCACCCGCTGGCGCAGCGGCCCACCGGGAAAAAGCGGCTCGGGCAACTGGGCGGTGACATTGGCCAGGCGGGTTGTGGTCTGCGTCATGGGAAGCCTTGTGAATAACGGGGCGCGAGACGCCGTGGGGTCTTGGCGTGGCCGAAGCTACAGGTCGAACAGACGACCAAAGCCCCGCAAGGGCGTGGTTTGCATTCCCGCGGCCTTCAGACAGCCCCACAAGGTCACGGCCACGGAATCGAGGATCGGGATGTTCAGCTCCGCCTCGAGGGCGGCGGCGCGGCGCGCCCCGCGCATATTGGTGCAGACGATGGCGATGGCATCCGGTCGTGCCACGGCAACCTCGCGGCACATCGCGGCGACACGGTCCTCTGTCACCTCGGCAAAGGAATAGTTGTCGCGCAAGCCCACATGGGCCTCGGCCACCACCTCGATACCATGCGCGGCATAGGTGCGTCTGATCGCCTCCTGAACATCGGCCGTATAGGGTGTCACCAGCCCAAGGCGCCGCACACCAAGCGCCGCGAAAGCCGCATTGAACGCCAAGACCGCCGATGTGGCCCGAACCCCGCTGCGCGCCGTGATTTCGGCGCACAGACGTTCATCGGTGTCAAAGCCGCGCCAGCTTGCCGAAGTGCCGTTCCACGCGATCACCGACGGTTTTGCATCCGCCAGCAGATCCGCCGCCACAAGGATGGGCTCTAGCGCGAACTGCTGTTCCGCCGCAGCATCAAGCCCGATCTGCGTCACACGAAACCGGCCGAAATGCGCCGTGGCGGCCCCGGCAAGCGGCGCCAGCAGGGCTTGCGTTTCGGGCTCCAGCACCGTGTTGGACGAAGGCGTCAGCATCCCCAACCGCAAGACGGGGTGGGCGGGTGCGGGGCTGTGTTCACTCATCGGGACGGACCTTTCTGAAACGGTGTCAAGAGGCGGTGCTTGGGGGCAGTTGCGTCTGCCCTGTCGCTTTCGTGTGGCGCAGGATCGGGTCGCGACGCCCATGCAGAGGCGGGCCGCGGCAAATCGGCGGACGGTGCGCCGCGGCCAGACGCGCGGCCCTGTCGGCGGGCTGTGCCACGGTCGCGGAACACGTCAGCACGCCCCCTGACCACGCCTAGAGCAACGTATCGGGCGTGGCGCGCTGTTGCAGGCGCCCCGCAGGCGCGCGTCCGGTCAGTTCGCCGTCACGCATGATGGCATGCCCGCGCAAGAAGGTGGCAACCGGCCAGCCCGTGACCTCGAACCCTTCCCACGGCGTGTAATCGGCGCCGTGGTGCAGATCGGCCTGACGAATGGGCCGGCAGAGGTTGGGGTCCCACAGCACGATATCCGCATCTGCGCCAACCCGGATGCTGCCCTTGCGCGCGGCAAGACCGTAAAGCCGGGCGTGGTTGGTGGCGGTGATCTGCGCAAAGCGTTGCAGGGAAATCCGCCCCTTCCCCACCCCTTCCGAGAACAGGATCGGCAGGCGGGTCTCGATCCCGGGAATGCCGTTGGGAATGTTGCGAAACGAGGCGCGCGCCCCGGGCGCATCCTTGCCGGCGGGGTCCGCAAAGCGGAACGGGCAGTGATCCGAGGAGTAAAGCTCGAAATCGCCCCGTTCGATGCCAGCCCAGCACGCCCTTTGTTCGGCTTCATCGCGCGGCGGAGGGGAACAGACATATTTCGCCCCCTCGAAACCGGAGCGGTCCAGATCGGCGGCGGTCAGGGTCAGGTATTGCGGACACGTCTCGGCAAACACCTGCGCCCCCCGTGCCCGCGCGCGACGGATCTCGTCCAGCGCCTCGCCGTTCGAGACATGCACGATGGTCAGCGGCACGCGCGCGATTTCCGCCAGCGTGATCGCGCGATGCACGGCTTCACGCTCTACCGCAACCGGGCGCGTGTTTGCGTGATAAAGCGGCGCGATCTGACCGCTGCTTTCCGCCCTGTCGCGCAGGAATTCGATCGCATCCTCATTCTCGGCATGGACCATCACCATGGCGCCGTGCCGCTCGGCCACCGCCATCACATCAAGGATCTGACGATCGGACAGCGCAAGCCCCTTGTAGGTCATGAACACCTTGAAACTGGTGTGCCCCGCCTCCAGCAGCGCGGGAAGATCCTGACCAAGGGTCTGCGCATCCGTGCGATGCACGATCAGATGCACGCCAAAATCGACATGACACTGCCCTTCGGCCTTGGCCAGATAGACGGCCATTGCGGCGCGCAGGCTCTGCCCCTCCTCGGGCAGGCAGAAGGGCAGGATGGTGGTGTTTCCGCCGCAGGCCGCCGCCGCCGAAGCGGAGGCAAAGTCATCCGCCATTTCGATGCCTGGCCCCGAGGGTTGCGAGATATGCACATGGCTGTCGATGCCGCCCGGCATGGCGATCAATCCCGCAGCCTCTACAACCTCCGCCCCGACAAGCCCCTCGCCCAGGGTGGCGATCCGCCCGTCAAGGATGCCGATGTCCATCTGCGCGACATCGGTGCCGGTGACGACCCGTGCGCCGCGGATGACCAGATCATGCATGGCATCGCCCCTTTGCTGCCGCGAGGATAAGACAGAGATTCCTTCGCGCAAAAGTCAAATCGATTTCATACCGCTTGTCGAGAGGATTCTCCGCCCCGCAAGCGCGTCATGTCGGCACCGCGCAAGACAGTGCAGGGCCGGAGCATCCCGCAGCGCCTGAACCCAGGCGACGGACCGCAGCACATGCTTCGGCACACCTTTGTAGGGCGCTCATGGATGCTCGCGATTTGCTGGGACAGCCCCGTGCGCAGGCCTGTCGCACCTTGCCCTGCCCCTGCCCCAGCACTTTCGGATTGTTTATTGACCCCTCGCGTCCTATCAGCACAGGCAAGGGCTGGCCGCCCCGGATTGCCGCTTGGCAGCCGAGGAAGATCGCACTAAAATCGGTTTTATTACATGTGAGGGTAACATGGCGACGATTTATGACGTTGCAAAGGCGGCAGGTGTCGCGCCTTCGACCGTATCTCGCCATATCAACGGACTTGGGGTTCGCCAGCCCGAGGCGATTGAGCGGGCCATCCAGGATCTGGGGTTCCGCGCAAGTGCCAGCGCCCGCAACCTGCGCAAGGGCAACACCCAGGTCGTGGCGATGATCGTTCCCGACATCCAAAACCCCTATTATGCGGCAACCGTCGCCGGTGCCGAACAGATCGGACGCATGAACGGCTTGCGATTGGTGCTGTGCAACACCGACGAAGACCTCGATCTGGAAGATGCCGTGTTGCAAGACATCATCGGCCGCGTTGACGGGGCGATCCTGGTTCCGGCCTCGGAACGGTCCAGCACGAAACTGTTCGAAGCGCCGGGCGCGATCCCCCTTGTGCTGATGGACCGTGAAACCTTGGGGCGGTGTCGCTTTGATACCGTGACAATCGAAAACCATCGCGGCGGTGCCCTTGCGGCCGAACATTTGCTAAGCCTTGGGCATCGGGATGTGGCGCTGATCACGGGGCCCATCACCGCCTCGCAATCCAGAGCCCGCGAGACGGCGTTTCTCGAGGTTTTTGCAAAGGCTGGCGTGCCCATTCCAGACCGCTTCGTCGTGCGCGGCGACTTTCGCGAGGCTGGCGGCTATCAGGCGGCCCTGGATATCCTGACGATAAGGCGGCGGCCGACGGCGCTGTTCGTTGTCAACAACATGATGTCGATCGGCGCGCTGCGCGCGATCAAGGATCTTCAGATTTCACTGCCGCAAGACCTGTCGCTTGTCTGTTTCGACCAGTTGCCCTGCGAAGGGGTGATCTCTCCGCGCCCGACCACGATCCGCCGCGCGATGGAGGAACAGGGCGCCATGGCCATGCGCCTGATGCTCAACCGTCTGCGCGCCAAGACCGAGGCCGAGGAGGACGAGCATGAACCACGCACGCTCATCTTGCCGGTCGAACTTGTGGTGGGTGCGTCCACCGCGCGGCTGGGTGACGCGCCCCGGGTGGACCTGACCACAGACCTCGACACCACGGTGTAACGGCGCCCCGCTTGGGCCGGCGCGTGCCGACCGACAGACGGGACAATCCCTGCATCGGCTTATCGCGCAGGTCGTGCGGCCCCCCTCCTCCGCCCGCCGCCGCGATCACGCAAGGGCGTGGTCCCACCTTGCCCCCACACGACTTGTCGTTTAAACCCATCGCGTGGCCCCGTAGCTCAGCTGGATAGAGCAGCCGCCTTCTAAGCGGCTGGTCGGGGGTTCGAGTCCTCCCGGGGTCGCCAAACGCGTCAGAGCCAGCCGCAACCGCCACAGTCCACAACGACAAGCCCTTTCTGGTCGAAAAGCACGATGTGGTGCCACATGCGCTTGCGCTGGTGCCAGACAGGATGCGCCCCGGTCGTTTGGGCGCCGTGTCACCTGCGGCCCTGTCGTGGAACAGGGCGACACGTGCCGAGGAGAGCCCACCCGAAAGGGCGCAGATGGGAGAGCACGGGGTGGTCAGCGCGGGCGCGCAGGCCACCCCGATGACCCAGAGACACCCCCCGGGCACATCCGGGTCAGGGTTTCATTTGCCCCAGACGATCCAACACCGCAGCGCCGCATCGGATGCCATCGATGAACCGCACCACCTCAAGGTTTTCGTTCGGGGCATGGTTTGCCTCGTCAGCATTGGCATAGGGAATGACAAAAGCAGGCCGGTTGAGGATTTTGGTAAAGACATAATCAGGCAGACTGCCGCCCACAGTCGGGTAAAGCAAGGGATCGACGCCGCGCGCGACCTTGATCGCTTGCGCCAGCACCGGGCCAAACCCGCTGTCCATCGGGGTTTTTGACGGCAGCATCCCGCTTTGGCGAATGAATTCCACCCCCGGCGCATGGGCGCGGACATGCGCCTCCAGCCGATCGAACACATAGTCGGGTGTCAGGGGTTCAACCAGCCGGACATCGCATTTCACCACCGCCTCATGCGGCAAGACGGTCTTGCTGCCCGGCCCGCCATACCCGCCGTGAAAGCCGTTGATCGTCAGGGTCGGGTGAAACATCAGCCGGTCCCAATAGGGCCGGTCCAAGGGCGCATCGAGCCGCTGCAACCCCAGATCTGCCAAGACGCGCGGCATGTCCAGCGGCAGGCGCGCCATCGCCTCGCGTTCGTGGTTGGTGGGGGGGATCACCGGCTCGGTCAAACCCTCCACCAGGATGCGGCCATCGGCATCTTTCATCGTCGCCAGCAGATGCACCAGCGTCCAGATCGGGTTTGGCACCACGCCGCCAAAATTGCCCGAATGCACATCGCGCGAGGCCTCGCGGCAGCGCAATTCGAACGAGGCGACACCGCGCACGCCAAAGGTGATGATCGGCGCGCCGCTTTCATGCAATGGCCCGTCCGAGGTGATGACAAGATCGGCCACGCCCAGCCGGTCCAGATGGGTGCGGATGAAATCGGCAATCTGCGGGCTGCCGATCTCCTCCTCGCCTTCCAGCAGGAAGATCACGTTGCAGGGCAGCGTGCCCGTCACGGCCAGATGGGATTCGATCGCCAGAAGCTGCGCGAAATGCTGACCCTTGTTGTCACCGATCCCGCGCGCCCAGATCCGCCCGTCGCGCAAGGCGGGCTCGAAGGGCGGGCTGATCCATTCGTCAAGCGGATCAGGCGGTTGCACGTCATAATGGCCGTAAAGCAGCACGGTCGGCTTGGCCGGGTCAACCATCCTTGTGCCCAGAACAAAGGGATGGCCGGGGGTTTCCACCAGCTCGGCGTCAAAGCCGAGGCCCGACAGATGGTCGCACAGCAGATTGGCGACATCTCGAATGCCGATGTCATGGGCCGAAATGCTGGGATGGCGCACATAATCCATCACCCGGGCGATGAAGCTGTCGCGGTTCGCCTCGATATGGTCGAAGATCCTGTCCAGCATCATTGCGCCCCCTTGGTCAGGATCAAGGCACCCGAGGCATGGGCAACACCGGACCATCCCGGCGGCACCACGGTGGTGGTGTCAAGCTGGGTCAGGATCGCCGGGCCGCTGATGCGGGCGCCGTCACCCAGGCTTGCGCGGTCGATCACCGGGGTGTCCAGATCGCCTTCGGCGAAATGCACGATCTGGCGCTGGGTGATCCGCGCCTGCCCTGCCTTGGGCAAGTCGGTCTTGGGGCTGGGCTCGGTGCGGCCTGCCGCCTCGACCCGCAGGGTGACGAGTTCCACCTTCGCCTCCAGCACAAAGCCGTAAAGCGTCTGGTGCGCATCTAGGAACGCCTGCACCGTAGCCTCGGGGGTCGCGCCCCAATCGACGGCGATCTCGCCACCCTGGCCATGAAAGCGCAACAGCGCCACGCGCCGCGCCGCGCGGCGGGAGGGCGGCACCTGTTCGGCGCTCAGCCAACGATCCGCATCGGCCAGCAGGTCCGCGAAGATCGCGTCGGCGGCATCCTGATCGACCGGCCCGGGCTTGGGCATGGCGCGGGTGAACTCCGCCTTCAGATCGGCGGCAAGCAGCCCGTCGGCACAGAGCAGGCCCGGCGCAGGCGGCACCATCACGGTCGAGATGCCCAACAGATCGGCCAGGGCACAGCCATGCAGCGGCCCTGCCCCGCCAAAGGGCACCAGCGCGAAATCGCGCGGATCGTGGCCGCGCTCGACCGAGATCGCGCGCACCGCGCCGATCATGTTGTTGTTGACGATGGCAAGCACGCCGCGCGCCGCCTCGTGCAGCGACAGGCCGAGAGGTTCGGCAACACCGGCGCGCACCACGCGGGTTGACGCGGCAGCATCCAGCGTCATCGCCCCGCCCAGAAGTGCTGTGGGCAGATGGCCCAGCACGACATGCGCATCCGTCACGGTGGCCTCTGTCCCGCCAAAGCCATAGGCGGCAGGCCCCGGCCGCGCCCCGGCGCTGCGCGGGCCAACGGTCAGCGTGCCTTGGGCGACCGCAGCGATGGACCCGCCCCCTGCCCCGATCGTGACCATGTCCACCATCGGCAAGGGCAGCGGCCAATCGCCGATCTTGCCGTTTTGCGTCAGCCCCACCTTGCCGCCCATGATCAGGCAGATGTCGGCACTGGTGCCACCGATATCGACGGTGATCAGGTTTTCAATGCCGCAGGCGGCGGCCACGGCACTGGCCCCCACGACCCCTGCCGCCGGCCCCGACAGCGCGGTCAGCGCCGGGGCAAGCCGAATGGCCGCCGTGCCTGCCACGCCGCCATTCGATTGCATCAAAAGCAGGGGCGAACGCACATCGGCGCCGCGCAGACGATCTTCCAGCCGCGCCACATAGCTGGACACCCCCGGCATCACGCTGGCGTTGAGCACGGTGGCCAGAGAGCGTTCGTATTCGCGCACCACCGGCAGGATGTCGGTGGAACAGGTGACGGCAATTCCCGGCAAAGCCCTGCGCAGCAGATCGGTCACGCGGCGTTCGTGGTCGGGGTTGGCATAGGCATGCAGCAGGCACACGGCGACCGCTTCGACCCGCAGCTTTGCAATCGCTTCGGCAGCCGCCAGCACGCTGGCTTCGTCCAGCGCCTGCAACACGGCGCCGCCGGCTGCGATCCGCTCGTCCACCTCGAAGATGCGCGAGGCGGGCACCGGACGCGCGGGCTTGACCCAGTTGAACAGGTTGGCATGGCGCGGAATGTCCTGCCGCCCGATTTCCAGCACATGGCGAAAGCCGCGCGTCGTGACCAGGGCGGTGCGTGCGCCCTTGCCTTCCAGGATCATGTTGGTGGCGACGGTGGTGCCGTGCAGAACCTGGCCCAGATCGGCGGCCCCCAGCCCGGCCTGTGCCAGCACCGCCTCGACCCCGGTCATGAACCCCTGCGACGGATCGACCGGGACCGATGGCGTTTTTGCCCGCCAGACCCGGCCCGAGCGGCGATCGAGCAAGGAAATATCGGTGAAAGTGCCCCCGATATCGACGGCAACGGCGTAATGCGGATCAGTTGAGGGCATCGACATAGTCCTGACGGTGAAAGCGGCGGGTGGCGGGCCGGGTGGCACGCAAGGCGGCGGTGGCGGCCTCGTCGATCTGGTCGTCGTCGATCACGACGCCATAAAGGCTGCGGGCGGCGGTGGGGGTGACAAAGCCCGCCAGAACATCTTCCAGCACGGCGGGTGCGGGGCGGTCATAGGGATGGCCATGGCCGCCCCCGCCCCCGGTCTCGATCCGAAGAATATCTCCGTATTTCAGGATATTGCCGTCAGAAAGCGAGGCAAGGCGACGCTCGTTCGGGGTGCCGGGATTGACCAGGGCAAAGCCGGAACGGCCCGCCTGACCGCCATCGATGCCCCAGGGCGGGTTCAGCACGGAATCGATGCGGATCGCGACCATGGCGCTTTCGCACAGCATTTCATATTCGCGCACGATGCCGCAGCCGCCACGATACTTGCCCGCGCCGCCCGAATCTGCCGCGATCCCATAGGTGCGCAACCGCACGGGATAGCCTGCCTCCAGGAATTCGACCGGATAGTTTTCCTGCGCCACGAAATAAACCGCATCGATCCCGTCAGACCCGGCCCGCGCGCCATAGCCGACCCCGATCCCATCGGCGAGCAGGAACGGCTCCAGCTCTCCGGCAGGGGTGCGATACTTGCCCCGCATGATGTTGATCACATAGGCCGAATTGGCCGCAGGCGCCTGCCCGCCCCCGGTGTTCAGCAAGCCGCACATCGCAGAAATCATCCGCATCGCCGTCAGCCCGCGCATCCCCAGCGGGGCCGGGAATTTGGGGCGCAGGAACGATCCTTCGCGAAACAGCACCGCATCCAGGGCATTGGGCCCACCGGCGTTGCACACCTGTGACGCATCGCCGCCAAGGTAGAACAGGCCCAAGGCCATGCCCGGCACACCGTCATTCATGATGTAATTGATCGGGCCAGCCGCCTGATCGTCGCTGGCGCGCGCGTCAAAGGTGAAGCGGTCCCCCGCTGGCCCCGCCGCGCGCGTGAGCGAAAAGCGCATCTTGAACGGGCCATTGCCGTGGCCATCGCTGTCGATCGCATCGGTAAAGCTGTGGGTGCCATAGTCAAACGTCTCGGCCAGCCGCTTGCGCACCAGCGTGCGGGTGCGCTCCAGAAGTTGCGCCAGCGCATCGGCCACCACCGCAGGGCCAAAGCGGTCAAGGATTTCCCCCACCCGCCGCGCGCCCAGTTCGACCGAGGCCATGAGCGCCTTCATGTCGCCGATGCTCTGGTCGGGAAAGCGCGAATTGCGGTGAAAGATATCCAGCACCGCCTGATTGGTGCGCCCGGCCTCGATCATCTTCGTGACCGGGATCATGATGCCTTCCTGAAAGATGTCGGTGGCATCGGGGCTGATCGACCCGGGGCGCAGACCGCCGATATCGGCGAAGTGCGCCCAAGACATCACGAAGGCACAGATCCGGCCTTCGCGAAACACCGGGGCCAGCAGCACCTGATCATTGCTGTGCGACACAGCCCCGTAAGAGCCGTAGCAGTCGTTATACCAATAGACATCGCCGGGCTGCATGGTGTCGGGCGGGAATTTTTCGAACACGGGGCGCGTCATGTCGCCAAAGATCGGCACCATGGAGCCGACCGCCATCACGCCGTTGCCATCGAACAGGGCGGTGTAGAAATCCTTTTTCTCGCGGATAAAGGCAGAAATGGCGGTGCGCTCGATCAGCGCCTCCATCTCGGCCTGCGCACTGGCAATGGCGCCGCGCACGATTTCCAGCACCACCGGGTCGCACAGGCGGGCGGCGGCGGGTTCTGTCGCGGATTGATAGGTCATGGTCGATCCCCTGCGGGTGAAAGCGTCAGAATGGTCTGGCCGGGGGCCCGCGCTTCGACGCGGGCATGGGCCAGGGCGATATCGTCAAGGGCGAAGGCCGCGCCGATCAAGGGGCGCAGCGCGCCACGCGCCGTCAGATCGGCAATCGCGGCTTCGGCCTGAGGGCGAAGGGCGGGGGGCAAGCTGAACCCCTGAATGAACCGGATCGCAGCGCCAAGATTGGCAAAGTCGTAATAAGGCAGGATTGGCGTCGGATCGCTGGAACAGGAATAGGACGCGATGGTGCCATGCAGGGCCAGCATGGCCGCATCGGCCCGCATGTTGGCGGCCAGATCCACCTCGATGATCCGGTCCACCCCGCGCCCCGCGGTCAGTGTCCGCACGCGCGCGGGCACATCCTCTTGCCCGCGGTCAAGGATATGCGCCGCCCCAAGCGGGGCCACCAGTGCCGCGCCCGCGCTGTTGCTGACGGTGGCCAGAACCTCTGCCCCCGCATCGCGCGCAATCTGCACCGCCATCGACCCCACGGCGCCGGCTGCGCCTTGCACAAGGATCGTCTTGCCCGCCACCGGCCCCTCGCCCATCACCGCAAGCCAGGCCGTCAGCGCAGGCACGCCAAGACAGGCGCCTTCGTCAAAGCTCAGGGCATCGGCCAAGGGCACCGCCTGCGCCTGTGGCAGGGCGATGAACTCGGCCGCCGTGCCATGGGCGCGGCCGCGCGTGCCGTAACCGCCTTGCGCATTCCAGAGCCAGACGCGCTGACCGATCCGCGCGGGGTCAACCCCTTCGCCGACCGCGGTGATGCTGCCCGCGCCGTCGCAATGCGGGATCACCAGATCATGCTCCATCCGGGCGCCGTTCCAGCCCGCGCGCCGCTTTACATCGGCGGGATTGATGCCGGAGGCCGCGATGCGCACCAGCACCTCATCCGGCCCCGGCGCAGGCATCGGATGCAGGCCGACGCGCAACACCTCGGCCGCGGGCCCGGTGCGGGTATAGCTGGCCGCACGCATCATGTGTCGAACAGATGGCAGGCGACGCCGCGCCCTTCGACGCGATGCAGCTTGGGACTTTCGGCCGCGCAGCGGGCATGGGCCTTGGGGCAGCGGTCGCGGAACACGCAGCCCGACGGCGGGTTGCGCGGGTCGGGGGCACCGCGCCCGATCGGCAGGGGCGCGTGGCTTTGATCGGCATTGGGCACCGGCACCGCCGCGACCAGCGCCTGTGAATAGGGATGCAGCGGGCGGTGAACGATATCTTCGGTCCGGCCATCCTCCATCACCCGGCCCAGATACATCACGATGGTCCGCTCGCACACATACCGCACCAGCGCGAGGTCGTGGCTGATGTAGATCGCGGTCAGGCCAAGACGGTCGCGCACATCGCGAAACACGTTCAGAACGCCTGCCCGCACCGACACATCCAGCATCGACACCGGCTCATCCGCCACCACGAAATCCGGCTGAAGGATCAGCGCGCGCGCCATCACCACACGCTGAAGCTGACCGCCCGACAACTGATGCGGGTAGCGGTCAAGGTATTGCGCGGGGTTGGACAGGCGGACCAGATCCAGCGCCGCGATGATACGCTCGCGCCACTCGGCCTTGGGAATGCCCGCATTTGCCAGCGGCTCTGCCATCGATTTGGCGATGCTGTAGCGCGGGTTCACCGCATCGAACGGGTTTTGAAAGATCATCTGCGACCGCGCCCGGAACCGCCGCAAGGCAGGGCCGGACAACGTGGCGATCTCCTCGCCATCAAAGCGGACGGAACCGCCGGTTGCCTGCTCCAGCTTGACCAGCAAGCGGCCCATCGAGGTCTTGCCACAGCCGGATTCGCCCAAAAGGCCCACGCTTTCGCCCCGGTTGAGGGTAAAGCTGACACCATCGACCGCCTTGACCACCGCCGGGCGGCCCATCATCGCCGATACAGCGGAGCCGACCCGATAGTGCAGACGTGCCTCGGTCACATCGATCAGGGGGGTAGGGTCTGTCATGCCATCTCTCCCCAGGTTTCCTGTCTTGCCGCCAAGGCGCGCAAGGCGGGCGCCTCGTCGGCGCGGTGGCAGGCAACGCGATGTCCGGGCACGGGTTCTTGTGCCACGGGCGGGGTTTGGCGGCACCGATCCTGCGCAAAGGGGCAGCGCGCGGCAAAGCGGCAGCCTGTCGGCGGATTGGCCAGATCGGGGGGCGCACCCGCGATCGGCGTCAATATCCCGCTGCCAGCAGACTGAAGATCGGGAAAGGCGTTTTTCAGCCCCATCGTGTAGGGATGCAGGGGGTGCGTCAGCAAGGGCCCGGTCTGGGCATCTTCGACCACCTGCCCCGCATACATCACCACCGTGCGGTCGCAGATATAGGCCACCACCGAAATGTCATGGGTGACAAGGATCACCGACACCCCCAGCTTGTGCTGCAACTCGCGCAACTGATCCAGGATCTGGCGCTGCACGATCACATCCAGCGCCGTGACCGGCTCATCCGCCACGATCAGTCTGGGGTTCAGCGCCAGGGCCAGCGCAATCGCCACGCGCTGCCGCATCCCGCCCGAAAACTGATGCGGGAAATCGCGCAGGCGGCTGGCTTCTATCCCCACCATCTCGAACAATTCGACAGCGCGCGCCTGCGCCGCGGCCTTGGACAACCCGCCCCGCCCCCGCAGCACCTCGTGCAACTGGTATTCGACGCGGTAAACCGGATCGAGCGAGTTCATCGCACTTTGCGGCACAAAGGCGATGTCACGCCAGCGCAGGTCATTCATCGCCCGCTCTGACAGCGCGGCGAGGTCTTGCCCGTCAAACAGCATCTGCCCGCCCGAAATCCGGGCATTGTCGGCGATGACGCGCGTGACCGCCCGCGCCATCGTGGTCTTGCCACAGCCCGACTCGCCGACAACGCCGACGATGCTGCCCCGTGGCACGTCGAAACTGGCGCCCGAGACGGCCAGGATATCCCTGGCACCGACCCGGTAGGCGATGCTGAGGTTCTGAACGGAAAGCAGCGGTTCGGTCATCGGCCCAACTTTGGAAAGAGCAGGTTTTCATACCCGCGCGAGATGAAGAAGCCTGCGCTGACGACCAGAATGATCGCGAGCCCCGGCGGGATGAACCAATGGTAGGCCTGCCGTGCCAAGGCCTGGCTGGCAAAGGCATCCTGAAGCATGAAGCCCCAGCTGATCTGGTTCGGATCCCCAAAACCAAGGAAGCTGATCGACGCCTCGGTCAGGATGGCCCAGCCGATGGCGATGGACCCATAAAGAAAGGACAGCGGCAGGATGTTGGGCGCGATATGGCGCAGGATGATCTTGAGGTCAGATGAGCCGACCACGCGCGCCGCCTCGACATAGCCCCGCGATCGCAGCGACAGCACCTGCGAGCGGATCACGCGGCCCGTGTCGCGCCACAACACCAAGGCCATCGCCACCACCGTGTTCCAGATCGACGGTTCCAGAAAGGCCGAGATCACGATGACGAAGGGCAGGAACGGAATGCCAAAGGCGACATCGGCCAGCCGCATCAACACCGTATCGACCCAGCCGCCGAAATACCCCGACAGCAAGCCGACGATGGTCCCGATGAAGGCCATCATGAAGGCCGCCGTCACGCCCACCAACAGGGCGGAACGCGAGCCATAGACGATCTGGCTGAAGATATCGCGGCCCAGACTTGTGGTGCCCAGGATATGCCCTTCCTGCCCCGGCGCGAAATCCGCTGCCAGGTTGTAATCCGCCGAATACAGGATCTCGGTCGGATCATAGGGGGCAATCACATCGGCAAACACCGCCGTCAGGATGAACACCGCATAGATGGCCAGTCCCGCGATGGCAAACGGATCGCCGGCAGGCAAGCGGATGGCAGCAAAGGCGCGGGCGAGCGCAGAGCGCGCAACGACGTCAGGCATGCGAAATCCTTGGATCAAGGAAGGTGTAAAGCAGGTCGGCGACAAGGTTCATCAAG
>JALOSF010000139.1 GCA_025458525.1 Cypionkella sp. | reverse complement strand
ATGCCGTGCTTTTTGGTGATCGCGCGCAGGCGTTCCAGATAGCCCTTGGGCGGCAGGATCACGCCGGTGGACCCGGCGACGGGTTCGACGATCACGGCGGCGATGGTTTCGGCCCCGTGCAGCGCCACCAGACGTTCCAGATCATCGGCAAGGGTTGCGCCATGTTCCGGCTGCCCCTTGGTCCAGCGGTTCTGTTCGGGCAGGTGGGTGTGGGGCAGGTGATCGACCCCCGCCAGCAGCGTGCCGAAATGGCGGCGGTTGTTGACGATGCCGCCGACCGAGATGCCGCCGAAGTTGACGCCGTGGTAGCCACGTTCCCGCCCGATCAGGCGGGTGCGGCTGCCCTGACCCTTGGCGCGGTGATAGGCAATCGCCAGTTTCAGTGCCGTTTCAACACTTTCCGAGCCGGAGTTCGTGTAGAATACATGCTCGATCCCCTTGGGCGCGATGTCGATGATGCGGTTGGCCAGTTCAAAGGCAACCGGGTGGCCCATCTGGAAGGCCGGGGCATAGTCAAGCTCTGCCGCCTGGCGCTGGATCGCCTCGGTGATCTTGGGGCGGCAATGGCCCGCGTTGCAGCACCACAGCCCCGCCGTCCCGTCCAGAACCTGACGGCCATCAGAGGTGGTGTAATGCATGTCCTTGGCGGCCACGAACATGCGCGGGTTCTTCTTGAACTGGCGGTTCGCGGTGAAGGGCATCCAGAAGGCGTTCAGATCGTTCGGGGCTTTGCGGTCCAAGGCCATGGGCGTGCTGTCCTGTTGGGGCGTGCCATCCGCACGCGAAAGGGTTTTGACCGGATGGTCAGATCTTGCTATCACCGATCACAGGCCAGTCAAGACGCCCGCACGGTTCGACCCGATCCTAGCACAGCCAGCCCCCGCTCTGCCAATTGCAAGATGTGCCGATCTGGGCCAACCTCGAGCCCCCGGCCGCAGGAACTTCAGATGCCAAGACCCAAGACCCGTATCCAGCTCAAGAATTCGGAAACCATTCTCGAGGCGGCCTTGGATGTGTTTTCGGCGCAGGGCTTTCGCGGGGCGACGCTGGACCAGATCGCCGAGGTTGCCGGTCTGTCGAAGCCGAACCTTCTGTATTACTTCCCGTCGAAAGAGGCGATCCATCAGGCCCTGCTCACGCGGCTTCTGGACACCTGGCTTGATCCGCTGCGCGAGATGGACGCGAACGGCGATCCTGTGACCGAGGTGATGGCCTATATGCGGCGCAAGCTGGAGCTGAGCCGCGATTACCCGCGCGAAAGCCGGCTGTTCGCCATCGAGATCCTGCAAGGCGCGCCACGGATGCGGGCCGCGATCGAGGGCGATCTGACCGCTTTGGTGGCGGAAAAGGCGCGTGTGTTGACCACATGGATGGATCAGGGCCGAATCGCGCGGCTGGATCCCGTGCATCTGGTGTTTTCGATCTGGGCCCTGACCCAGCATTATGCCGATTTCGACGTGCAGGTGCGTGCCGTGCTGGGCGAAGGACATGACCCCTATGCCGAAGCGGGCCAGTTTCTGGAAACGCTTTACGCGCGGCTGCTCGCCCACTGAGCGGGCCGGGTGGCATATACCCTTTGTTCAGGTTGCGCTGCCCGATAGCTGCGCCTTGTGCTATGGGTGGGGCGGGGGCGATCCTGTGACAGGAGTGCAAGCATGATGATCAAAGGGCTGCGTCTTGCCCCGTTGCCCGCCGCGATCCGCCCGACACAAGCGGATCACGCCCCGAAAGCGCACGATGCGCGCCCGGCGCCGCCAGTGCCAGTGCAGGCGCCGGTGCCAGTGCAGGCGCAGGCCAACCCGGCGCGCCGCGACGATGGCGCGATCGGCGTCTTTGGCCCGCCGGGCCCATGGCGCGTCTCGCGCGGCGAGGCGGATCGGATCAAGGCCGTGGGCGCAAGCGACAGCCTTCGCGGCGACCCGCGCCGCTGATCTTTACTGCCCGTTGTAAAGTGGCGCGCTTTCCGTAAACTCTGTGCTGGCTCAAGCGCCTCACGCCTGGCCAGACCGAGGTTTCCCATGCCCCAAGGCAACAGCGCGCCCCTGCTGACGGGCAGTCTGATCCGCGAAAGACGGCTGGCGCTGGGGTTGCGGCAGGGCGATGTGGCGCAGGCCATCGGGATATCGGCCAGCTATCTGAACCTGATCGAGCATAACAAGCGCAAGATCGGCGCGGATGTGCTTGAAAAGCTGGCGCAAGTGCTGGGAACCGAGGTGGCGAGCCTGTCCGAGGGGGCGGGCGGCGCGCTGATTGACGATCTGCGCGCGGCGGCGGCCACGGTCGCAGG
This sequence comes from Cypionkella sp., assembly GCA_025458525.1. GTDB lineage: Bacteria > Pseudomonadota > Alphaproteobacteria > Rhodobacterales > Rhodobacteraceae > Pseudotabrizicola. The sequence continues at coordinate 2,956 of JALOSF010000139.1, read as the reverse complement.
CGTGCGCGCGGAACTGGAGCGGATCGAGGATTTTGCCGGGCGCTTTCCGGGGTGGGCCGAGGTTCTGGCAGCCCAGCACCGGCGCGCGGCCCAACTTGAACGCGCGGTCGGGGCGTTGAACGATCGGCTGACGCATGATCCCTATCTGTCGGCCTCGCTGCATGACGTGTTGTCGGCCCTGTCCTCGGTGCGGTCGACCGCGGCGATTCTGGCCGATACCGAAGACATCGATCCCGACTGGCGCGCCCGGTTTCACCGCAATCTGCATCAGGACAGCGAAAGACTGGCGGCGGGGGCCGAGGCGCTGGTGGCCTATCTCGATGGGTCCGATACCCCGATGGAGCAGGGCTTTGCCTCGCCACAAGAGGAGGTGGAGGCCTGGCTCGCGGGCCGCGGCTGGCAGCTTGCCGAGCTTGAGGCCCCCGACGGGCAGGCGCTGCTGCAGGCCGAGGTGGCGGGGCTTGCCTCGGCCGCGGCGCGCAAACTGGCCGGGGCGTTTCTGGATCAGGCCGCCCATGAGGCGCGTCTGCTGCCCGAGGTCGCCTTGCGCCGCGCGTGGGAGCGGGGCGAGGACGACCCCGCGCAGATCGCCGCACAGGTCGGCTTGCCGGTGCTTGCCGTGATGCGGCGCATGGCGCTGATGCCCGGGGTGCAGGCCGGGCTGGTGATCTGCGACGCCTCGGGCACCTTGCTGTTTCGCAAGCCGCTGGACGGGTTTGCCTTGCCCCGCTACGGCGCGGCCTGCCCGCTGTGGCCGCTGTTTGCCGCGCTCGCCCGGCCGATGACGCCGATCGCGCAGCGCATCGAGGCGGCGGGGCGCGCCACGCGGCCCTTTCGCACCCTGTCGATCTGTGAAACCCGTTTGCCGATGGGCTTTGCCGGGCCCGCGCTGCGCGAGGCGGGGATGCTGATCATGCCAGATGCCGTCCCGGCGCGCGGGGATGCGGTGCTGGTGCTGGGCAGTTCCTGCCGCATCTGCCCGCGGGAGGCCTGCCCGGCCCGGCGCGAGCCGTCCATCCTTGCCGAGGCGTCGGCGCAATAGCCCTTTGACATGCCCGCCCATTCGCCGGATAGTTTGACGATCCGGCGCAGAACCGGGCGGGGGGACCAGCAACCATGACGGCGCGTGTGCTGCTCATCGAGGATGAGCCGAACATCACCGAGGCGATCCGATTCATCCTGTCACGCGATGGCTGCGATGTGACGGCGCTTGCGGATGGCACAGGCGCGCTGGAGGCCGTGCGGCAGGTGCGGCCCGATCTTGTGATCCTCGACCTGATGCTGCCGGGGATCAGCGGGCTTGACATCCTGAGCCAGTTGCGCGCCGATCCGGCGACCCGGGGCCTGCCCGTGATGATGCTGACCGCCAAGGGCCAAGGGCGCGACCGCGAGGCGGCCGAGCGGGCCGGGGCGGATCATTTCATGACCAAGCCGTTTTCCAATGATGACATGCGCGCCGCCGTGCGTGCCCTGACGCAAGGCTAAGGCCATGGCGCACGCCCCCCGCCCGACACCGCTGTTCCTGCGCCCGGCCAGCTATCGGCGGCGACGGCAGCGCGACGCGGCGCGGATGTTGCCCTTTGTCGGGATTTTCCTGATGCTGTTGCCCTTGCTCTGGGCGCCGCAAGACACCTCGCAGCGTGACACGGCGCCCGACGGAATCTATCTTTTCGTCATCTGGGCGCTGCTTATCGTCTGTGCCATGCTGATCTCGCGCGCGCTCGCAGCGCCCGGCGATGCCGATGACCCCGAACAGGGCGCCGATCAGGACAGCAGGCAATAGGGGGCGCGCCGGATGCCCTTCAACATTCTGGTCCTGTCCTGCCTTGCCTATGTGATCTTCCTGTTTCTGGTCGCCTGGGCGGCCGAGCGGCGGGCAGATCGCGGGCGGCTGGGGTGGCTGCAATCGCCTGTCATCTATACGCTGTCCCTGTCGATCTATTGCACCGCCTGGACGTTCTATGGCGCGGTCGGCTATGCCGCGCGCTCGGGGCTGGAGTTCCTGACCATCTATCTGGGCCCGACCATCGTGTTCATCGGCTGGTGGTGGATCCTGCGCAAGCTGGTGCGGATCGGCCGCGAACAGCGCGTGACCTCCATCGCCGACCTCATCTCGGCGCGGTTCGGCAAGTCCAACCTGCTGGGCGTGGTCGTGACCCTGATGGCGGTGGTCGCGACGACGCCCTACATCGCGCTGCAACTGCAATCGGTGGTGCAATCCTTCGGCGCCTTCGCCAGCCCCACGCCCGACGGGCTGGCGCCGCCGGGGGCCGCGCAGACGGCCGTCTGGGTGGCGGCGGGCCTTGCGCTGTTCACTGTGCTGTTCGGCACGCGCAACCTTGACGCCAACGAACAGCACCATGGCGTCGTGACGGCCATCGCCGTCGAGGCGGTGGTGAAGCTGTTCGCGCTGCTCGGGGTGGGCATCTTCGTCGTCTGGGGGCTGGCCGGGGGGCCTGCCGCCATGATCGCGCGCATCGCCGAATCGGATCTGGGCGCGTGGCAGGTGATGCCCGGGCGCTGGACGGGGCTGATCTTCCTGTCGGCCGTGGCCGTGATCTGCCTGCCGCGCATGTTCCAGGTCATGGTGATCGAGAACGCCGACGAAAGCCATCTTGCCACCGCAAGCTGGGCCTTCCCGCTGTATCTGTTGCTGATGAGCCTGTTCATCGTGCCCATCGCGGTCGTCGGGCTCGACCGGCTGCCGGCGGGCACCAATCCCGACATGTTCGTGCTGTCGCTGCCGCTGGCCGAAGGGCAGGGCGGGCTGGCGATGCTGGCCTTCCTGGGGGGCTTCTCCTCGGCCACCTCGATGGTCATCGTCGAGGCGATCGCGCTGGCCACCATGGTGTCGAACCACATCGTGATGCCGCTGTGGCTGCGGCTGCGGCCCGCGGCGGCGCTGTCGGGGGACATCCGGGGGGTGGTGCTGGCCGCGCGGCGGCTGTCGATCGCG
>JALOSF010000138.1 GCA_025458525.1 Cypionkella sp. | reverse complement strand
AGGAAAATCCATGCTGGCGGCCCGTTTGCCCGGCCTGTTGCCGCCGCTTTCAGCCGCCGAGGCGTTGGAAACCTCGATGATCCACTCGCTGGCCGGGCTGTTGTCCGAGGGGGGCATCTCGCGCGAGCGTCCGTTTCGTGAACCACATCACACCGCCTCGATGGCGGCGATCGTGGGGGGCGGCAAGGGCGCAAAGCCGGGGGAAATCAGCCTTGCCCATAATGGCGTGCTGTTTCTGGACGAATTTCCCGAGTTTTCCCGTCAGGTTCTGGAAACTCTGCGCCAACCCATCGAAACCGGCGAGGTGATGGTAGCACGCGCCAATGCCCATATCCGCTACCCCTGTCGCTTCCTGCTGATGGCAGCCGCCAACCCGTGCCGCTGCGGGTATCTGAGCGATGCGTCACGGGCTTGCGCAAAGGCACCGCTGTGCGGCGACGATTACCTGGGCCGCATTTCGGGGCCCTTGATGGACCGCTTCGATCTGCGGGTGGATGTGCCGCCCGTCGCCTATGCCGACCTTGATCTTCCCGCCACGGGAGAGTCCTCCGAAACGGTGGCGGCCCGCGTCGCCGCCGCGCGCGCCACCCAGACACAGCGCTATGGGACCGCGTCAGACCTGCGCGTGAATGCCGATCTCGAAGGCAGCCGGCTGGAGGAAGTGGCCAGCCCCGACAGCGAAGGGCGCGCCCTGATCAGCCGGGTGGCCGCACGCATGAACCTCACGGCACGCGGCTATCACCGCGTGTTGCGCGTGGCCCGCACGATCGCCGATCTGGACGGCTCGGCCCAGGTGCGCCAGCCCCACATCGCCGAAGCGGTCAGCTACCGCTTTGCCCCCGCCAGCAGGGCTTGACCCCGACCGACAGATGTTCCGCGAAAACTTGACGGCACCCGACGGGCAAAAGATCACGTCAACGCGGTGCAAACCGCGGTCGCGATCAGGCCCTAGCCTGCCCGTTTGGCCTCGATCACCTCCCAGATGCGCGCGGCTGTATTTGTCCCGTCAAAGCGCTCCAACTCCTGAATCCCCGTGGGCGAGGTTACATTGATCTCGGTCAACCAGTTCCCGATCACATCGATGCCGACAAACACCTGCCCATTGGCCTTGAGAACCGGCCCGATGGTCGCGCAAATCTCAAGATCGCGCGCCGTCAGACCCACCTTCTCGGGCCGGCCCCCGGCATGCATGTTGGATCGCGTCTCGCCGTCCTGCGGCACCCGGTTGATCGCCCCCACAGGTTCCCCATCCACAAGGATAACCCGCTTGTCCCCGGCCGAGACTGCGGGCAAGAATTTCTGCACGATCAACGGCTCCCGGTTCATACCCGTGAACATTTCATGCAAGCTCGCCAGATTGCGATCGTTGGGGTCCAGCCTGAACACCCCTGCCCCACCATTGCCGTAAAGCGGCTTGAGGATGATGTCACCATGTAGCGCCTTGAACGCGCGAATCGTCTGCAGATCGCGCGCAATCGCCGTAGGCGGGGTCAGTTGTGGAAACCGCAGGACCAGCAACTTTTCAGGGAAATTGCGAACCCAGAACGGATCGTTCACCACCAGGGTTTTCGGATGGATCATCTCGAGCAGATGGGTCGTCGTGATATAGCCCATGTCAAACGGCGGATCCTGCCGCAGCCAGACCACATCCATTTCGGCCAGATCCACCTCGACCTCGGGCCCGAAACTCACATGATTGCCAAGTTCCCGCCGAACTTCGATCCAAAAGCCGCGCGCCATGACACGCCCTTCGACGAAGGCGAGCCGATCGGGCGGGTAGTAGAACAGGGTGTGCCCACGCGCCTGCGCTTCAAGCGCAATGCGGAACGTGCTGTCTGCGTTGATGTTCACAGACCCGATCGGGTCCATCTGCAAGGCAACCTTAAGCGACATCGGCGATCCTCCGTATTTGCGACGGTTCTGGCGCAATCACGAGGCAGATGCAAACTGTCAGGCGGCGAAAGCGTTTTCCATCACTTCGATGCGACCCATCCCATCCACAAGCGCCACGTCGAAACGGGCTGGCGTATGTGCTCCCGCAGGCTCCCCACCAAGAAAACACTCCGCCGAAGCGTAGATCCGCGCCATCTGGCGTGGAGTGAGGCGTTCGGCGGCCCGCGCATGGCTGCTGGCCTGCTTCACCTCGATGAAGATCACTTCGGCGCCATCGCGCGCGATCAGATCGATCTCGCCGCAAGGTCCGCGCCAACGACGTGCAACCACCGCGCAACCGGCCCGGTCATAAAGCTGGGCCACCTGATCCTCGGCGGAAAGTCCGGCATGATAACTTCTGCGTCCACTCACGTTTTCACCTTTCCCGATCCCATGCGCGCAAGCGCCTGCTGATAGACCTCACGCCGCGGCAGGCCAAACGCCTCTGCCACCGTTGCCGCAGCATCCTTCACCGACATTGTTTCCATGGCAGATACAAGCGCGGCTTCGACTGTTGACGCATCTGCCGCGACCGCATCGCCACGATCGATCAGAAGCACAATCTCTCCCTTCACCTCACGATCAGCATAGGCGGCCAAAACATCGGTGAGCGAGCCCCGTGTCACTTCTTCGAACCGTTTTGTCAGTTCACGGCAGACCGCTGCTTTTCTTTCTGCTCCGAAGCATTGCACGCAATCTCCTAATGTTTCCTGAATCCTTTTCGGGCTTTCGTAGAGGATCAGCGTTGCATGGACCTCTGCAAGCTCGCCCAGAAACCTGCGCCGGGCGGATCGGGTCGCGGGGGGAAAGCCGGCAAACAGAAAGCGGTCGGACGGCAGGCCCGAGACGGTCAGCGCGCAAAGCACGGCCGACGCGCCCGGCGCGGCGAGCACCGGCACTCCTTCCGCGATGGCCGCGCGCGCGAGGCCATAGCCCGGGTCGGACACCAGGGGCGTGCCGGCTTCTGACGCATAGGCCACCGATTTTCCGTCTTGCAACGCCCGCATGAGGCGCGGCAGGGCCTGCGCCTCGTTATGTTCGTGATAAGGCACGAGAAGCCGATCATTCAGCGCCACGCCGTGGATTTCCATCAGATGGCGCAGACTGCGCGTATCTTCGGCCGCCAGAACATCTGCCCCTGCCAGCAGGTCCAGGGCCCGGAGCGTGATGTCGCGCGCGGCCCCGATCGGAGTGGACAGGAAATGCAAGCCAGGCGCAATCTCGCGGGCGGCGGGCCCTTGCGGGCGGCGAACGGCAGCTTGGGGATGGTCGGGGGTCATCTGATCTGGTCCTGACAAGTTTACTTCGGTCGCCATTGCCCGTAAGTTCGACCGAAGGTGCCGCGCTGTTCGGGAAGAGGAAGATCGCATGTTGTCCGTTTTGAGCCGGGCCCGCAAGTCGCTGGGTCGTCTTACGTTTGCCGTTGCAGCGCTTGCGCTGGCTGCCTGTCAGCCAGTCAGCGGCCCCGGTGCAGGGGGGCCTTCGGTTGATTCTTCTGCGCCCGTGGTCGTCGCGCTGCTGGTGCCTGCGGGGTCGGGCCAGGCCAGCGACGAATTGCTGGCACGTTCGCTTCAGAACGCGGCGAGACTGGCCATCTCCGACCTTGGAAATGCGCGTATCGACCTGCGGGTCTATAACACCGCCGGCCAGCCCGGCACCGCGCAGGCCATGGCGAACAAGGCGATCGATGAAGGGGCCAAGATCATTCTGGGCCCGGTCTTTGCGCAAGAGGCAAACGCCGCTGGCGTGGCGGCCGCGGCGCGCGGCATCAACGTGCTGGCCTTTTCGAACAATCCCGACATTGCGGGGGGCAATGTCTTTATCCTTGGCCCCACCTTCGCCAATACGGCGACCCGGCTTGCCGGCTATGCCGTGCGCAACGGCAAGCGCCGCATCATGGTGGTGCATGACCAGAACACCGCCGGACAGCTTGGCCGTGCCGCGATCGAACAGGGCGTCGCCCGCGCCGGTGGCTCTGTCGTGGCCGTCGGCTCGTATGAGTTTTCGCAAAACGGCGTGGTTGCGGCCGCCCCGCGCATTGCGGCCGCAGCACGCGACAACAGCGCCGATGCGCTGTTCCTGACCGCCGATACCGCGGGGGCGCTGCCGCTGGTGAGCCAGCTTCTGGCCGACAATGGCATGGGGTCCGCTGCGACCCAGTTCATCGGCCTGACGCGCTGGGACATTCCGCAAGCCACGCTTGCGCTGCCCGGAGTGCAGGGCGGGTGGTTTGCCCTGCCGGACCCCGCGCTTTACCAGCAATATCAGTCGCGGTATCAGGCAGCCTTTGGCGAAGCCCCGCATCCGATCTCGGGCCTTGCCTATGACGGGATCGCGGCCATCGGTGCCTTGCTCAAACAGGGTCGCCCGAATGCCTTGACCACCCAGGCCTTGACGCAAGGCGCAGGTTTTGTCGGGGTGAATGGGATTTTCCGGCTGCGCTCTGACGGGCAGAACGAACGTGGGCTTGCCGTGGCCCAGATCCGCAATCGTCAGGTTGTGATCATCGACCCCGCCCCGCGCAGCTTTGGCGGCTTCGGCTCGTAAGGCGACAGCATGGCGCGTGCCGCCGTTCCCGTGGTCGCTGCGGCGGCATCCGGCGCATCCGTCGCGCCGGCCCTGCCGGATATGTTGATCCCGCCGCAGCAGATCATCGACCCTGATGCCTGCATTGCCGCGATCGCAGCCGAGGCCGCAGAGGCCCCCGATGCCCGCGCGATCCGCAGCATCGCGGTGCGCCATCTGGGCGAGGCGCGCAGCCGCGGCAATGCGGCGCTGGCCGAAGCCTTCGAGGCACGCCCGCTTGAGGCGCGGGCGCTTGTCCGCGGGCAGGCCTGGCTTACGGACGGGCTGGTCCGCGCGGCGCTTCAGGTGGCGTGCCAGTGGCTGCACCCCCTGCCCAATCCCACTGAATCAGAGCGGATCGCCGCGCTTGCCGTCGGGGGCTATGGCCGGGCCGAAATGGCCCCGGCCTCGGATGTGGACCTGTTGTTCCTGACCCCTTGGAAGACCACGCCCTGGGCTGAAAGCGTGGTCGAATCTATGCTTTACATCCTTTGGGATCTGAAGCTGAAGGTTGGCCACGCCACGCGCACGGTGAAGGATTGCCTGCGGCTTGGGCGCGAGGACATCACGATCCGGACTGCCCTTCTGGAACACCGTTTCATCGCCGGACATGAACCGCTGGCGGCCGAACTTGGCGACAGGCTGTGGTCTGACCTGTTCCGAAACACCGGCCCCGAATTCATCGAGGCCAAGCTGGCCGAACGGGCCGAGCGGCACAAGCGGCAGGGCGGCCAGCGCTATGTGCTGGAGCCGAACGTCAAG
>JALOSF010000137.1 GCA_025458525.1 Cypionkella sp. | reverse complement strand
CTTCACTGGGGCATCCGCGTTGCCAAGGCTAAAGTCCTTCACCTCGGGCGCTACGGTTTCCTGCCCCAGAACAGGGCTTGCCGCCATTGCGGCCGCAAGGGCAATCATCGCCCGGCGGTTCATCGTCATGGTCTGTCGTCCTTTGCAGCTTTACGCCGAGTTAAGATGTTTTGGCCCAGCCGTTCAAGCGCCGCCCGCAGGCATTCGTCGCCCACGCCCTCGGCCGCCTCGTGCGCCTTCTGCAGTACCGAAGGATCTACCGCCTGCTCGGCCTTGGGCGCCGGCTGGAACTGCGCCTGCCCCTCGGCAAAGCCGACAGAAGCGGTCTGTGTCAGGTGCACCCGCGAAATCGCGCTATAGCCGTAAACCGCATTAACCCGCTCACGCAGGCGGTCCCTCTGCATCTCGACAACCGGCGCCGCCGCACCCTGCACCAGAACCGTCAGCGTGGCACCCATTCCTTCGCGGCCATAGCCCACCTTTACCGGCCGGGTTACCGCCGCCAAGTCGGCTCCAACGATGTCTTCCCAATGCGTCAACAGCTTGGCCACCGCAAAACCCCGGCCTTCGCCTGCCGCCCGCACATCACGCGCCATCAGCCCAAATGCCGGCTCGAACCCACGCATACGGCGTTCAAAGGAAGGAAGGGGAGTTGATCTTCGCATCTGGCCTTCACCGTCTCGGCGGTTATCTTATCCCAAACGCGCGCCCCCGCCAGTGGCGCATCCCTGACAAGGCATAAAGAATGCGTGACGGAAAGCCAGACCGGGGCGCCCTGGCCTCATCGCTGCTGCTGGACTGGTATGACCGCAACGCCCGCGTGATGCCCTGGCGGATTGGGCCGCAAGACCGTGCCGGAGGGCGCCGCCCTGATCCATACCATGTCTGGCTATCCGAGGTGATGCTGCAACAGACCACGGTTGCCGCCGTGCGCGACTATTTCCGCCGCTTCACCGCCCGCTGGCCCACCGTGCAGACCCTTGCCGCCGCCGAAGACGAGCAGGTCATGGCCGAATGGGCGGGCCTCGGCTATTACGCCCGTGCCCGCAACCTTCTGAAGTGCGCCCGCGCAGTGGCTGCGCTTGGCGGCTTCCCTGCCACCCGCGATGGCCTTCTGGCACTTCCCGGCATCGGCCCCTACACGGCCTCCGCCATCGCGGCCATCGCCTTCGACGAGGCTGCTACCGTGGTCGATGGCAACGTGGAACGCGTCGTCGCACGCCTTTTTGCCATCGAAACCCCGCTCCCCCGGGCCAAGCAGGAACTGACCCGCCTTGCCGCCACCCTGACCCCCCAAGAACGCCCCGGCGACCATGCCCAGGCCATGATGGACCTTGGCGCCACGATCTGTACGCCCCGCAACCCCACCTGCGCGCTTTGCCCGCTTAGCAGCTTGTGTGACGCCCGCGCCGCCGGAATCGCGGCACAGCTGCCGCGCAAGGCCCCGAAGGCCAAAAAGCCCACCCGCCTGGGCACGCTCTGGCTTGCCCGGCAAGGCGACTTATGGCTGGTCGAGACGCGGCCCGAACGCGGTCTTCTCGGTGGCATGATCGGCTTTCCCGGCGATGACTGGGATGGCGCCGGCGGCCCCGCGCCCCTGCACGCCGACTGGGAAACGGTCGGCGAGGTTCGTCACACTTTCACCCATTTTCACCTGATCCTGACCATTCTGTCCGCCGAAACCACGGCACCACCCGAACGCGGCACCTTTAGCCGAATCTCCCCCGCTGCACTGCCCACGCTCTTTCGCAAGGCCTTCGATCTTGCTGCCAGCCGCCCGCGCCCGTCCACTTAGGATGGGCAATCTGCCCATTCTCATCCCCGCCCCCGGCGCATTTTCGCCGCGTTGAGGTGGCATCCCTGCCACCTTAAGATGCGCCGCAAAACGGAGGCCGCAGATGACCATCCTTACCCCCGACGATCTGGCGAAACCCTCCCAGGCGCTGCCCTTCTGGCTCTCTCTCGGCACGATTCCGGTGGCTTTCCTGTCGATAGGCCTGGGCGGTATCTTCGTCCTTCTGATGCCGCTATACTCTTGGGGCCTCTTCTCTTTGCTCGACGCGCTGACCGGACTGAACGAAGACAACGCCGACCCCAACATCCCCGAAGACGACCTTTCGCTTTACACTCTGTTGACCAAGATCTGGTTCCCGATCCAGTTTGCCGTGCTTTGCTTCATGCTCTGGTTCGTGCCACAGGCCGGCCACCTGACCTTGGCCGAAAAGTTCGGGCTCTTCTTTGGGATGGGTGTCATGTCAGGCACAATCGGCATCAATTACAGCCACGAGTTGATGCATCAGAAGTCGAAACTCGAACGCTGGCTGGCCGACCTGCTGCTGGCCACCGTCCTCTACGGTCACTTCCGGTCCGAACACCTGCGTGTCCACCACCTCTATGTCGGTACCCCCCGCGATGCCGTGACCGCGCGCTACAACGAGAACTTCCACCGCTTCTTTCCCCGCGTCCTGCGGGAAAGCTGGCTTTCTGCCTTCCGCGCAGAGAAATCCATGCTGGCGCGCAGGAAATTGCCTTGGCACCACAGGTCCAATCCGTTCTGGCGCTACTGGGCCCTGCAGGGCGCCATGCTGCTGATCGCGCTGGCATTGGGAGGTTGGCTAGGGCTTCTGCTCTTCACCTTCCAGGCGTTGGTCGCCGTCTGGCAACTGGAGCTCGTGAACTACATTGAACACTACGGTCTCACCCGTCGCCATCTGGGCGAAGGGAAATACGAACACGTCTTGCCCAGACATTCCTGGAATGCGTCGCACCGGGCGTCGAACTGGCTGCTGATCAATCTCCAGCGGCATTCCGACCACCACTATAAACCCGACCGCCGCTTCCCGCTTTTGCAGACCTACGCCGAAGGCGAGGCCCCTCAGCTTCCCTATGGCTATCCGCTGATGACGCTTGCCGCCCTTGTCCCGCCGCTCTGGCGCCGCATGATGAACCCTCGCGTGCGGGCCTGGCGGAAGACCTTCTACCCCGACATCACCGATTGGAAAGACTATAACAAAGGGTTGAACCCGATGCCGACCGGCGCACCCTGAGCGACAGGATCGCCCACAGCCGCCGGCCTTACGCTTCCTTTTGAACGGGCAGAAAACGCATCAGAACTGAGTCAGGAGATTTATGAATACTCCTTCATCATCGTCGGTAAGATCCGTCAGATCATCGGAAAAGCTGCCGAAATTGTAACCAAGGCCGATCATCGCATGCGGGCCGACATGGCGATAGATCGTAGCCAGAACCCCGGATTCCGAGAGCCCGGCATCACGCGCCTCAAGATAGCGGCCTTCGATCAGCACATCCCACTCATGCGTCAGGTGATAGCGGGCATTCAGCACGACCAGCGCCGCATCGTTGCTGGCAAGCGGCGTAGTTGCATCAGGCGCGCTTTCCGAAAGGCGAAGGCCCAGCTTGCCGCCCAGCGTCCAGTGCGGGTTGGCATCCCAGGTCACGTCCAGCGACAGCACATGGCTTTTCTGCCGCGGGCCGGGATCATCGCTGCCATCGACGCGTTGGCCATACATGTCATGCAGATAAGTATACCGCGCCAGGAAGTTCAGCCGGTCATTGTCAACCGGTCGGAACGCATAGCCGAACGAGACGCGTGCATATTCGCCATCCGGAATCGACGTGCCGTTCGACTGGGTGTCGGCGGCATCGACAGTGAAGAGCAGGCGCCGCGCATCGTCGATCCTGTAGCTTGCCGCGCCCGAAACAAGAATCGTGTCGGCATCCGAGTTGACTCCGGTCCGGATGCCACGGTCATGGATCACCTCGACCCGGCCCTTGGCCGTCAGACCCGCACCATCTTCGTAGCGAACACCCAGGGAAAGGCCGCGGCGGTCGAAGTCCCCAGCCGGGTCACGCACACGGCCTACATCCAGCGCCCCGGTGAAGGTAAGGGCAGAGCTGACATCATATTCCACCCCGTAGGTCGAGGTCAGCGCCTTGTGGTTGCCGAACATGTCATAGGTGTTCTCTCCGAAGACGCGTAGGTCGTCAGAGATCGGGCGACGGGCTCCGGCGACCAGGCGGCCATTGTCGGTGCCGTTCTGGGTAACTCCGTCCAGCTCTCGCCCAGGATCAAGCTCATATCCCAGATAGGCCGACGACCCTGCATTTTCATAGCTGACGAGGGCCCGACCACCGGCACCGGCAGTGCCACCGGAAACCTCCGCCTCCAGCGACCAGCCGTTCCCGAAGGACAGTTCGGCCCCGACACCGGCCCGGTCGTTCCGGTCCAGCGCGCCCGAGACTTCCAGCGTCGTCTGACCAAAGACATACCAGGTGAACTTGTCGCTTTCGCGGAAGCTGGCCTTAAGCGCCAAGTCGGTGCGGCGACCATTGTCATCGGCATCTGCAGGGTCGGTGCGATCCTCGTGCAGAAGCCCCGTCGACCATGTCAGCCGGTCCGTGGCCTTCCAAGAGGCCTCCAGCAGCGCCTCATCCAGCCGCTTGCCATCGGCGTTCCGGTAATGATCGGCACGGATGCGGAACGAGAGCCGGTCGGTGATCTCGCCCTCGGCCTCGATCCCAACCAAATCCTCGTCGGCGGTGACATCATGATCCAGCGTCGAGAAACCCTCGGTCCGGCGCTCGGCCCAGAACCCGATGTGGCCTTTGCCCGCCAGGCCGATATCGGCAAACGCAAGTCGCGTCTCAACCCGGGCGGCGTCACCGGTACCGGCGTTCGGGGCGTCAGTGACAATGGTCAGGCCACCATCGGCGGAATAGGCGGTGCCGAACCCGGGTCCTTCGGACCGCGCATACTCCGCCTCGACCCAGCTGTCCTGCCCGATGACCCAGCGCAGATCGGCGCCCGTGGCGGTCTGATCGGCGATGTCGGTCTGCTCGACCATGCCGGTAAGGCCAAGTCGGATGTCATCGGTGACCCAGACCTGCAACCGCCCGCCATAGGCCATGCCGTCCACTTCGCCGGCAGTGGGTGTATACTCGTATTGCACGACAAGCCGGGTTTCTGGCGCAGTGCCAGGGGCGGGGGTGATGGTTCCGCCAACGGTTGAGCTACCCGACAGAGGCGCCGACAGGGTGACCACGCCCTGCATGTAGTTGATGCTGTAGTCGCGCCCCTCCACCAGGGTGCGACGCTCGATCACCCGGCCGGTGTCGGGATCACGACGTTCGATGGTCAGCGTTTCAGATCCAATCGAGATGTCCTGCCGCCGCAGGAAGTAGACCGACCCGCCAGTTCCAAGAAAGACCTCGCGCCCCGGAAGCTGATCAGGATGCGCCGC
>JALOSF010000062.1 GCA_025458525.1 Cypionkella sp. | reverse complement strand
CAGGTTGCGCGCTGGAAGGAGAAACTGGCATGATCCGTATTCTTGGTCTGGTTGCCGCGCTTGGGGCGCTGGCCGCCTGTGGTGTTGACGGAGAGCCGGAACGCCCGCAACCTGGCATCAAGGGCGAGGCACGCTTTGGCGTGGTGCTGAATTGACCGCTGCCCCCGGCCCCCGGCGGCGCCAGGCGGCTGCGGCCCAGCCAAAGGGGCTGACGCCGCTGCGGATCGCCTATCTTGCGCTGGCCGTCTGGGGCGCGGTGCATCCGATGTATTGGTTCGTGACCTACATGCGTGAAACCGGAACAGGTCTGTCCGGTCTGATCGACGCCTGGTATGTCAATGCCTCGACCACGGGGCTGACCTGGGATCTGACCATTGCCGCCATCGCGCTGACGGTCTGGATCATCGCAGAAACGCTGCGGCGCAAGGCCTGGCTGAACCTGATCGCCATTCCCGCCACCTTTTGCATCGGGGTCAGCTGCGGCCTGCCGCTTTATCTGTTCCTTCGGTCGCGCTAAAGCGTCAGGATCGTCTGGCCCGTCGTGCCGCGCGATTCAAGCGCGCGGTGCGCCTCTGCCACGTCTTGCAGCGCAAAGCGTTGATCTATCTTGATCTTTACCGCCCCGGATGTGACCTTTTCAAACAGATCCGCCGCCATGTGCTGACAGGTGGCATGGTCGGCGATATGCGTGAACAGCGTCTGCCGCGTGATCTTGAGCGAGCCCTTTGCCGCCAGAACCCCGATGTCGAACGGGGGCACCTTGCCGCTGGCATTGCCAAAGGAAATCAGCATCCCGAACGGCTTCAGACAGTCAAGCGATCCGTCAAACGTATCCTTGCCGACGGCATCCATCACCACATCGACGCCCCTGCCCCCGGTGATCTCGCGCACGCGGGCGGCGAAATCCTCGCGCCGATAATTGATGACATGCGCCGCGCCATGTTCTGCTGCCAGCGCGCATTTGTCATCGGACCCGGCCGTGCCGATCAGCGTGATGCCTTCTGACCGCGCCCATTGGCAGGCGATCAGCCCGACGCCCCCGGCGGCGGCGTGAAACAGCACGGTATCGCCCCGCTTGATCGGGGTCGTCCGGCGGAACAAGTATTGCACGGTCATGCCCTTGAGCATCATGGCCGCGCCTTCGTCAAAGCTGATGCTGTCCGGCAGGGGGCAGACCTGGGCTGCGGGCATTACGCGCGCCTCGGTATAGGCGCCGGGCGGCATGGCGGCATAGGCGACGCGGTCGCCGGGCTGAAGATGGCTGACCCCCGGTCCGACCGCCTCGACCACACCGCTCGCCTCCATCCCGAGCGCGGCAGGCAGCGCCATCGGGTAAAGACCGGACCTTTGGTAGATGTCGATGAAATTCAACCCGCAGGCGCGGTGTGACAGCCGCACCTCCCCCGGTCCCGGCTCCCCCACCGGGCGATCGACCAGTTTCAACTGGTCCGGCCCGCCATGGGCCTCGATGATGACGGTGCGTGCCATGCTGTCCTCCCCCCGCTTGCGTCTATCGTAAGCAGCGCGGCGGGGATTTCCAGCACTCTGCGCGGTTCCGTTTGAAATTGCCTGCGCCAGCCGCTAGATGCAGGCGCGGCAGGGCAAGGCAGGGGCGCGACACTCATGGATCATTTTCTGTATCGCGACGGGCTGCTGCATGCCGAGGATGTGGCGGTCACGGATATCGCGGCCACGGTCGGCACCCCGTTTTACTGCTATTCGGCGGCCACCCTGACGCGCCATTACCATCTGTTCACCGAGGCGCTTTCGCCGCTGCCGCATCTGGTCTGTTTTGCGATCAAATCGCTGTCGAATGTTGCCGTGCTCAAGCTCTTGGGTGATCTCGGGGCCGGGATGGATGTGGTCTCGGGGGGCGAATATCGCCGCGCCCGTGCCGCCGGGGTTCCGGGCGAGCGGATCGTGTTTTCCGGCGTGGGCAAAACGCGCGAGGAAATGCGGCTCGCGCTGACCGGGGGCATCCGGCAGTTCAACGTGGAATCCGAACCCGAAATGCGCGCGCTGTCCGAGGTGGCGCTGTCATTGGGGGTGGTGGCGCCGATCACCATTCGGGTCAACCCGGATGTCGATGCGAAAACCCATGAGAAAATCGCCACCGGCAAATCGGAAAACAAGTTCGGCATCCCGATCGCCCGCGCGCCCGAGGTTTATGCCGAGGCGGCGGGGCTGAAGGGCCTGCGCGTGGTGGGTATCGATGTGCATATCGGCAGCCAGCTGACCGATCTTGCCCCCTTTGAACAAGCCTATCTGAAGGTGGCCGATCTGACCCGCCGTCTGCGCAGCGAAGGCCATCGGATCGACCGGCTTGATCTGGGGGGCGGCTTGGGGATTCCCTATGCCCGCTCCAATGAAGCGCCACCTTTGCCCACCGATTACGGCGCGCTGATCAAGCGCACGGTCGGCGATCTGGGCTGCGAGATCGAGATCGAGCCTGGCCGCCTGATTTCGGGCAACGCAGGCATCATGGTGTCGCAGGTGATCTATGTGAAACAGGGCGAAGGACGCGATTTCCTGATCGTCGATGCCGCGATGAACGATCTGGTTCGCCCGTCGATGTATGGCGCGCATCATGATATCGTGCCGGTGGTGGAACCCGCGCCGGGGCGCGAGGTGCAGCCCTATGATGTGGTGGGCCCGGTCTGTGAAACCGGCGATACCTTTGCCAAGCAGCGGGCCCTGGCCGGACTGGCCGAGGGCGATCTGATCGCGTTTCGCAGCGCTGGCGCTTATGGTGCCGTGATGGCGTCGGAATACAACACACGGCCGCTTATCCCCGAAGTTCTGGTGAAAGGGGATCACTTCGCTGTCATCAGGGCGCGTCCGACCTTTGACGAAATCCTTTCGCGCGATACCATCCCTGAGTGGTTGTGACGCTCCGTCCAGCCGACAAAGGGGCTGGTATGGCAGTTACAGGCCACATGGACGTGATGTCGCGAATAGTCTGGCCCCTGCGCCTGACGCTCGTGGGCCTGTGGGCCGAGCGGGTGACACGGGCGTTCTGGCCACTCTGGTCCATCGTGCTGTTGGCCTTGGCTGCCTTGGGCTTTGGGGTGCAGGATCATCTGGATCTTGGGTATCTCTGGGCCGGTATGGCCGCCTTTGCCCTTGCGGCGCTTGTCGCGCTTGGCCTTGGCTTGCGTGCGTTTCGCGCGCCGACGCGGGCCGAGGCGCTGATCCGGCTGGATCGGCGGTTGCCGGGCAACCCGATTGCCGCGCTGACCGACAGTCAGGCGATCGGCGCAGGGGATCCGGCCTCGCTTGCGGTCTGGCGTGCGCATCAGGCGCGGATGGCGGCGCGTGCCGCCGAGGCCCGCGCGGTCGAGCCGGATTTGCGCCTGTCCTCACGCGATCCCTTCGCCTTGCGGTATTTGGCACTGACAGCCTTTGTGATGGCGCTGATGTTCGGATCGTTGTGGCGGGTGACATCGGTTGCGGCGCTTGCGCCCGGGGGCGCCGGGGGGCTTGCCGCTGGCCCCACATGGGAAGGCTGGGCGCAACCGCCCGCCTATACCGGCAAGCCGACGCTCTATCTCAACGATGTGACCGCCGAAGTGGTCGAAGTGCCGGTCGGAACCCGGATGCAGTTCCGTTTGTATGGCGAAGTCGGCGCGTTGACCCTGACCGAAACCGTCTCGGGCGCCGAAGCGGCGGCCCCGGCCGACGGCATTCAGACCGTGGCGCGGGACTTTGTGCTGAACACCTCTGGCAATGTCACCATCGACGGCCCGGGGGGGCGGTCTTGGTCTTTCACGGCGACCCCCGACACCGCGCCGACGATCACGCCAGAGGGCGAGATCGGGCGCGAGGCCGATGGTCGGTTCCGTCAGGGGTTTGCGACGCGCGATGATTATGGCGTGGTGCAGGGTCAGGTGACGATCGCCCTTGATTTGCCAAGTATCGACCGCCGCTATGGTCTGGCCGCCGCACCCGAACCGCGCGAGTCGGTTGTGCTGGACCTGCCGATGCCGGTGTCGGGAAACCGGGCCGAGTTTTCCGAAACCCTGATCGACGATTTGTCGCAGCATCCCTTTGCAAATCTTCCGGTCACGATGACCTTTGCCGCCACCGATGCCGCGGGGCAGACGGGCGAGGCGGCGCCGATACAGGTGACGCTGCCGGGCAGGCGGTTTTTCGACCCGCTGGCGGCCGCCCTGATCGAGATGCGGCGTGATCTGTTGTGGAGCCGCGAAAATGCGTCCCGTGCCGCGCAGATCCTCAAGGCGATCACCTTCGCGCCCGAGGAATTCATTCGCAACGAACGCGCCTTCCTGCGTTTGCGAACGGTGATGCGGCAACTCGATGCGCAAAAGGTCAGCCTGTCGCCCGAGGTGCGTGACGAGATTGCCGAAGAACTCTGGCAGATCGCGCTTCTGGTAGAGGAAGGTGATCTTGCAAGCGCGATGGAACGCTTGCGCCGCGCGCAGGACCGTCTGGACGAGGCGATCCGCAACGGGGCCAGTCCCGAAGAAATCGAACAGCTGATGCAGGAAATGCGTCAGGCGCTTGCCGATTACATGCAGCAATTGGCCGAGGAGGCCGAGCGCAACCCCGATAGCGAGCTTTCCCAGAACATGGAAGGCATGGAAATGTCGGGCGATCAGCTTCAGCAGATGCTGGATGAATTGCAGCGCCTGATGGAGGAAGGCCGGATGGCCGAGGCGCAGGAACTGATGGAAATGCTGCGCCAGCTTATGGAAAACATGCAAGTGACCCAAGGGCAGGGTCAGGGTCAGGGCCAAGG
Organism: Cypionkella sp.; assembly: GCA_025458525.1. Classification (GTDB taxonomy): domain Bacteria; phylum Pseudomonadota; class Alphaproteobacteria; order Rhodobacterales; family Rhodobacteraceae; genus Pseudotabrizicola. The sequence goes on along the minus strand of JALOSF010000062.1, from coordinate 21,798 downwards.
GCAGGGCAATCAGGCGATGCGCGAACTGGGCGAGACTCTGCGCGACCAGCAGGGCCTGTCGGATGATGCCTTCCGTGACATGCAAGAAGGCCAGCAAGGCCAGCAACCGGGTCAGCAAGGCCAAGGTCAGCAAGGTGAGGGCCAACAAGGTGAAGGCCAGCAAGGTCAGGGGCAGGGGCAAAGCCTTGCCGAGCGTCAGCAAGAGCTGCGCGACCGCCTGAACCAGCTTGGCCGTGGCCAGTTGCCCGGCGAGGGCAGCGAGCGGGGTGAGGCCGGGCGCCAACAGATGGACCGCGCGGGCCGTGCCATGCGCGAGGCCGAGGATGCGCTGCGCCGGGGCGATCTGCCCGGTGCGCTCGACCGGCAGGCCGAGGCGATGGAAGCGCTGCGCGAAGGCATGCGCAACTTTGGCGAGGCCTTGGCCGAGGAGCAGGGCGATCCGCAGGACGGGCAGGGCGAGGGCGAAGCCTTTGGTCGTGCCGATCCCAACAGCCAGCGCGATCCCCTTGGGCGCGAACCGGGGGATTCGGCCCGCATCGGTTCGGATCGCAACATGTTGCAGGGCGAAGATGTCTATCGCCGCGCGCAGGATTTGCTGGATGAAATCCGTCGCCGCACCGGCGACCAGCTTCGCCCCGAGGAAGAGCGCGAATATCTGCGCCGACTGCTCGACATGTTCTAGGTCAGCGGCGGCCCCAGAACGGGGCCGCATCGCATGTCAACGCAGGCGCAGATCGGTCTTGGCGTCAAACGCCATGATATGTGCCAGATCAAAACCAAGGCCGACCCTGTCGCCCAGCTTGACGCGCAGCGGGTCATGCGTTTCGATCACCAGCTTTTCCCCGCTTTTCGTGCTGACATGCACATAGCTCACGCCTCCAAGCGCCTCGGTCATCTCGACCTGATGGCTGTCGCCCGGCTCCAGCCGCAGGTGTTGTGGCCGCAGGCCCAAGGTGACGGCCCGCCCTGCCTCGGCCAGACGCATCGGAACCTTGGTGCGCCCATTCAGACCGGGCGCATCAACCTCGCCCCCTTCGGTGACGGTGGCGTTCACGAAATTCATCGCAGGGCTGCCGATGAAACCCGCCACGAATTTGTTGTCGGGGTCCTGATACAGGTCGAGGGGCGCGCCGACCTGTTCGACACGTCCCTTGCGCAGCACCACGATCTTGTCGGCCAGCGTCATCGCCTCGACCTGATCATGGGTGACGTAGATCATCGTCGCCCCGATCTCGCGGTGCAGGCGGGCGATTTCGACCCGCATTTCCACCCGCAACTCGGCATCGAGGTTGGACAGGGGCTCGTCGAACAGGAACACTTCGGGCCCGCGCACGATGGCCCTGCCGATGGCAACCCGCTGTCGCTGACCGCCGGAAAGCGCCTTTGGCTTGCGGGTCAGATACTCCTCCAACTTGAGGATGCGCGCGGCCTCTGCCACCTTTCGATCGATCTCGGCCTTGGGGTGGCCCGTCATCTTGAGGCCGAAGCCCATGTTTTCGGCCACCGTCATATGCGGGTAAAGCGCATAGGTCTGGAACACCATCGCCACGCCGCGCTCGGCCGGATCGGCGTGGGTCACATCGCGGTTGCCGATGCGGATGCTGCCGCCCGTGGTGTCTTCAAGCCCCGCCACCATCCGCAGCAGGGTGGATTTGCCGCACCCCGACGGGCCGACAAAGACGCAGAACTCTCCGTCCTTGATCTCCAGATCCACACCGTGAATCACCTTGGCATCGCCATAACTCTTGACGACGCGGTTCAGCGTAACGCCTGTCATTCCGGTATTCCTCCCTGTCAGCCCTGATCGGGAAAGCGCCAGCTTTCCGCTTCTGCGGCAATGGTCGCCGCGCATTTGATGATTTGACCCGCCTCGGCCTCCAGCGCCGCAAGCGATGTGCGCGAGGTGGTGGACGTGACCGAAAGCGCCCCAAGCACCCGGCCGTTGCGGGCAAGGATCGGTGCCGCGCAGCAGATGATGCCGGGCTCGTGCTCCTCGCGGTCAAAGGCATAGCCCCGATGACGAATCGCTGCCAGTTCGGCGCGCAGTTTCTCGGGCGTGTCCAGCGTCTGGTCTGTGAAGCGGTGAAACGATTGCCGTGCAATCGCCGCCTCGACCTCTGCATCGGGCATGAAGGCAAGCATCGCCTTTCCAACACCCGTGCAATAGGCAGGCCCCACCTTGCCTGCCTGCGAAAACATCTCGACCGGCTTTGCGGCGTTGCGCTTGTCCACGTAAAGCACCTGGCCCTGATCGATCTGCGCGAGGTGAATGGTTTCGCCCGTGACCTGCGCCAAGTCGCTGATGAACGGGCGCGCGATCGGCGCGAGCGAGCTTTGCGCCCAGGCCGCATGGGCCAGCCGCACCAGCCGCACACCCAGCGCATAGGTGCCGCGATCATGGTCATAGGTCAGCATTCCCTGATGGGTCAGCGTCTGCAAGAACCGATATAGCGTGGCCTTGGGATAGGGGGATTTGTCCAGCAGGTCGGAAAAGCGCACAGGCTTTCCGTGGCCGGCAACCATGTCCAGCACATCCAGCGCCTTGCCGACGGTGCCGTCGGCATGTCCCTCGCTTCCCATCCGCGCCTCCCGCAGCGTCCCTGTTGACAGCCATAGCAATACCCGACATAGTTTTCAATATTCAAGACTAAGTTTCACATAATGGAACCAAACGGGAGGAAACCATGGTCCATCTTGCGAAGGGCGCGCTTGCGCTCATGGCGGCGTTGCTGCTCTCTACCGCCGCTTCGGCGCAGCAGCGCGTGCTGACCTTCACCACCGACAACAACGATCCGGCGCCGAAAGCCGCCTGGGAACAGCTTGTCGCCGATTTCGAGGCTGAAAACCCGGATGTTGACGTTCAGATGAACATCATGGACCGCGAGGCCTACAAGACCGCGATCCGCAACTTCCTGACCACCGATCCGCCGGATGTGGCCAACTGGTATCCGGCCAACCGCATGGCCCCGTTTGTCTCGGCCGGGCTTTTCATGGACATCTCTGATGTCTATGCCGCCAACGACCTGACGACGCAGCTGGCCTCGACCCTGCCGATCGTCACGCAGGACGGCAAGCAGTGGATGGTGCCCTATACCTATTACCAGTGGGGCATCTATTTTAACCGCACCGTCTATGAACAGGTCGGCGCCACCGTTCCCACGACATGGGAAGAATTTCTGGCCAATTGCGAAAAGTTCAAGGCCGCCGGGATCGACTGCCTGACCACCGGGTCCAGTCAGCTTTGGCCGACGGCAGGGATTTTTGACTATCTGAACCTGCGCACCAACGGCTATGAATTCCACAAGGCGCTGACCAATGGCGAAGTGGCCTGGACCGATGACCGCGTCCGCGCGACCTTTGCCGAATGGGCCAAGCTGGTGCCCTATACCACCGCCAACCATGCCGCCATCGACTGGCAGGATGCGGTGCCGTTGATCGTGCAGGGCAAGGCCGCGAACTATGTGATGGGCAACTTTGCCGTTGCGGCCTTCAAGGAAGGCGGCATGACCAATGAAACGCTCGGCTTCATGCCGTTCCCGACGATCAACCCCGACGTGCCGCGCGCCGAAGAAGCGCCGACAGATGCGGTGTTCATCCCCGCCGGGGCAAAGAACGTGGACGATGCCAAGAAGTTCATGGCCTATGTTGCGCGGGCCGATGTCCAGACCAAGCTGAACGCAGCCCTTGGTCAGCTTCCGGTCAATGCCGGGTCCACCGTGGGCGACGATCCCTTCCTGCAAGCCGGGTTCGAGATGCTTTCGACCACCCCGGGCGGCATCGCGCAGTTCTTTGACCGCGACGCGCCGGCCGAGATGGCAAAGGTCGGGATGGAAGGCTTCCAGGAGTTCATGGTGCGCCCGGAAAACCTCGACGCGATCCTTGACCGGCTCGAGAAGGCACGCGCGCGGGTTTATCAGTAACCCGCCTGATCGGGGGGGCTCCTCCCGCCTCCCCGATCGAATGCCCCGGCGTCGCATCGCCGGGGCCTTGCTTCCCCGCACTAGATGAGGCTGCAAATGCCAGCGACAGGAAAACTGAACCAGCGCAAACTTGCCCCGTGGCTGTTTCTGGCGCCCGGACTGCTGATGTTCATGATCTATGTGATCATCCCGATCTTTCAGTCGATGTGGATCAGCTTTTATGACTGGGATGGCCTGGGCGAGGCGCGCTGGATCGGCACGGCCAATTACGTCGAACTGGTGGATGACGACGCGTTCTACACGTCGTTGAAAAACAACGTGATCTGGCTGCTGCTTTACATGCTGGCGGTGCCTGCGGGGCTGATGATCGCGATTTTCCTGAACCAGACGATCACGGGGATGCGGCTTTACAAATCCTTGTTCTTTTTTCCCTTTGTCATCTCGCAGGTCGTGGTCGGCCTGATGTTTTCGTGGTTCTACGCGCCCAACTTTGGTCTGTTTTACAGCCTGATCGAATGGCTGACCGGCAGCGGCGTCGCGATTCTGGCCGATGACCGCTATGTCACCTATGGCATCATCGCAGCGGGGCTTTGGCCGCAGATCGCCTATGTGATGATCCTGTATCTGACGGGTCTGAACAATGTCGCCCCCGATCAGGTGGAGGCCGCGCGGCTCGACGGGGCCAAGGGCTGGCGGATGCTGTGGTATGTGATCCTGCCGCAGCTGCGCCCTGCGACCTTTATCGCGGTGGTGGTCACGCTCCTCGGGGCGCTGCGGTCGTTCGACCTTGTCTCGATCATGACGGCGGGTGGCCCCTTCGGCTCATCGCGGGTGCTGTCCTATTACATGTTCGAACAGGCGCTGTCGGAATACGGCTATCGCATGGGCTATGGCGCGGCCATCGCCGTGGTGCTGTTCGCGATCATGATGATTTTCATCTCGGGCTTCATCTGGAAGATGTGGCGCGACGAGACGGAGCGTTAAGGCCATGTTTCCCCGCCCCATCACCCAGATGTCTGTTCCGGCGCAGACGCTTTACAAGATTGCCGTTCCGGTGGCGCTGCTGCTTTGGCTTTTGCCGCTGCTTGGGGTCGCCATGACCTCGGTTCGGCCTGCGTCGGATCTGGCGCAGGGCAATTACTTCGGCCTGCCCTCGGCGCTGGCCTTTGAAAACTATGCGCAGGTGTTCCAGAACACGCCGATGCTGCAATACATGCTGAACTCGTTCTACGTGACGATCCCGACGGTGATTGGCGCACTGGCCCTGTCCTGCATGACAGGCTTTGCGCTGGCGGTTTACCGCTTTCCGTCCAACCTGATCGTGTTCTTCATGTTCGTTGCGGGCAATTTCGTGCCGTTCCAGATCCTGATGGTGCCGGTGCGCGACCTGACGCTGAACCTTGGCATGTATAACACCTGGTATGGTCTGGCGCTGTTCCATATCGCGTTCCAGACCGGGTTCTGCACCTTGTTCATGCGCAATTTCATCAAGGCGCTGCCGTTTGAGCTGATCGAGGCGGCGCGCGTCGAAGGCGTGTCGGAATGGCGCATCTTCTGGTTCATCGTGATCCCGCTGATGCGCCCTGCGATCGCCGCGCTGTCGGTTCTGGTGTTCACCTTCATCTGGAACGACTTCTTCTGGGCGACGGTCCTGACCACCTCTGCCGCGACGCAGCCGGTGACGGCGGGCCTGTCCTCGCTCAACGGCCAATGGATCGCACAGTGGCATCTGGTTTCGGCGGGATCGATCCTGGCCGCGCTGCCGCCGGTCCTGATGTTTTTCCTGATGCAGCGACACTTCATCGCTGGCCTGACGCTGGGGGCGGTAAAGTGACCGAATGGCGTGTGGATGCGGCAGGGCAAACCCTTGCCTTTGCCAGTGATGGTGGCCTGCCGCGGGTGATCTACTGGGGCGATCGGCTGCCCGAAGCTGAGGATCTGGCCCAGCTTGCCGCCGCGGGCCGTCATGACCTGACCGGGGGGATGATCGATGCGCTGCCGGCGGTCACGCTTACGCCCGAATCGGGCCGCGCCTTTCCGGGCCAGCCCGGCATGGTTCTGGCCGAGGCCGATGGCACCCCGCTGCATCCGGTCTTTGTCTTTGACCGGGCCGAAACCTCTGGTCCTTCGCTGACCTTTTACAGCCACGCGCCCGGTCTGACCCTGGCGCATCGCGTGACGGCCCATGCCACGGGTGTCGTCACACTGCGCACCGAACTGACCGCCACGCGCGACATTCGCCTGCACTGGCTTGCCGCCCCGGTGCTGCCAGCGCCGCAGGCGGCGGATCAGATGATCGATCTGCACGGGCGCTGGGTGCGGGAATTTCACCTCAACCATGTCCCGTGGACCCCCGGCATTCGCCTGCGCGAATCGCGCACGGGCCGGTCGGGGCACGAACATCCGCCCTATCTGATCTTGCCCGAATTTGGCTGCACCAACACCCAAGGCAGCGCCTATGCCCTGCATTACGCCTGGTCCGGCGGGCACCGTATGGTGGCCGAGGAATTGCCTGACGGTCGCCGTCAGGTGCAATTCGGCGCAGCCTTTGGCGCAGAAACCAAACCGGGCCGCCGGTTCGAGACGGCAGATCTGGTGGCGGTGCATTCTGCACACGGCCTGAACGGCATCGCAGCGGCGTTTCAGCGTGATACCCGCGACCGTGTGATCCAGTGGCCCAATCCGGCGCGCCCACGTCCGGTGCATTACAACTGCTGGGAAGCGATCTATTTCGATCACAGCCTTGCCGATCTGTCTGACATCGCCACCCGCGCGGCTGCGCTTGGGGCGGAACGCTTTGTGCTGGATGATGGCTGGTTCGGACGGCGCGACGATGACACCACCTCTTTGGGCGACTGGACGATCGACTGGCGCAAATGGCCAGACGGGCTGGCCCCGCTGATCGCCCATGTCCACAGCCTTGGCATGACCTTTGGCCTGTGGTTCGAGCCCGAGATGGTGAACCCCGAGTCCGATCTGTTTCGCGCCCATCCCGACTGGATGTTGGGGCCCGCAGATCAGGTGACGGGCCGCAACCAGATGGTGCTGGACCTGTCCCGCGCCGAGGTGCGCGATTACCTGTTCACTGCCGTGTCTGCGATCCTTGGCGCGCATGACATCGACTATGTGAAATGGGATCACAACCGGCTGCTGCCTGTGGTCGATGCGGCACAGACCCAAGGTGTCTATGCGCTGTTCGACCGTTTGCGCGCCGCCCATCCGGGGGTCGAGATCGAAAGCTGTGCCTCGGGCGGGGGGCGGATCGATGCAGGCATCCTTGCCCGGACGCATCGTGTCTGGCTGTCGGATTGCATCGACGCGCAGGAACGGCTGCGGATGCAGCACGACGCCGCCCTGTTCCTGCCGTCCTGTGTGACGGGCAGCCATGTCGGCGCCTTGCACAGCCATACCACGGGCCGCGCCTTGCCGATGGCCTTTCGCGCCTGGGTCGCGGCACAGCGGCATTTTGGGTTCGAGATGGACCCGCGCAAGATTTCCGACGCCGATGCCGCGATCCTGCGTGACGTGACGGCCTGGTTCAAGGAAAACCGCGGCTGGATGATGGCGGGCACGATCCTGCGACTGGACAGCGCCGATCCGGCGGTGACGGCCGAGATGCAATTGGCCGCCGATGGCAGCCGATTTGTCCTCTTTGCCGGACAGCATGACCAGACGGTGCAGATCCTGCCCCGGCCGCTGCGGCTGACCGGGCTTGACCCGGCGGCGCGCTACCGTATCGCGTTGCGCAATCCGGGCGACAGACCGCCGCAATCGCGGGGGCCCAATGCGCTCAAGGAGGGGCCGCTGACCCTTTCGGGCCGTGCGCTGATGGGGCAGGGGGTGCTGTTGCCGGTGGCATGGCCTGACACGATGTGGGTTGTCGAAGGAGAGCGGCTGTGACGCCAGACTGGATCGCCGTCGATTGGGGCACGTCGAACCTGCGCGCCTGGGCGATGGGGCCGACGGGCGTTCTGGCCCATGCCGCATCGGACGATGGCATGGGGCGGCTTGCGCGGGATCAGTTCGAGCCTGCGTTGCTGGCCCTGATCGCGCCGTGGCTGGGGCAGGGTGTTACGCCTGTCATCGCGTGCGGCATGGTCGGCAGCCGGCAAGGCTGGTTCGAGGCCCCTTACCGCGCCGTGCCCTGCGCGCCGCTGGATCACGGCGGTCTGGTGCGCGTGCCGGTGCAAGACCCTCGCATCGCCGTGCATATCGCGCCCGGCCTGAAGCAGGCCCGCCCTGCCGATGTGATGCGCGGCGAGGAGACGCAGATCGCCGGGGCGCTTGCCCTGCGCCCCGCCTTTGACGGGGTGCTATGCCTGCCCGGCACCCATTCGAAATGGGCGCAGATCAGCGCCGGAGAGGTGGTCAGCTTTCAGACCTACCTGACCGGAGAGCTGTTTGCCCTGTTGTCGCAGCAATCGGTTCTGCGGCACGGCATGGCGGGGGGCGGCTGGGATGACGCGGCCTTTGACACGGGCCTGTCGGATGCCTTGTCGCGGCCCGACCGGATCGGGGCGCTGCTGTTTACCCTGCGGGCCGAAGGGTTGATCGCCGACCTGTCGCCCGCCGCTGCACGGGCGCGGCTATCGGGGCTGTTGATCGGGATCGAACTCGCCGCCGCCAAGCCCTATTGGCTCGGTCAGCCTGTTACCCTGATCGGGGCCGATGCGCTGTGCCAAAGCTATGCCCGCGCGCTGGCCGCCCAAGGGCTGAGCGCACAGCTGCTGCCCGCCACCGAATGCACCCTTGCCGGCCTCGCCAGCCTTGCCCGCACATCGGAGACTGCCAGATGACGCATCGCAACCTGATTGCCATCCTGCGCGGGATCACCCCGGCTGATGCCGTCCCGGTGGCAAAGGCGCTGATCGCCGCCGGGATTACCCGGATCGAGGTGCCGCTGAACTCGCCCGATCCGCTGGTATCCATCACCGCGATGGCCGAGGCCTTTGGGGCAAGCGCACAGATCGGGGCGGGCACCGTGCTGACCGTTGCCGATGTGGCAGCGGTGCAGGCGGCGGGGGGCCGGCTGATCGTGTCGCCGAACTGCGACGCCGAGGTGATCGCCGCCACCAAGGCGCGCGGGATGGACAGTTGGCCCGGCGTGATGACGCCGACCGAATGTTTTGCCGCGCTGAAGGCCGGTGCCGATGGGCTCAAAATCTTTCCCGCCTCGCTGATCGGGCCTGACGGGGTCAAGGCGATCCGCGCCGTGCTGCCCAAGGGCACGCAGGTCTATGCCGTGGGCGGGGCGGGCGCGCAAAACTTTGCCGACTGGGTCAAGGCGGGCGCCGATGGTTTTGGCATCGGAACGGCGCTTTACACCCCCGGCCTGTCGGCGGCCGAAGTGGCCGAGCGGGCGCAGGCCATCGTCGCGGCCTATGACCGGGCCATCCAATGACCGTGTTTGACGCCACGCAATGCACCCTTGGCGAAGGCCCGCTGTGGCACCCGGAACGGGGCGAGCTGTTGTGGTTCGATATCGTGGGCCGCCGCCTGCACAGCGCATCCCGCCACTGGGACTTTCCCGAAATGGTCAGCGCTGCCGGATGGATCAGCCGGGACGAGGTGCTGATCGCCTCGGAAACCCGCCTGTTCCGGTTCCATCTGGACACCGGGGCCGAGGAAACGCTGTGCGCGCTGGAAGATGACATCCCGACCAACCGGTCCAATGACGGCCGTGCCGACCCGATGGGCGGGTTCTGGATCGGCACGATGGCCAAGGCCGAAGGCAAGGGCGCCGGGGCGTTCTACCGCTTTTACAAGGGCGAGCTGCGCAAACTCTGGGGCGGTATCACCGTGCCCAACGCGCAATGCTTTGCGCCAGACGGTCGCACGGCCTACTTCAGCGACACGCCAACCCATCGCGTGATGCGCGTGGCGCTGGACAGCGCGGGCTGGCCCTGCGCCACCCCCGAGGTCGCGCTCGATTTCACGGCCCAAGGCTGGTATCCGGATGGTGCCGTCACCGATGCCGCGGGCAATCTCTGGATCGCCTTCTGGGGCCGGGCCTGCGTCGAGGCCTATGTCCCCGGTGGCGAAAAGCTGGCCAGCTATGCGTTTGCTTGCCCGCAAACCACCTGCCCGGCCTTTGGCGGGCCAGAGTTGACCCGGCTGTTCTGCACCTCTGCCGCGCGCGATCTGACCGATGGCAACCGCGCCAATGGCCAGACCTTTGCCGTCGAGACCCCCCACACGGGCCGCGCCGAACCGCGCGTCCTGCTTTGACCCCCAACCTTGGACGATCCCCGATGAAGCGCACCCTTGGCGTCTGCTATTACCCCGAGCATTGGCCCGAAACCCAGTGGGAGGAGGACGCCGCCCGCATGGCGGCGCTGGGGTTGACTTGGGTCCGGATCGCGGAATTCGCCTGGGCGCGGATGGAGCCCGTGCCCGGCACCTATGACTGGGGCTGGCTTGACCACGCGATCGAGACGCTGGGCCGCCATGGGTTGCAGGTGGTGCTGGGCACCCCCACCGCCACCCCGCCACGCTGGATGATCGACCGGCACCCCGACATGCTGGCGGTGGACCGTGAAGGCCGCGTGCGCGGGTTCGGATCGCGCCGGCATTACGATTTTTCGCACAAGGGCTATCGCCGGGAATGTGCCCGCATCGTGCAGGCCATGGCCGAACGCTATGGCCGCAACCCGTATGTTGCGGCTTGGCAGACTGACAATGAATATGCGTGCCATGATACGGTTCTGTCATATTCCCCTGCCGCTTTGGCCGCGTTTCGGGATTGGTGCGCACAACGCTATCAGTCCACGGATGCGCTGAACCGGGCCTGGGGGAATGTGTTCTGGTCGATGGATTACGACCGCTTCGATGACATCGGTCTGCCCAACCTGACCGTGACAGAGGCGAACCCCGCGCATGTGATGGCGTTCCGCCGCTTTGCCAGCGACGAGGTGGTCAGTTTCAACCGCCTGCAAACCGAGATCATCCGCCGGTATTCCGATGCCCCGATTGCCCACAACTACATGGGCCGCATCACCGATTTCGATCACTTCGATGTGGGGGCCGATCTCGATATCGCGTCTTGGGACAGCTACCCTCTGGGCTTTCTGTCCGATCGGCTGGAGGCGACGCCAGAACACAAGCGGCGTTTTGCGCGTCAGGGCGACCCCGACTTGCAGGCCTTCCACCACGATCTTTACCGCGCTGTCGGGCGCGGGCGGTGGTGGATCATGGAACAGCAGCCCGGCCCGGTGAACTGGGCGCCCTATAACCCCGATCCCCTGCCCGGCATGGCCCGGCTTTGGGCCTGGGAGGCCTTTGCCCATGGGGCCGAGGCGGTGTGCTATTTCCGTTGGCGTCAGGCGCCTTTTGCGCAGGAACAGATGCACGCGGGGCTGTTGCGCCCTGACAGCGTGCCTGCGCCCGCGCATGACGAGGCCTATGTGGTGGCGCGCGAACTTGCCCTTATGCCCGAGCAGGGCACGGCACAGGCCGATGTGGGGCTGGTGTTCGACTACGCCTCGGCCTGGGCCTGGCAGACCCAGCCGCAGGGGCGCGATTTCGATTATTTCCGGCTGGTATTTCATGTTTACAAGGGGCTGCGGCGGCTTGGGTTGAACGTCGATATCCTGCCGCCCGACACCGCCGATCTGTCGGCCTATCCGCTTGTGCTGGCGCCTGGTGTGGCAACACTGTCGGACGCTCTGCTTGCGGCCCTTGCGGCCCATCGCGGGCAGAGCATCATCGGCCCGCGCAGCAATTCGAAAACGACCGAATTCTCGACCCCCGTGCCGTTGCCGCCCAACCTGCCCGGATTGCATGCCACGGTGATGCGGGTGGAAAGCCTGCCGCCCGATCTTCCGGTGCCGCTGGAGGCCGGGGGCAGCCTGTTGCATTGGCGCGAAAAGCTGGACACCGAGGCTGCGGTGCTGGAACAGGCCGAAGACGGGTTCCCGGCGCTGATCGCGGCGGGCGGGCTGCATTATCTGGCGGGTTGGCCGGATGACGCGGCGCTGGACCGTATTCTGACGGCGGCCTGCCAACGTGCCGGGCTGGAGGTGGAGCCGATGCCGGTGGGCCTGCGGCGGCGCGACAGTGACACGCACCGCTTCTGGTTCAACTACAACCCGGTGCCGGTGGACTGGGCCGGCGTGACCATCCCCCCGGCTGGCGTGCATTGGGTGGCCCGCTGACGGGCTTTACTTTGGGGTGACGACTGGTCAGAACGGCCCCGCAACACGAAGGGGCCGATATGTTTGAAGTGACCGCCGATCTTGTCGGGCTGTTGATCCTTGCGGCCTTTGTGGCGGGGTTCGTCGATTCGATCGCGGGCGGAGGTGGCCTGATCACGGTGCCCGCGCTGCTGCTTGCGGGCGCCAACCCGGTGGAAACCTTGGCAACCAACAAATTGCAGGGCACTTTCGGATCTGGAACCGCGATGCTCAGCTATGCGCGCGCGGGCCATGTCCGGCTGTCAGATCAGCTTGGCATGGCGCTGGTCAGTGCGGTGGCGGGCGGCGCCGGGGCATTGGTCGCGCATCTGATCCCGGCCGAGGTCTTGCGGGTGGTCATGCCGATCATCCTTGTCGCGGTGGCGGTGTTCTTTGCGATCAAGCCGGGACTGACCGATCAGGACCGGGTGCAACGGATGGGGCCGGGCGTGTTCACCTTTACCGCCGTCCCGCTGATCGCGGCCTATGACGGGTTCTTCGGGCCGGGGACGGGCAGTTTCTTCATGCTCGGGTTCATCCTTCTGGCGGGTTATGGCGTGCTCAAGGCGACCGCGCATACCAAACTTCTGAACTTTGCCTCCAACCTTGGATCGCTGGCGGTTTTTGCCTTTTCGGGGGCGATGTGGTGGGCGGTCGGCATGGCGATGGCGGTGGCCCAGATCGCGGGGGCAGCCTTGGGCGCGCGGTTGGCGATGCGGATCGGGGCGCGGCTGATCAAGCCCTTGCTGGTTGCGACCTCAAGCCTGATGGCTGCCCGGCTGCTGTGGCAGGCCTGGGCCTGAGCTGGCATCTCCTGCCCCGGGCAGGCGCCCCTCGTCCGGGCTATGCCGACGACTTGGCCATGCAGTTCAGCGGCGATTGCCAAGGCGCGCCAAGACTGAGATGATGAGGGCATGGTGCGCGCAACGATCAAAGCCACGGGTCAGAGGACAGGGTTCGCCCTCTGTCTGGTCATGGCCCTGCTTTTTGCGTGGGTCTTGGGGCCGAAGGCGCCGCTGGCCCTGCCCAAGGCTGGGGTGGCGGCACAGACCCTTGCGCTGACCCCGACGCCAGACCTTGCCGCGACGCTTGTCAAGACCAGCCTCAAGCCGCGCGCGACAGAGGATCGCCTTGCCACCGGACCGGACCTTGCGCTGGTGCTTGCGGCGGTGGCGCAGGCCGCGGTCCCTGCCCTTGCTGTGCAAGATCCGGCCCGGCCGCATCTTGCGCTGCCCGGGCCAGCCCATGCCCGGCCCGAACCGCGCGCCCCGCCCGCAGCCTGAGCCAGACGTTTTTCGTCCGATAGCGCGCCTTTGCCGGGCACTGTCGGCTGCACCCTTCCATAGAATTTCACAGATCAGCCCCCGCTGTGCCCTGGCCCTTGGCCAGCGCCTGCGCGCAGGGGCGCGAGGACCCTTCATGACCCGAACCGTCATCTGGAAACGGCTTTTCATCTGGGCCGTTTGCATCTGGGTTGCATCTGGGGGCTGCTTTTTGCGCTGCCCAATGCGTTTTACCCCGCCGTCGAGCGGCACAACGATGCGCTTGCACTCAGCCAGACCGAACCTCCCCCGGTCTTGACCGCCGAGCAGCAGGCCGACCTTGGCGCCTGGCCATCCTGGCTGCCCTCTGGCCTTGTGGCGCTTGGTCTTGACCTGCGGGGCGGGGCGCATCTTCTGGCCGAAGTTCAGGTCGAAGATGTCTATGCCGCGCGCATGGATCAGCTGTGGCGGCAGGTGCGCGATACCTTGCGCCCGCTGCGGGCCGAGGTGGGCACGGTGCGGCGCGAGACGTCTGCGCCCGACAGCCTGCGGATTACCCTGTCGGAACCGGCGGGTGTTCCGGTGGCGCTGCGCGCCGTGCAGGCTCTGGCAACGCCGGTCATGTCGCTGACCGGCGCCGGGCAGAGCGATTTCACCGCAACCGCCGAGGGCAACACGATCATCCTGACCCTGACCGAGGCGGAAAAGAAGCTGAGCGATGAGCGCACCTTGCAGCAAACCCTCGAAATCATCCGCCGCCGGGTGGATGAGGTGGGCACCCGCGAGCCGACCATTCAGCGTCAGGGCGACAATCGCATCCTGATCCAGGTGCCGGGGATCGGCTCTGCCGCCGAGGTGAAAGACCTGATCGGGACCACCGCCAAGCTGACCTTTCATCCGGTGCTGGGCCGGGTCAGCAGCGATGACGCAGAGGCGCGCGGGGCCGAGATGGTGCTGCCCGCGCTGGACGAGCCCGGCGTCCGGTATGTTCTGGACCGCGAGGCCGTGGTCAGCGGCGAAGATCTGGTCGATGCGCAACCTGCCTTTGACCAGAACAACCGGCCGGCGGTGAATTTCCGCTTTGGTCCCGCCGGCGCACGGGTGTTTGGCGATTACACGGCTGCCAATATCGGCAAGCCCTTTGCCATCGTGCTGGACGGCGCGGTCATCTCGGCCCCCGTGATCCAGAGCCATATTCCCGGCGGGTCAGGCATCATCACCGGGTCTTTCACGGTGGAACAAAGCACCGAGCTTGCGGTGCTGTTGCGCGCCGGAGCCTTGCCCGCAAAGATGACCTTTCTGGAGGAGCGCACGATCGGGCCAGAGTTGGGGCAAGACAGCATCGATGCAGGCAAGCGCGCCGCCGTGATCGGCATGGCTGCGGTGGTTGTGTTCATGGTGGCCTGCTATGGCGGCTTTGGCGTCATTGCCAATGTCGCGCTTGGCGTCAACATGCTGCTGCTGTTTGCGGCCTTGTCGGTCATGGGGGCCACGCTGACGCTGCCCGGTATTGCGGGGATCGTGCTGACGATGGGCATGGCGGTCGATGCCAATGTGCTGATCTTTGAACGCATCCGCGAGGAATTGCGGACAGGGCGCAGCCCCGGTCAGGCGGTCAGCATCGGGTTCGACAAGGCGCTTTCGGCGATTATGGACAGCAACATCACCGGGCTGTTGACCGCGGTGATCATGTTTGCCATCGGGTCGGGCGCGGTGCGCGGCTTTGCGGTCACGCTCGGCCTTGGGATCCTGACCTCGATGTTCACGGCCGTTTATGTGACGCGGCTGATAGTGGAGACGTGGATGATCCGGCGGCGGCCCAAGGTGCTGCGCGTCAAGGGCTGGCTGAAGCTGGCCCCGGACAACACGCGGATCGACTTTTTCCGCTGGCAATGGGCGACGTTCGGCGCGTCTTGCGTGGCGGTGATCGCGTCCTTGCTGCTTGTGGCGACCATGGGGTTGAACTTCGGGATCGATTTCAAGGGCGGCACCACCTTTCGGACTGAAACGACGCAAGAGGTGGATGTGGGCCTTTATCGCGATGCGCTGTCGGGCATGGCCTTGGGGGATGTGACAATTTCCGAAGTGTTCGACCCGGCGTTCCGGCCTGACCAGCATGTGACGATGATACGGGTGCAGGCCCAGGACGGGGCCGAGGCGATTTCTGCCCAAGGGATCGCACAGGTGCAGGCGGCGCTGCTGGCGGTGGACCCGGACATCCGGTTCACGGCTGTGGAATCGGTCGGGCCAAAGGTATCGGCCGAACTGATCTGGCTGGCGCTGATCGCGGTCGGGGCCGGGGCGGCGGGCATCCTTGCCTATGTCTGGCTGCGGTTCGAATGGCAGTTTGCGTTGGGCACCGTGGCCGCGCTTGTGCATGACGTGGTGGTGACGGTCGGGGTCTTTGCCCTGTTCCAGTTGCGCTTTGACCTGACCATTGTGGCCGCCCTTCTGACCATTCTGGGCTATAGCGTGAATGACACGGTGGTGATCTTTGACCGGCTGCGGGAAAACCTTGCGAAATACAAGGAAATGCCCCTGCGCGATCTGATGAACCTGTCGGCCAACGAAACCCTGAGTCGGACAGTGATGACGGCGGCAACGACGCTGATCGCGCTGGTGGTGTTGTTGGTCTTTGGCGGTGATGTGATCCGTGGCTTTGTCTTTGCGATGCTGTTTGGCGTGGTGATCGGCACTTATTCGACATTGTATGTCGCAAAGAACATCGTGCTGTTCCTCGGGCTGGACCGGACGGCCAAGGCAGGTCGCCCTGCCGATCACGAATTCGCCGGGATCGACGCGTAAGACAGGGGTGCAGCAGGGCGCAACGCCTTGCTGCACCCGCCTTCAGGTGCGGATGACAAAGCCGCGGGCAATGTGGTTGCGGACGAACCAGATCATCGCCAAGCCGGGCAAGAGTGAAAAAACGGTCATCGCCATCACCAGCCCCATGTCCGTCTGAAAGCTGAACAAGGCATTGATGGCCATGGTGATCGGTTTGCCATCGGTCACGGTCAGGATCCGGGCAAACACCACCTCGACCCAGGAAAACACAAAGCAGAAGAAGGCGGCGACACCGATGCCCGGCGCGATGGCGGGGATCAGGTGGCGCAGGAAGAACCGGGGCAAGCTGTAGCCGTCCAGAAAGGCGGTTTCGTCAAATTCGCGCGGCACGGCGCGAATGAAACTTTCCAGAATCCAGATCGCGATGGGCAGGTTGAACAGACAATGCACCAGCGCGATGCCGACAGGGCTGTTCACCAGCCCGACTTGCGCGAACAGGATGAAGATCGGCAGCGACAGCACCACCGGCGGCGTGACGCGAAAGGCCAGCATCAGGAACAGGAAGTGCCGGTCCCCGACAAAGCGGAACCTCGCAAAGGCATAGGCCGCCGGCAGGGCTGCGGCAAGGCAAAGGGCGACGTTGAGCAGCACATAGATCAGCGAATTGCGCAGGGAATCGACCAGCGCGGGCGTCGCAAAGATGTTACGGTAATTGATCAGGCTGAACTGGCCTTCGCGCAGCCCGTCATGCGGCAGCGTGGCCGTAAAGCTGAGCAGGATGGTTTGCGTCAGCGGCATCAGGATGAACCCGGCCAGCAGCACCAGAGCCAATGCGGTAAGCACGCGCCGGATCATGGCGTTCCCCCTTGTGCGCTGCGTGCGTGGCGGTCGGTGACGGTGACGAAGATGCGCACGACCGTCACGACGATCAGGAAATAGACCATGGCATGGGCGGCCGCAGAGCCATAGCTGAACCCCTTGATCTCCTCTCCCAAGGCGAGCGACAGAAAGGTGGTGGCGCCGTTCGGACCGCCCGCGTTGATCGCAAACGCCTCGGTGTAGATCATGAAGCTGTCCACAAACCGCAACAGGATGACGATGAACAGCGCGCCCATGATCCGGGGCAATTCGATATAGCGAAACACCGCCCAGCGTGAGGCGCCATCGATCGCGGCCGCCTGATGATAGGCCGGGGGAATGCCCGACAACCCGGCATAGGCAAGGATCACGACCAACCCCAGCCAATGCCAGGTGTCCATCACCACCAATAGCACCCACGTGTGCCAGGCGGTAAACTTGTAGTCGAACGCAAGGCCCAGTGCCGCCATCGCCCGCCCCGCCAGCCCGGTCTCGGGGTTGACCAGCGACAGCCACATGATCGGGATCATGTTCCACGGCACCACAAGGGGCACGGCCACCAGCAGCAACAGCAGCAGGCCAAGCCGCCCCGCCCGCACAAGGATCAGCGCGACTGCAATTCCAAGCGGCAGTTGCACGCCCAAGACCAAAGCCGAGAACAACAGGCTGCGCGCAAGGCTGGCGTGAAACGCGGGCGAGGTGATGATGCTTTCATACCATTCCGACCCGACCCAATGCATCGAGTCGAGCGTGAAAATATCGTGGAAGGAAAAGTTCAGCACCGTCACGAGCGGCACAAGCCCGACAAAGGCCATCACGGCACAGGCCGGCAGCAGCAACAGCCATGCCCGATTGTCTTGTTGTTTCATGCAGATCGTCCCACGCGCACAAAGGGTATCCTACCCTTGACGGATCGCGCGCAGGTGGCAAGGCGGAATTAACCCTGCCCCCAGTCCGCGCCCTGCATTTCGCGCAGGCGGCTGGCGGTGCGTTCGAATTCGAACGATCCGGTGCCTTCGGTGTAAAGCCGTTCCGGTTCGTCCGCGGCCGAGCAGATCAGGCGGACCTTCGCCTCATACAAGGCGTCGATCAGCGTGACGAAACGCTTTGCCTCGTTGTAATTGCTGGCGGAAAGCTGCGGAATGTCTTCGAGGATAAGGACGCGCAGGGCCGCTGCGATGGCAAGGAAATCCGCGGCCCCCAGCGGGCGGGCGCAAAGCTCCCAGAACGTGGCGCGGCCGATGCCGTTGGCAAAGCGCGGCACCTCGACCTCGCGCCCGTTGACGGGCAGGCGCAACGGCCCGCCGGGGGCATGGCCGGTCAGGTCGTTCCAGATCGCGTCGATCTGCGGGCGGGCCTTGCCTGCGGGGTGGAAATACACCTTTTCCCCGGCAAGCCGATGCTGGCGGTAGTCATTCGGACTTTGCAGTTCGTGCACCGTCAGCCGGTCCTTCAGCAGGGCGATGAAGGGCAGGAACAGCGCCCGGTTAAGCCCGTTCAGGTAAAGGTCATCCGGCGGGCGGTTCGACGTGGTGACGATGACAACCCCTGCGGCAAAGAGCTTTTCAAACAGCCGCCCCACGATCATCGCATCGGTGATGTCGGTGATCTGCATTTCGTCAAAGGCAAGCAGGCGGGTGTCCTTGCTGATCGCATCGGCGACCGGACCAATCGGGTCTTCGACGCCTTTTTGCCGGGCTGCATGAATGCCGTGATGCACCTCTTGCATGAAGGCGTGGAAATGCACCCGGCGCTTTTGCGCGATCTGGGTCGCAGCAAAGAAAAGGTCCATCACCATGGATTTGCCGCGCCCGACGCCCCCCCAAAGGTAAAGCCCCTTTGGCGGGGTCAGCGGTTTGGCGAACAGCCCGGCAAACAGGCCGGTCCGCCGCGTGGCAGTCTGCTCCAGCCAGTCGCGCAGGGTATCAAGCAGCGGCAGCACCGCATGCTGCGCCGGATCGGGGCGCAAGGTGCCGGCGGCAACGTGGGCGTCATAGATCTGGGTCAGGCTTTCGCGCATGGCTTTGCATACATCGGTATGCGGCTGACGGGCAACTGCGGCTTTGGCACGATTGCCGCTTGCCCCGGTTTTCCAAAACGGTTTGAGTGGCAAAAAATCTGCGGAGTGTGGCGATGTCGGAATGGTGGCGTGGGTCTGTGACCTATCAGGTGTATCCGCGGTCGTTTCAGGATTCTGACGGTGACGGGATCGGCGATCTGGCCGGGATCACCGCGCGCCTGCCGCATCTGGCGGCGCTGGGGGTGGACGCGGTATGGCTGTCCCCGATCTTCAAAAGCCCGATGGCCGACATGGGCTATGACGTTTCCGATTACATGGAAGTGGACCCGCTGTTTGGCGATCTGGCGGCTTTTGATGCGCTGGTGGCGCGGGCGCATGACCTCGGGCTGCGGGTCATCATCGATCAGGTGATTTCCCACAGTTCCGACCAGCACCCGTTTTTCCGCGAAAGCCGCGCCAGCCGCGACAACCCGCGCGCCGACTGGTATGTCTGGGCCGATGCGCGCCCCGATGGCAGCCCGCCCAACAACTGGCTGTCGGTGTTTGGCGGATCGGCCTGGGAATGGGATTCGCGTCGGCGGCAGTATTATCTGCACAACTTCCTGCCCAGCCAGCCGGATTTCAATTTTCATAACCCCGAGGTGCAGGACTGGGCGCTGTCGGTGTTGCGGTTCTGGCTGGATCGGGGGGTGGACGGGTTCCGTCTGGACACCGTGAACTATTATTTCCACGATGCGCAGCTGCGGTCGAACGGGCCGATGCCGTCGCGGGACAATCGCCCGCCGGTCAACCCCTATGAGATGCAGGATCATCTGTTTTCCAAGTCACGCCCCGAAAATCCGGGCTGGCTGGAACGGATGCGGGCGCTGACCGACGCTTACCCCGACCGCACGATGGTGGGCGAGGTGGGCGACGCACCCTGGCGCAATGTGGCGATCATGGCCGAATACACGCAGCCCGGTCGGCTGCACATGGCCTATAGCTTTGACATGCTGGGCCCAGACTTCACCGCAGGCCATTTCCGCGAGAAGATCGAGGGGTTTTTCAAGGGCGCACCGCAGGGCTGGCCGATGTGGGCGTTTTCCAACCATGACGTGATCCGCCATGCCACGCGCTGGGCCGTTCATGGCGCGCCCGATGCTGTGGCCAAACTCGCCGCCGCAATGCTTTTGTCGTTCGAGGGGTCGATCTGCCTCTATCAGGGCGAGGAGGCCGGACAGACCGAGACGGATGTCCTGTTCGAGGAATTGACCGATCCCCCCGGCATCCGGTTCTGGCCCGATTACAAGGGCCGCGATGGCTGTCGCACGCCGATGGTGTGGGATGCCTCTGACCATGGCGGCTTTACCACGGGGCGCCCCTGGCTGCCCGTGAAGGCGCCGCAGCTTGCGCGCAACATTGCGGCACAAGACGGCTTGCCCGGATCGGTGCTGGAATTCTACCGCGACATGCTGGCGTTTCGGCGTGCAACACCGGCGCTGCGGCTGGGGCGGACGCGGTTTTATGACGTGCCCGAGCCGGTTCTGGCCTTTGCGCGCGGCGAAAGTCTGGCCTGTGCCTTCAACCTGTCGCCGCGCCCCGTTGTCCTGACCGCGCAGGGTGTCTTGCTGGAAGACGCACCCTGCCATGCCGCGCATGTCGAGGGGGGGCGGCTGCTGCTTGGCCCGAACGGATTTGCCTTTCTGCGGGCCGAAGGCGGGCTGGACCTTAGCGCAGGCTGAGCTTGCGGTGAATTCGGCCGACGATTTGCCCGGTGTTTAGGGCATACTCCGGCTCTGCCCCGATGTCGGTGAACCCAAGCCGGGCGTAATAGGCCAGCCCCGGCACATTATCGGCGCGGATCGTGGCGAAGATGTCGGTGACGGCTTTTGCGCGGCACAGGGCGCGGGTCTGCGCGAAAAGCGCGGCCCCGATGCCTTTTGCCTGCACATCGGGGGCGACAAAGGTGCCGATATGGGCATCGCCGTGGTGCCAGCCGACCGATTGCCAGCCGATGATCTGGCCCCCCGCCTCGGCCACGACGCAGGTGAGTGTCTCTGGCCCGTCGATGTAATCGTGCCGCACCGTTTCGGCGGATTTCGGGGTTTGATGCGCGGTTGTGCCGCCGATGGCGATGATGCGGTTCAGAAGATCTGCCATCGCCACGGCATCGGCCGGGCTGGCCGGGCGGACGATCATTGCACGAATTCCTCGCGCGTGTAGCCTTGCAGGTAAAGCAGCGCGGTCAGATCCCCATGATTGACGCGCAGGCTGCACTGCGCGGCGACCGATGGCTTGGCATGCAGCGCAACACCCGCACCGGCGGCTTGCAGCATGGCAAGGTCATTGGCGCCGTCGCCCACCGCGATGGCCTCGGCCGGCGTGATGCCCAGCCGGGCGCTGATTTCACGCAGCGCGTCCAGCTTGGCCTGCTTGCCAAGGATCGGGTCGGCAACAAGGCCGGTCAGGCGGCCATCGGCCACCAAGAGCGTGTTGGCGCGGTGTTCGTGAAAGCCCAGCCTTTGCGCGATGTGCCCGGTAAAGGCGGTGAACCCGCCCGACACCAGCGCGGCATGGGCGCCCTGCGCCTTCATCGTGGCAAGAAGCACCGGGCCGCCGGGCATCAGGGTGATCCGGTCGCGGATCACCCGCGCGATGGTCGCCTCGGGCAGGTCGCGCAGAAGGGCCACGCGTTCGCGCAGGGCAGCTTCGAAATCCAGCTCGCCATTCATCGCACGGGCGGTGATGCCGGCGACATGGGCGCCCACCCCGGCCTCGTCGGCCAATTCATCGATGCATTCCTG
>JALOSF010000136.1 GCA_025458525.1 Cypionkella sp. | reverse complement strand
TCACCGTCGGATAGGCCGCCACATCCGCCCGGATCGCGCCCAGGATGTCGCCAGGCGCGCGCCCGTCCCACCCCGGCACGCCGTGGGCGGCGGGCGAGACCGCGTTGCGCGGCCGGCCGGTGTCGAACACCGCGACGCTGCGGCTGGCGCGGCCCAGTTGCAGCGCCGCGGTCAGACCCGCGAAACTGCCCCCGACAATGGCGACATCCAGCGTCATTGCGATAGCGCCTCGGCAAGCTGGCCAAGGTTGTGGCGCATCATGGCAAGATAGGTGGCGGCCGGGCCTTCGGGGCCGGACAGCGCGTCGGAATGAAGCGTGCCGCCGATCCGGGCGCCGGTTTCGGCCGCGATCTGTTCCAGAAGGCGGGGGTCGGCGATGTTTTCCACAAAGACCGCGCCGATGGATTCGGCCTTGATCTGGGTGATCAGGGCGGCCACGTCCTGGGCTGATGCCTCGGACTCGGTCGATACGCCTTGCGGGGCAACAAAGGTCAGTCCGTAATCGGCGGCGAAATAGCCGAAGGCGTCGTGCGATGTCACGACGGTGCGGCGGTCCTGCGGCAAGGCGGCAAGGACCGCGCGGATCTCGGCGTCCAGCCTGTCCAGTTCGGCCAGATAGGCGGCGGCGCTGGCCTTGTAGGTTTCGGCCCCGGCCGGATCGGCGGCAGACAGCCCGCGTGCGATGGTGCCGACGTAAAGCGCGACATTGGTCACGCTTTGCCAGGCATGGGGGTCGAAGGCACCGTGGTCGTGGCCCTCGTGATCATGGTCGTGCCCGGCCTGTTCTTTGGCATGGTCGTGGTCATGTGCTTCACCTTCGGCATGCTCATGATCCGCTTCGCCAAAGGCGATCGGGGTGATCCCCTCTGACGCGGTGATGATCGTGGCCCTGGTGCCCGAAGCCTCGACCAGCCGGTCCATCCAGCCTTCGAACCCCAGACCATTGGCCACGATCACCGCCGCCCCGGCCACGGCCTGCGCATCGGCGGGCGAAGGCTGGTAGACATGCGCATCACCATCCGGGCCGACAAGGGTGATGATCTCCACCCGGTCGCCGCCGACATTGGCAACGATGTCGGACAGGATCGAAAATGTGCTGACAACCTTCAGCCTGCCTTCGGCAAAGGCAGGGGCGGCAAGGGTGATGGCAGCGGCGGTGGCCAGCAGAAGGCGGCGGGTGATCATGGGGTTATCCTTTCAGGCGGAAAGATGGGGGCGCGGCCAGTGGCGCGCGGCAAGGCTGCCGACCGGGCCGAAGCCCAGCGAAACAAGATAGATCAACCCGGCGCACAGGATGATCGCCGGGCCCGAAGGCAGGCCTGCGTGATAGCTGGCCAGAAGTCCGATGAACGAGGCGACGATGGCCGTGACCGCTGCCGCCAGAAGCATCCCGCCGATGCTTTCCGACCAGAACCGCGCGGCTGCGGCAGGCAGGATCATGATCCCCACCGCCATCAGCGTGCCAAGCGCCTGGAACCCGGCCACCAGGTTCACCACGACAAGGGCGAGGAAGAGGAAATGCACCGGCCCGCTCCAGCCGCTGACCGACCGCAGGAAGCGCGGGTCGGCGCATTCGAGCACCAGGGGGCGAAAGATCAGCGCCAGCGTCACCAGCGTCCCCGTGGTGATAAAGCAAAGCAGGATCAGCGCATCGTCGTTCAGCGCCAGCACCGTGCCGAACAGCACATGCATGAGATCGACGTTCGACCCGCGCAGCGACACCAGCAGCACCCCAAGCGCCAGCGAGATCAGATAGAAGGCAGCCATCGAGGCATCCTCGCGCAGCGCCGTGGCGCGGGCGACCAGCCCGGTCAGCACGGCAACCAGCAGCCCCGCGACGATCCCGCCGATGGTCATCGCGCCAAGGCTGAGGCCCGAGATCAGGAACCCCACCGCCGCGCCGGGCAGGATGGCATGGGCCATGGCATCGCCTGTCAGGCTCATCCGCCGCAGCATCAGGAACAGGCCCACGGGCGTGGCCCCCAGCGAAATGGCGATGCAGCCCAGCAAGGCACGCTGCATGAAGACGAATTCGGTAAAGGGGTCTGTCAGCCAGATCATGCGGCACCTCGGGCACAGACCGGGGCCGTGTCATCGAAGGCCTCGGTCATCTGACGGGCGCGGAACAGGTTCTCGGCGGTCAGCACCTGCGCTGTGGGCCCATGCGCCACCTTTTCCCGTGCCATCAGCAGCGTGTCGGGGAAATGCTGGCGCACGGTTTCCATGTCATGCAGCACGGCAATCACCGTCCGCCCTTCGCCGTGCCAACGCTTGACAAGCAACAGCAACTCGCGTGCCGTGCGGCTGT
Source organism: Cypionkella sp. (assembly GCA_025458525.1). Taxonomy (GTDB): domain Bacteria; phylum Pseudomonadota; class Alphaproteobacteria; order Rhodobacterales; family Rhodobacteraceae; genus Pseudotabrizicola. Next base: position 2,987 of record JALOSF010000136.1, on the reverse strand, counting down.
CGATGGCGGTAAAGGGTTCATCCAGCAGGATCAGGTCGGCGTCCTGCAACAGCAGCCGCGCGAACATCACCCGTTGCACCTGCCCCCCCGACAGCGCGCCGATCGGGCGGCGGTCGAACCCGGTCAGGCCCACGGCGGCCAAGGCCTCGGCCACGCGGGCAAGGTCGGGGCTGGACAGCCCGCCAAAGGCCCCGGTCCGGTGCCACAGGCCCATCGCAACGAAAGCCTGCACCGACAGCGGAAAGCTGCGGTCCACCTCGGACAGTTGCGGCAGATAGGCGATGCGGGCGGTGGTCCGGTCGATCCGCCCCTCGAGTGGTGGCAATTCGCCGATCAACCCCTTGAGCAGCGTCGATTTCCCCGCCCCGTTCGGTCCGACGACCGCCGTCAGACTGCCGCGCCGCAGGTCAAGGTCCAGGTGATGCACCGCCGGGTGGCGGTCATAGCCAAGGGTCAGGTCGTGCAAGCGCAGGGCCATGGTTCAACCCACCACAAGCCAAAGGCCCAGCCACAGCATCCCCGACACGGCAAGGGCCAAAGCCAGCCGGGCCGCAGCCCCGGACAACAGCAGGTCGCGCCTCATGTCTGGTCCGCCGCGCAGCCGCCGCAGCGGCCGTGCACCTCGATGGTCTGGCGCGCCTTGGCAAAGCCTTCGGCAGCAAGGCACAGGTGCAGGCTTTCCAGCACATCCGGCGCCTGCATGCTGCGCACCGTGCCGCAATCGTCGCAGATCACCACCACGCCGGGGCTGACTGTGGCCGCCGGCGCCCAGGCGCGCAGGGTTTCGATCCGGCGGATCAGGCCCGCATCCTGCAGCCCCTTCAGCGCGCGATAGACCGTCGGCGGGGCAACCGCACCGCGTTCGGCCTGCATCCGGCCCAGCACCTGATAGGCGGTCAGGGGCGCGTTGGCCTGCCGCAAGTGGCCCGTAACCTGCGCCTGATTGGGGGTCAGGCCACCCGCCGCCTGCGCCATCACGACACCCTTGCGCCATGGCCAAGCGTGGCAGCCGCCGCCCGGGCCGGCAGGCATGGCAACAGCTCGGCGATCGGCAGCCGGGGCGCAAGCACAAGGCCGCGTTCCACAACGATCGGGCAGGGTCGGGCCAAGGGCACGGGCATCGGGGTCGCTTTCGCAGGCTTGGCCGCCGGTATACGTAATAGTATAACATAACGCAAGGGACATGGTCCCCGGCGGCCTGCCCCGGGCCGCATGTCGCGCAATCGGCACTGTCGGGCGTCAGACGGGCACTGCGCTTGCCACATGCGCGAACCCCTGATCCTGACCGCGGCAAGGCATGGGCAACAGGTCAACAGGCGGGACTGGCGCCCGGCCTGCAAAAAAACCAGCGCCCCCCCGCGCTAGCCGCCCCAGGTGTCGGAAAGGGTAAACCCCTGCGGGAAGGGATCGGTCGGGTCCATGCCGATCTGGCTGAGGCCGTAGATCCAGCATTGCCCCGACACGCGGTTGCGGGTGGCGGGATAGGGGCCAACAGTCGTTTCCGCGACGAATTCGGTCTGGAACTCGCCCCCGATGATCGACCGTGACACAACCACATCGCCGGGTTTCACCCGCCCTCTCGCGGCGCGGGCGGCCATGTTGGAATTCGACCCTGTGCCGCAAGGGGAACGATCCGCACGACCGGGGCGCAGCGTGGTGCAGGTGCGCAACTGCCCGTCGGGTTCGTCCGCGCGGAACATGACATAGGCGAGACCATTCAGCGCAGGCGTCGTCGGATGGGGCGCGGCCTCTTGCGCGGCAATCCGACCCCGCAGGTCCACCCCGATCATCGCCAGCTGGCGGGCGTTTTCCGGGGCAATCGTCAGGCCGATCTGATCGACATCGACCAGCGCGTAGAACACCCCGCCAAAGCACAGATCATAGCGCACAGCGCCCCATTCCGGCGTGTCGATCACCGCATCCTGCTTCGCCACAAAGGACGGCGGCATGTCCAGGGTGACTCGGGTCACCTTGCCGCCCTCGCAGGTGGCGGTCGCCTTGACCAGGCCTGCCGCCGTGTCAAAGGTCACAACGCTTTGCGGCTCTACCATCGGGATCATGCCGGTTTCCAGCAGGGCCGTCGTAGCGCACATGGCGTTCGAGCCAGACATGGCATGTGCCTGATCCGGTTGCAGGATGATCAGACCCACATCGGCCGCAGGGTCGCAGGCCGGGACCAGCAGGCAGAACGACCCCGCAGGGGCAGAGCGCGGTTCGGAACACAGCCAGCGGCGCAAGCTGTCATCCACCGTATTCATGTGGTGCAGCTTCTCGGCCATCGTGGCGCCGGGAATGTTCAGCACGCCCCCGGTGATCACACGACCAATCTCGCCCGCGCAATGCACATCAACGGTCTGCAAGGTCCGGCTCCAGCGCATGGGGGTCAGCCTTTCAGATACCAGCCCCAAGGCTGGTCGCTGACCAGCTTGGTGATCTGTTTGGTTTCGAGATAGTTGTCCAATCCCCAGCGGCCGAGTTCGCGCCCGATGCCGGATTGCTTGTATCCGCCCCATGGCGCCTCGGTGAACGTGGGCTGCGAGCAGTTGATCCAGACGATCCCGGCACGGAAAGCCGCCGCCACGCGTTCGGCGCGGGCGTCATCTGTCGTCATCACCGCCGCCGCCAGACCAAAGCGCGTGTCATTGGCCAGACGGATCGCTTCTTCCTCGGAATCGAAAGGGCGGATGCAGACCACCGGGCCAAAGATTTCCTCGACCCAGGCCTCGGCATCCAGTGCCACATCAGTCAGGATGGTCGGGGCCACGAAATACCCCTTGGGCCGGTCGGCCTTGCCCCCCGTGGCCAGCGTCGCCCCTGCCGCGACGGCCCGGTCGATGAAGCCCAGAACCTTGCGATATTGCGCCGCGTTCACCAGGGGGCCGAGCAGCGTGCCCGGTTCAAGCCCGTTGCCGATGGTGATCTTCTGCGCCTCGGCCACCAGCCTTTCAAGAAGCGGCGCATAAAGGCTGCGTTCCACCAAGACGCGC
>JALOSF010000197.1 GCA_025458525.1 Cypionkella sp. | reverse complement strand
CCGCAAGGCGCGCAGGTCTTTGCCGATCTGGGGCAAAAGGCCATCGCCTATGATGCCGCCTTGCGCGCCGAGCTGGGGCCTGATGCGGTGGCGCACCTCGACGCGCTGCTTGCGCGCCTCATCGCCCGCGGTGCAGGCCTGCCGCCGGACGAGGATTGAGCGCCCCGCTCAGTGCGCCGCCCCGCCTTCGTGCTGCACGGTGAAGAAGAACCCGGGCGGCAGGGATTCGGCCAGGGCAATCTCGTCGGGCACCACCTGGGGCCCTGCATTGAACACCGCCGAGCCGAAATGCGGTGTCAGCCGCGACAGCCGCCGCATCCGGTCCCCCGTCAGCTCTGCATGAAAGGCCGCCTGTTCGGGCCGGGCCTGCAATTCGGCGATCCTGGCCTTGTGGGCGGCCACGCAGGCGTGATGCGCGGCGCGGATGTCGGGGTCGGCCATCAGCCGGTCCCATTCGGCCTGCAACAGCGGGATGCGGGCCTGGATGCTGCGTTCGGTTTCCACGTTGTGGTTCATGCGGAACCAGTAATGCAGGCCCTGGTCGCGATCGACATGGTTCACCCGGCCACGATCCCGCTTGACCAGAAAGCTTTCGGCCGACCGCACGGCATAATGGTTCAGCTGCACCCAGTCATAGCCATAGGTTTCCAGCGTGCTGCGCCAGCCGTTGCGGAACATCTCCTTCGGCATCCGCTTGCCCGACCCGTTCAGCCATTTCACCTGATCCCACAGGTCGGGCTTCAGCCCCTTCGGCCGGTGGACGCCGAGTTTCTTGTAAAGCTCGATGTTGCGGAACAGCGTCTTGAAGCCCCAGGCCTGATGCGGCTTGCGCACCACCTCGGGGGCGCACAGCGCGAATTGATCGAGCAGAAAGCGGTCCTCATACCCGTCCACATCGCCATTGCCGAACAGCCGCCAGGTCAGCGAGATCATGTTGGCGCCGGGCAAGGCCGCCTCCATCGCGGCATAAAGCGTGGGCAGGGTGCCGTCGCCCAGCTTGATGTTGATGAATTCATCCACATCCATGCAGATCGCCCAGTCGGCATTCCTGATCGCGGGTTCGGATTCGGCGGCCTGCAAGGCGGCATGCTGCGGCTTCAGATCGCCCCCCGGTTTCCACGGGTTGACGCGGTGTTCCACGATCCCCTTGTCCGCAATCGTTTGTATAGACAAGGAAATCCTGCACCCCGATGGCGCGGTGCCAGGCCACCCATTCCAGGATGAAGGGGCCTTCGTTCTTCATCGTGGTCACAATCGCCGTGCGGTTTCCGACCGTGCGTTCGGCTCGGATGGCGCTGGCGGGGGCGCGGACGGGTTTCCAGCCCATCGCCTCGGCCAGCGCCAGCAGGCCCGGGTCCTCGATCAGCGAGGTCTTGGGGGCAAGCTCGGCCGAGGACCGGCCGGGCACCCGCACCGCCATCGCCCGCCAGAACGGCACGATCAGCCCCGGGTCGGGTTTCACATAAGCCACGCGCGATCCGCGCCAGGTGTTTTCCAGCCCCGCCTTGTGCGGCGCCACACCCCAGCGCGCCATGCCGCGGCGGGCGTCGAACTGGCGGCAAATGTGGTCGCCGAACCGCGCGCGCTGGCCCGCGCGCACCCGCCACGGATAGATGCGATGCCCGACCAGGAACACCACGCCTTGCCGGGCCGCAACGCACAGATCGAACGCCGAAGGTTCAGCACCTCCAGCACCAGCCCTTCGCCCAGGGGGGCCAGCCAGGGGTCGGGGTCCGGCGGCGTCATGCGGTCCTTGCCGGGGGCGTCGGGCGCGAGGAAGGGGTGAGTTTCAGGGCCGATCCCCGGCTTGCCCAGGGGAACATCAGGTTCCACCACCACCACCCGGGCCGCAACCCCAAGCGCATCCAGTGCCGCGGCGAGCCCTTCGGCAAAGCGGTCGTGCCCGGTTTCGGGCGGCGCGCGGTTGACCACCAGCGCGCCATCCGCCCCGTGTTGCGCCACATGCCAGCCGATCCAGTCGGCCACGGTTTCGGCCGGTTCCTCCAGCCGGAAACCCAGCAGGACATTGCGCCCGATCAGCAAATCGCGTTCGTGCGGTGTCGGTGCCACATCCACCGCCCCCTCGGCCAGCGCCAGCCGCGTGACCCCGCGCGCATCATAAAGGATGCCGCCCGACACTTCGCGCGCCTCCAGCGCCTGGGCGCAATCGGGGCCGGGCAGGGGCGCCAGCAGCGCCCGGTCGGTGCCTGCGGCCAGAAACACCCGGAACCGCCCCGTTTCGCCCGGTTCGGCCACCGCATCCAGCGCGGCCACCCCTTCGGCCAGCAGCCGCGCCACCATCGGCCGCCGGATCACCTCTGCCCGCTTACCCATGCCTGCACCCTTTCCTTGCCCGGTCTGCCGCCGCGCCCGATTATGCTGGCGTTCCGCCGCAAATCCGCCAGACTCGGGCGCAAGAACAGGCTTCAGGAAACAATGGGGCACAGGCAGATGGGACGCGTGCGCGAGGTTGGAACGCTGTGGATCGGCGGGGCGCTCAGCTGGCTGGAACAGCTGTGCCTGAAATCCTTTGTCGATCAGGGCCAGCGCATCACGCTGTTTTCCTACGAGGATATCCCCAATGTCCCTGCCGGTGTCATCCGCCGCGACGGGCGCGAGATCATCGATACCGACGATTTCATCAAATATGAGAAAAAGGACAGCTTTGCGCTGTTCGCCGACCTGTTCCGCCTTCACATGATCCACCAATGCCCGGGCATGATCTGGGTGGATA
>JALOSF010000135.1 GCA_025458525.1 Cypionkella sp. | reverse complement strand
ATCCGGTCGGTTGGGAAACCAGCGCCGCCGCCTATGCCGGGCTTTACGAAAGGCTGACGGCGTGACGCCGCAGACCACCTCAATTCCGGCCCGGTTGTCAGGTCATGCTGTCAGCAACGGCCGGCCCTGGCCGATGGGGGCCAGTTTCACTGGCGATGGGGTGAACTTCGCCGTCTTTTCCGCCCATGCTGAACGGATCGAGCTGTGCCTTTTCACCAGCGACGGGCGCAAGGAAATGGCGCGGCTGCCGATCCTGGAGCGGGATGGCGATATCTGGCACATCCATGTCGGCGGGCTGACCCCGGGCACCGTCTACGGCTTTCGCGCGCATGGTCCCTATGCGCCGGAACAGGGGCATCGGTTCAACCCCAACAAGCTGCTTCTGGACCCATACGCCCGCGCGCTGGAGGGGCGGCTCAAATGGTCCGACGCGCTGATGGGCTACAAGATCGGCTCCTCCCGCGGGGATCTTAGTTTTGACACCCGCGACAGCGCTTTTGCCGTGCCGAAGGCGGTGGTGACAGACCCCTCTTTCAGCTGGGGCAATGACACCGCACCCCGCACGCCGCGTGTGGATAGCGTGATCTATGAGGCGCATGTCAAATCACTGACCGCGCTGCATTCGGGCGTGGAGAAGGGGCTGCGGGGCACCTACCTGGGCCTTTCCTCTGACCCGGTTATCGAGCATCTGCAAAAGCTGGGCGTCACGGCAATCGAACTCCTCCCCGTGCAAGCCTTCATTGATGACCGGTTTCTGGTGGCCAAGGGCCTGCGCAACCATTGGGGGTACAACACGCTTGCGTTCTTCGCTCCCGAACCCCGATACATGTCGAAGGGGGCTTTGTGGGAGTTTCAGACCATGGTCCGCCGGTTCCATTCGGCCGGGATCGAGGTCATTCTGGACGTGGTCTACAACCACACGGCCGAGGGTGATGAATGGGGCCCGACACTGGCATTCCGGGGGCTGGACAACGCCAGCTACTACCGACTGGCGGGGGGCGGGCGGTTCTATGTCAACGACGCGGGCACCGGCAACACGCTGAACCTGACCCATCCGATGGTGTTGCGGATGGTGATGGATTCACTTCGTTATTGGGTGGAATTCGCCCATGTCGACGGTTTCCGCTTTGACCTTGCCACCACCTTGGGGCGTGAGGTGCATGGTTTTGACCCGAACGGCGGGTTCTTCGATGCAATCCGGCAGGACCCGCTTTTGTCGCGCGTGAAGCTGATTGCCGAACCCTGGGATATCGGCCCGGGCGGGTATCAGCTGGGCGGCTATCCGCACCCGTTTCACGAATGGAACGACAAGTTCCGTGATGGCGTGCGGCGGTTCTGGAAGGGCGATGCCGGGATGACGCGCGATCTGGCCGCGCGGGTCTTGGGCAGTGCCGACCGGTTTGACCATTCGGGCCGGGCGGCGACATCCTCGGTCAACTTCATCACCAGCCATGACGGGTTCACGCTGGAGGATCTGGTCAGCTTCACCATCAAGCGCAACTTCGCCAATGGGGAAGACAACCGCGACGGGCACCACGAAAACCACTCGGACAATCTGGGGGTTGAGGGGCCGACGAAGGACGCCAAGGTTCTGGCAGCGCGGAGCTTGCGCAAACGCAACCTTCTGGCGACGCTGATGCTGGCGCAAGGCGTGCCGATGCTGCTCGCGGGCGATGAGATCGGCCACACCCAGGGCGGCAACAACAACGCCTATGCCCAGGATAATGAGGTCAGCTGGATCGACTGGTCGCGCGCCGATGCGGGGCTGCTGGCCTTTGTCACCCGGCTTTCGGCGCTGCGCCGGTCCTTGCCGATCTTGCGGCAGCGGCGGTTCCTGCATGCCCACAAGCGCCCCTCGGATGGGGTGCCGGATGTGATCTGGCGCCGCGCCGATGGCACCGTGCCGCAATCTGAGGAATGGCATGACCCGGCCTTCCGCTGCCTTTGCGTCGAATTGCGGATGGCCGCCGAAGGGGGCGATCCGAACCCGGACGCCGTCTTTGCCGTCTTCAACACCGGTGCGGCCACAGCCTTGCATCTGCCCGACACCGCCCCGGGGTGGGAGCTTCTGCTTGACACCACGCGCCCCGACATGGGGCCGCGCGCTGCGTTCACCGAAGTGCCCGCGCAATCTGTCCTGTTGTTCCGGTCCCGCACCGGCCTGCCGAAGGAAGCCAGACCATGACCCAGATCACCACCGTCACCACCGCGCCGTTTGCCGGGCAGAAACCCGGGACCTCGGGCCTGCGGAAGAAGACCCCGGTCTTCATGGGGCGGCATTATCTGGAGAATTTCATCCAGGCGACGTTCGATGTGGTGGGCTGCGCGGGCAAGACCTTCGTCCTTGGCGGCGACGGGCGCTATTTCAACGACCGCGCGGCGCAGGTGATCCTGCGGATGGCGGCGGCGAATGGGGCTAGCCGCGTGATCGTGGGGCAGGGGGCGATCTTGAGCACTCCGGCGGCGTCGCACCTGATCCGGCTGAATGGCACGGATGGCGGGATCATCATGAGCGCCTCGCACAACCCGGGCGGGCCGGAAGAAGATTTCGGCGTCAAGTTCAACATGCCCAACGGCGGCCCCGCGCCCGAGGGTGTGACCGAGGCGATGTACCAGCGCACCACCACGATCACCGAATACAAGGTGCTTGAGGCGCAGGATGTGGACCTTGGCCGCATCGGGCGGCACCAGTTGGGGGCGATGGTCGTCGATGTGGTCGACCCTGTCGCCGACTATGCAGCACTGATGGAAAGCCTGTTCGACTTTCCCGCCCTTAAGGCGATGTTCACGGGCGGCTTCCGGATGCGGATGGATTCGATGTGCGCGGTGACCGGGCCCTATGCTGTGGAGATTCTGGAAAACCGGCTGGGCGCGGCCAAGGGCACTTGCGTCAACGCCACGCCCCTGCCGGATTTCGGCGGCATGCATCCTGACCCGAACCCGACTTGGGCCAAGGCGCTGATGGATGAGATGTTCAGCGACGCCGCTCCGGATTTCGGGGCCGCCAGCGATGGCGATGGCGACCGCAACATGGTGGTGGGGCGGGGGATCTATGTCTCGCCTTCCGACAGTCTGGCGGTTCTGGCAGCCAACGCGCACCTCGCGCCAGGCTACGCCAAGGGCCTGAAAGGCGTGGCGCGGTCGATGCCGACTTCTGCTGCAGCGGACCGGGTCGCCGATGCGCTGGGGATCGGGAAGTATGAAACGCCCACTGGGTGGAAGTTCTTCGGCAACCTGCTGGATGCCGGAAAGGCAACCATCTGCGGTGAGGAATCCTTCGGCACAGGCTCGGATCACGTGCGCGAAAAGGACGGGCTTTGGGCGATCCTGCTGTGGTTGAACATTCTCGCCGTCCGCAAGCAGTCGGTCGCGGAAATCCTCGCGGATCACTGGGCGACCTACGGCCGCAACTACTACAGCCGCCATGATTTTGAGGCGATTGAGACTGCCAAAGCTGATGCCATGTTCGCCGCCCTACGCGGGTCCTTGGCCAGCCTGCCGGGCCGCGAGGTCGAAGGGATGACCATCACCGCAGCCGATGATTTCGCCTATACCGACCCGGTGGATGGGTCGGTGTCGATGAAACAGGGCGTGCGGGTGATGTTCGCCGATGGCAGCCGGATCGTCTATCGCCTGTCGGGCACCGGCACCGAAGGCGCTACCTTGCGGGTCTATCTGGAACGCTATGCGGCCGGGCCAACGGGGCTGGACCTTGACGCGCAAGAGGCGCTCGCCCCGGTCATCCGCGCCGCGCATGCGCTGGCCGGGATTGCTGGTTACACCGGCCGCACCGCGCCCGATGTGGTGACCTGAGGGCGCATTGCGCCCGCGCCATGTCGCGCTTTGACCAGACTCGCGGGCCGTTTGCGACAAACCTGACACAGGTGTCGAGTTTTGCGGGGAGCGGCGATGGGCGAGGTCAGGGTGCGGTCAGGCCGTCAGGCGCGGCAGGCGGAACGCGCGCAAAAGGGCGGCGGCATCGGGCGGCCCTACATCGTGCGCAACATCCCGACCTATGATGTGCTGTCGGAAGAAAACTTGCTGCGGATCGAAGCTGCCGCAGACCGGGTGCTGGCAGAAACTGGGATCGAGTTTCGCGATGACCCGGTGTCTTTGGACCACTGGCGGCTGGCCGGGGCCGATGTTCAGGGCCTTTTGGTCAAGTTCCCGCCTGGCATGCTGCGCGAAATCCTGAAGTCCGCGCCAGCTGAGTTCACCCAGCACGCCCGCACCCCAGCCAATTCAGTACGGATCGGGGGAAAGAACGTGGTCTTCTCGCCTGCCTATGGCAGCCCCTTCGTGATGGACCTGGACCGCGGCCGCCGCTTCGGCACGCTGGAGGATTTCCGCAACTTCATCAAGCTGGCGCAGTCGTCCCCGAATTTCCACCACTCTGGCGGGACAATCTGTGAGCCGACAGATGTGCCGGTCAACAAACGCCACCTCGACATGGTCATGGCGCATATCGAGCTGTCGGATCGGCCCTTCATGGGGTCGGTCACGGCGGAAGAGCGGTCAGAAGACAGCATCGAAATGGCCCGCATCCTGTTTGGCGAGGCGTTTGTGAACGATCATTGCGTTATTCTGGGCAATGTGAACGTCAATTCACCTTTGGTCTGGGATGGCACCATGACCAAATCCCTGCGCGCCTATGCGCGGGCGAACCAGGCTGCGGTGATCGTGCCGTTCATCCTTGGCGGGGCGATGGGGCCGGTCACCAACGCGGGCGGCATCGTGCAATCGCTGGCCGAGACGATGGCCGGATCTGCCTTGACACAGCTGGAGCGCAAAGGCGCGCCGGTGATCTTTGGCAACTTCCTGTCCTCGATGTCCTTGCGCTCTGGCGCGCCGACCTTCGGCACGCCGGAACCGGCGATCGGGTCACAGGTCATCGGCCAACTTGCGCGGCGGCTGAACCTGCCGCTCCGGTGCAGCGGCAACTTTACCACGTCCAAGCTGCCCGACGGGCAGGCGATGATGGAAGGCACGATGTCCATGCTCGCCGCGATCCATTGCGGGGCGAATTTCATCCTGCATTCGGCGGGCTTCCTGGATGGGCTGCTGTCGATGTCCTACGAGAAGTTCATGCTGGACGCCGACCTCTGCGGTGCGCTGCATGCCTACCTCGACGGGATCAAGATCGACGATGACCAGCTTGCGGTAGACGCCTTCGCCGAAGTGGGTCCGGGCAACCATTTCTTCGGCTGCAGCCATACGATGAAGCACTACGAGACGGCGTTCTGGGACTCAGACCTGTCGGACAACGAACCCTTCGAGAAGTGGGTGGCGGCGGGGTCGACTGACGCCGCAACCCGCGCCAACGCCCTT
>JALOSF010000134.1 GCA_025458525.1 Cypionkella sp. | reverse complement strand
AGCACAGCGCGGGCCTCGAACTCCATGGGGCTGAGGTAGCCCAGTTTGGAATGCCGCCTGCGCGGGTTGTAGAAGCGTTCGATGTAATCGAACACGTCACAGCGCAATCCTTTCGGCAAGTGTGCCGATGCGGCCGTCGCGCGGGCGGGCATAGACCCGGTCGCCGGGCGTGACGCTGCCTACGTTTGCGCCGACCCGCAGCACGGTTCCGGCAAGGTCGTGGCCAAGGATGAAGGGCGGCTTGTAGGGCAGGAACAGCTTGAAGTCGCCGTCCCGCACCTTGCTGTCCAGCTGGTTCAGCGCGGCGGCCTCAATCTGCACCAGCAAATCATCGGCACCCATCTGCGGTTCCGGCCTGTCGGCCAGACGCAGGGGGGATTTCTTCTTGTAACGGTCGACGACAAAGGCTTTCACGGTGGGACTCCGGTCCGAGGTGTCAGGCGGCCAGAAAGGCAAGCGCCCTCGGCACGAATTGGGTGTGATACCGGAAGATGCCGCCATGACCCGCGTCAGGATAGCCGACATGGGCGGTGAAGGTGAAGCTGGCGTTCGCGCCTAGGCTCTAGGCGAACTCGAGCTCGCAGGGCGAGCCGTCGATGGCCTGGGTGACGAGGGCGCTATCGGCGAACCGCACCTCGATCCGCCCGGTCAGCGCCGCCATGCCGGGATCGGCGCCATCGATCTTGCCGTCGTTGCGGATCGTCTCGATCCGGTCGAGGCTGTTGGCGTAGGTGATCTTGGCCGAGACGACGTTGCCCAAGCTGCTGACATTCCTCTTCATCACCCCGTTGAAATGGCCGAAGCGCTGCAGGCCCAGCGCGGTCGTGGTCCCTGCTGCGGTAGTGACGGCAATCGCCTCGCCTTGGGCGATCAGGCGGGCGGTGGCCGTCAGCAGGCCCGAGCGGTTCATCTGCCACGACAACTGGTCCATCACGCAGCCGGCATACATCGCGAACCGCGGCACCTCGGGCATGGCCACTTCGATGGCCATCGAGGGCAGCGTCCAGTTTCCCGACTGGAAGGTGTGGGTCTTGGGCGTGCGCAATCCTCGGCAAACATGCGCTTCAATCGCTTGTTGTTCGGTCACTCTCTCGAACCTGTGGCGTTCGTGCCCTCACTCCTCAAGGGCCTTCATCTGGCTCATCATGGACGCATCCATGCCGCCATACTTGGACCGCTTTCGCCGTCAGGCTCGAACCAGTGGCGCCTTGGCGGCTCAATGTAGAACGTGGCGCTGCTGATCCCGTGCTCGCGGCACAGCTCGGGCACGGGCATCCCGCCCTCCGACTGGCGCAGCAAGCCCATGATCTGCTTTTTGGGGCTTACGCGGCCCCATCAGGGGCCACGGTCCCCTCAAAGTCAGTGAAACGGCTCTTCTTCATCGGAATCTCCTCGTCCATCCTGCCGAGAAAATTCTACCTTCGCATACCCTTAACCATGCGGAGGATTACCCCAGCGCGCCCGATACATGACGCTGGAAACCATCGCGCCGATGGGCTGATGATCCCGTCATCAGCCTGCCCGCCGCGGCATCCTGATCAAGCAGGCCCGCGCCGAGCATCACGGTGACGATCAGCGCCAGCTAAACCACTCCATTGGACAGCATCAAAAGCCTTTGCGTAAACACGAATTTCCACATATTTTTGGGCTATGACAAAGCCCACCCCCTTGCGCATGGCCGATGCGGTAAGAGAAGAGCTTGAACAGATGATCGTCACCGGCGTCTTCGCCAATGGCGAACGGCTGGACGAGGTTCGGTTGGCCGAGAAGTTTTCGGTATCGCGCACCCCGCTGCGCGAGGCGTTTCAGGGCCTTGCCGCCTCGGGCTTGCTGGAGCTTTTGCCCCATCGCGGCGCGTTCGTGCGGATTCCGGGCTGTGCCGAAATGGTCGAGATGTTCGAGGTCATGGCCGAGTTGGAGGCCATGTGCGGCAGGCTGGCCGCGCGACGGCTTGGGGCTGCGGGTCTGGCCGCGCTGAATGAGACCGTTGCCGATTGCGAAGCGGCGGCTTTGGCAGATGACGCCGATCGCTATTACCGCGAAAATGAGCGGTTCCACCATCTGATCTACGAGGCTTCGGGCAACAGCTTTCTGGCGGCCGAAGCGAAACGCCTGCACAAAAGGTTGCAGCCGTTTCGGCGGATGCAGTTGCGTTTGGGCGGGCGGATGAACCAGTCCTTGGCCGAACATCGCAGCATCATGCGGGCGCTGCTGTCAGCAGACAGTGCGGCTGCCGAAACCGCCCTGCGCGGGCACGTTGCCGTTCAGGGCGAGCGGTTCCATGACCTGATGGCCACCTACCGCACCTTGCCGCAAGTGGCGGCGCAGGGCTGAATTCGGCGCCACGGGTTTCACCGGGGCACGATCGGATCAATCGGCGTGCAGGGCGGGCCAAGAATGTCCTCGATCTGCCGGGCCGCGTGCAACAACTGCGCCTCGCCCCTGGGCTGGCCGATCAGTTGCAAACCGACCGGCAATCCTGCGGCGGTAAAGCCCACCGGCAAGGACAGGGCAGGCAGGGTGGTGGTGGTGGCAAGGAAGGAAAACCGCAGCCAGTCCACATAATCGGCCGTTTCATGACCATCGACGAACCGGGGATATTCTTCTTCGACCGGGCCGGGTGCGATGCCGACGACCGGGATCGCCAAAAGGCCATGGCCTTGCAGGAATTCGCGCATGATCTGATACAGAACGGTCCGCTGGCGCATCGCCAGATTGATATCCTGCGCCGTCTGGTTGCGCCCTTGCGCGGTATTCTGCGCCAGCGTCGGCTTGAAACAGGCCTGCACCTCGGCCGGGACAAAGGCATTCACGCTGCCATAATGAATCCCGCGGAGGGCGACATAGGTTTCATAAAGGCCGGGCAGATCAGGGCAGGCCTCCTCCACCACCTGCCCGGCGGCTTGCACCGCCTCAAGGGCGCGGCGCATGACAGCGCGGATTTCGGGTTCCACCGGGGCAAAGCCGCCCTGATCTTCTGCAAAGGCAATCCGCAAGGTGCAATCCGGCGCGTTGACGGCCGCCTGAAACGGCACCAAAGGCGCATCCAGCGTGGTCGGCTGGCGCGGATGATGGCCCGCCATCGCATCCAGAAACAGCGCCAGATCGCGCACATCGCGGGTCATCGGGCCCTGGATGCCCTCCGGCGCAAAGGTGGTCGGCGTCGGTCCCCCGCCGCAGCGCCCCGGCGTCGGGCGCAGGCCCACCACACCGCACAGCGCGGCGGGCGTGCGCAACGATCCGGCCAGATTAGACCCATGCGACAGCCACAGCTCGCCCGTGGCCGGCGAAACCGCCGCCCCGCCGGACCAGCCGCCCGCGTCCAGCGCAGTGTTCCACGGGTTGCGGGCAAAGCCGAAAACCTCGGAAGACGTGTTGCCCCCTGCGCCGAATTCTGGCGTTGCGGTCTTGCCGACGATGATGCCGCCCAGTGAGTCCAGCCGTTCAACCAAAGGGTCACTTTCGGGCGCCACATAATCCTTCATCGCCCGGTTGCCAAAGGTCGCGCGCAGCCCTTTCACCAGCGCCAGATCCTTGATCCCAACCGGCAAACCGGCAAGCCAGCCCGGCGCCGTCGCATGGGTGGGCGCAAGCCTTGGCAGATCGCCAAACTGCGCCTTGGCCCGCGCCTCGGCGCGGATCACCACCGCATTGACCTGCGGTTCAACCTGCGTGATGCGCGCCCGTGCCGCCTGCAGCAGTTCAGCCGGGACACCTGCCCCAGTTTCAGCACGCGCACCGCCTGACGCGCGGGCAGCGCGCAAAGGTCTGATCCGGTAAACGAGGTTTCTGGCCGGGTTATTGCGGCGATGCCTCATGCACAAGGCGGCCCTCGAACCAGGTTTGCAGCACGCGGGTTTGCGCGATCCCGGTCAGGGGAATGTCAAACAGATTGCGGTCCAGCACGATCAGATCGGCCAGCTTTCCGGGCGCGATGCTGCCGCACAGGTCCGAGATACCCATCCCGCGCGCCACGTTGATCGTGTAAACCTCGATCGCGGTCGGCAGATCAAGCGCCTGTTCGGGCCACAGCGTGCCCAGTTCCGGCGCGCGCGGGTTGGCGCGTGTGACCATGCCTTGCAGGCCAAACCACGGGTCTGGAAGGCCGATCACCGGCCAATCCGACCCCCCGGCCATCAAGGTTCCCGCTGCCTTCATGTCCTTGAACGGCCAATAGTGCCGCGCCCGCGTCTCTCCCATCACATCAAACACCGATTGCATCAGCGCCGAGGGCATCCAGATGGCCGGACACAGATCGGCCAGTACATTCAGCCGGGCAAAGCGCGGGATGTCGTCGGGATGCACATATCCAGGATGGGCGATCTGGTGCATCGGGCCGGGGCCGTCGATATCGCGCACGATTTCAATCGCATCCAGCGTCGCGCGCACCGCCGCATCGCCCGCGCAATGGATCTTGATCCCCATGCCATGCACCGCCGCCTTGCGGATCCAGGCAACCAGTTCGGGTTGCGGCAGGAATGGGTGGCAGACAGTCACGCTGCCGTCTGCTGCGGGCAGATAAGCGTCCAGCATCGCCGCCGTCCGCGTCATCGGCACGCCATCATTGAAGAACTTGACGAAATCGGGGCGGATCCGGGGACTGCGAAACTCTTCCCGCCGCGCCAGCAGCGCCTCGCCATAAAGATCGGTGCCGTTCAGCGTGTCATAGGCGGGCAGCGATCCCGTGACGCGCGCGTTCAGCTGGCCCGCCCGATCAAGCTGCTGCAAGGCCTGCAGCATCTCCAGCGTGGTGACCGCATCCTGAAAATAGGTCACGCCAAAGCCATTCAGAATCTCGACCGACCGGCGCGCACAGGCCGCGATGCGGCCCACCGGATCGGTGATCGACGCACTGGCCGCCCGTGTCACCAGCGCCATGGCCTTTTCGATCAGCACCCCGGTCGGGTTTCCATCGGCGTCGCGCTGTATATGCCCGTTCGGCGGGTCAAGCGTGTCACGGGTAATCCCCGCCAGTTCCAGCGCCCGGCTGGAAACCCAGCGATTGTGCAGGCTGTCATCAATCAGCGAAACCGGCCTGCCGCCCGCCGCCCGGTCCAGCGCCAGCCGCGAGGCAGGATCGGCCAGCCGCGGCCCAAGGCTGCTGCTCCAGATGCCGCCGCTGATCCAGTCATCCGGGCCAAGGCGGCTGGCACGTTCAGCCACGGCCGCCAGAATCTCGTCAAAGCCCAAGGCGGTGGTGAAGTTCATCTCGTAAAGATCAAGCTCGCCGCCGCGGGTGTGGTGATTGTGGATATCGCCCAGGGCCGGCATCATCATGCGGCCCGCAAGATCGATCACCCGTGTTTCGGGCCCCCGCAGCGCCAGAGTGTCCTCATCCGACCCGACGGCAAGGATGCGCCCTTCGCTGACCGCAAGCGCCGAAACCCAGCTGCCGGTTCCGTCAACGGTGTAAATTCTGCCAGTGTGAAAGATCGTCTGTGCGGCTGTCGGCATCGGTTTTCCCT
>JALOSF010000133.1 GCA_025458525.1 Cypionkella sp. | reverse complement strand
TCGGTGCGGATCGTGGAATAGATCATGAGATCCGCCACGTTGTTGGCCATATCCTCTCCATGATCCGCCGCGATGATGCGCAGCATCAGGTCGATGGAGCTGATCCCCCCCGCCGTCGACCAGCGGTTGCCATCCATCACGAAGACGGATTTCGACAGCTTCACCTCTTCGAATTCCTCGGCAAAGCCATCATGGTTTTCCCAATGCACCGTCGCCTTCTTGCCATCCAAAAGCCCGGCCTTGGCCAGCGCATAGGCCCCGGTGCACAGCCCGCCAATGGTAACCCCGCGCCGCGCTTCGCGCCGCAGCCAGTTGACCACGCCCTTGGTTGTCGTGTGCTGGATATCAAGACCGCCGCAGACGAGAACGGTATCGTCACGATCGACCTCATCCAGCCCCAGATCAAGGCGGAACGTCGCCCCGTTGGAGCAGGTCTTTTCCACACCGCCTTCGCCCGCCAGAACCCATGTATAAAGCGGATGCCCGGCGACATGGTTGGCAAGGCGCAAAGGTTCGATCGCGCCGGCAAAGTTGATCATGGTAAAGCGGTCAAGCAGCAGAAACACAAAGCGGCGGGGCGCGGCTGTTTTGCTGACTTGGGTTGCCTTGCGCTGCGGGCTTTGCATCTGTGCGACCTGATTGCGTCGGTAATGACGCATGAAGACACCAATTCGGACGCTTTCGCAAGCCGCATCCTGATCGGAAAGGGCGATCACTGGACGGTGAGCCTGCTTGACAGGGTGCTGGTTTGGGCAAAGATGCCGGGCATGCGCCAGATGTTCCGCCTGCACCCCTACCTGTCCGTTGCTTTCGTGCTGTCAACGCTGGTGGCCATCGGCTTTCTGGTCAATGCGGCCATCGGGATTCTGGGCTGGGAAGGCAACCGCCCGGGGCCGGTGCGGCCGTGGATGACGGTGGGGCTGGTGGCGGAGAACTGGGGACTGGAGCCGCGCGAGATTGATGCGGCGGCGGGCCTGCCGGTGCCGGTGGACGGCCGGCCCTTCACCTTGCAGGAGATCGCGGATCAGCGGGGCGTGCCGGTGGAAGAGATCATTCAGCTGGTCGAGGATACGGTGCGGCAGATGCGGCGGGCCGAGCATCACGGCGGCACTGGCAACGGCGCGGGCGAATGACGGAGTGGCTGCTGGCGCTTGTGCCGACCTATGGGCCATGGATGTTGTTCGCGGCAACCTTTCTGTCCTGCATGGCCTTGCCCATTCCGGCCTCGATCCTGATGCTGGCGGCGGGCGGGTTTGTGGCGGCGGGTGATCTGTCTTTGCTGTCTACGGCCAGTGCGGCGCTGGCGGGGGCGGTGGCGGGCGATCAGGCGGGCTATTGGGCGGGTCGTCTGGGCGGAGCGGGTTTGCTGCGGGGGCGCGACAAGGCAGGGCTTCTGGTGCGGGCAACGCAGATGATGGCGCAAAAGGGCGGGCTGGCGGTGTATCTGACGCGCTGGCTGTTTTCGGCGCTAGGGCCTTATGTGAACCTTGCCGGGGGGGCGGCACGGATGCCGCTGGCGCGCTTTACACTCTGGTCGGTGTTGGGAGAGGGCACATGGGTGGCGCTGTATGTGGGCCTTGGCCGGGCCTTTGCGGGCAATCTCGAGGCGGCGTCGGCGCAGGCGGTGAGTATATTGGGGTTTCTGGGGGCGGGGGCGGTGGCGGTTGGCCTTGGATATGTGCTGCTGCGGGCCATGCGCGCAGGGCGGTAGGCGTGCAACTTCCCGTTTGCGCTGCCTTGTGACAGCCCCTATAACCCAGCCGGATTAAGCGGATACCGACAAAGGAACAGGCCATGACCAAGGGCTGGAGCAAATCAGACTGGCGCGCAAAGCCGCGGGTGCAGATGCCGGATTACCCTGATCAGGCGGCCCTGCAGACGGTCGAGACCCAGTTGGCAAAGTATCCGCCGCTTGTTTTTGCGGGTGAGGCGCGCAAGCTGAAAAAGCAGCTCGCCTTGGCGGCCGAGGGCAAGGCCTTCCTGTTGCAAGGTGGGGATTGTGCAGAATCCTTTGCGGAATTCAGCGCAGACAATATCCGCGACACGTTCCGCGTGATGTTGCAGATGGCGGTGGTGCTGACCTATGGCGCCAAGGTGCCGGTGATCAAGGTAGGCCGGATGGCGGGGCAGTTTGCCAAGCCGCGCTCGGCTGCGACCGAGGTGATTGATGGCGTGGAATACCCCAGCTATCGGGGCGATATCATCAACGGCTTTGACGCCACGGTGGAATCGCGCCGCCCCGATGCAAACCGCATGCTGCAGGCCTATACGCAGGCGGCGGCCAGCCTGAACCTGCTGCGGGCGTTCAGCACGGGTGGCTTTGCCGATATTCACCGGGTGCACAGCTGGACCCTTGGCTTTGCCGAACATGACAAGGCGGAACGCTACCGCGAGCTTTCCAACCGCATTTCGGACGCGCTGGATTTCATGAACGCAGCGGGTGTGAACGGCGATACCAGCAATGCACTGGCGACGGTGGATTTCTACACCAGCCACGAGGCCTTGCTGCTGGAATACGAAGAGGCGCTGTGCCGGATTGACAGCATCACGGGCCTGCCGGTGGCCGGATCGGGCCACATGATCTGGATCGGCGACCGCACGCGCCAGCCTGATGGCGCGCATGTGGAATTCTGCCGGGGTGTCCAAAACCCGATCGGGCTGAAATGCGGGCCGACGACTTCGGCGGATGACCTCAAGGTTCTGATGGCCAAGCTGAACCCGACAAATGAAGCGGGCCGCCTGACGCTGATCGCGCGCTTTGGCGCGGGCAAGGTGGGTGAAAACCTGCCACGCCTGATCAAGGCGGTGCGTGAGGAGGGGGCGAATGTGGTCTGGTCCTGCGACCCGATGCACGGCAACACGATCAAGGCGGCCTCCGGCTATAAAACGCGGCCCTTTGACAGCGTTCTGCGCGAGGTGCGTGAATTCTTTGGCATCCATAAGGCCGAGGGCACCATTCCGGGTGGCGTGCATTTCGAGATGACGGGGCAGGATGTGACCGAATGCACGGGCGGCTTGCGCGCGGTGTCGGATGAGGATCTGTCGGATCGCTATCACACGGCCTGCGACCCGCGCCTGAATGCCAGCCAGTCGCTGGAGCTGGCGTTCCTTGTGGCAGAAGAGTTGTCAGCCCTGCGCAGTTCGGGGCAGCGCATTGCGCTGTAGCTGACACCGGGGTGAAGTCTGGTAAAGTGCCAAAAGGCCCGCCCGCTGTCCGCGTGCGGGCCTTTTTGCTGCGGCTGGTTTACTTGACCAACCGCAGGTAGGGCACAGCTGCGGCAGGGGGCATTGTCGTCAAAGGCACGGCAAAGACCGGCGTTTTGGCAACGGGCTGTGGGTCTGAAAGGGCCTCGCGCCGGACATGCAGGATACTGAAGCGCCGGGGCGTGCGCCCAGCCAAACCGCGCAAGGCCAGCGCCCCCAGAATAAGGTCGACCTCGCCGAATTCGCCCAACATCGGCAGCAAAAGCAACTGCGCCGTCAGCGCCGGGCGCCCAAGGCCACGCTCGGCTTCAAGCAGCAAGGTGGCCGCAGTCTGGCCGGCAAAAACCTCGCGCAGGATGGCTTCAAGGGGCGCGCGCGCCATCGGGTCAAACAGCGCTGACAAGGGCATGCCGCGCACTTCCATCCCCATGATGTCGGTAAACACCGACCCCGCCAGACGCAGGCGCGCAAGGCCAGGGGCGATCTGTTCGGCGATCATCGTCTGGTGCAGGCAACCCTTCAGCCCGCGTGGATCAAGATCAGCCCGGCGTGGCAGGCGGTTGCCTGACCGCAGCGCCTCCCAATAGCCGCGCAGTTCCGCAAAACAGGCCACGGGCTGGTCGTTGCGGTCTGTTGTGCTGTTGAAATCGCCGATCATCGCCTTCATCCCCGCCTGTCGTTCTGCGCATGTGCCAAACCTTGCCGCTGTCTGTGAGCGTTGTCGGGCGCTTCCCTGTCTGCTAAGCGAACGAGGGGTGCGCGCGAACCTGCGACAGGACAACGTGAACAAGGTCTTAACATACCCGTTTCGGGCAGCTTTTGGGGAACAAAGTTACAAAATGGTAAACGCAGCGCGACAGGGGCGAGGGCTGTCATGACAATGTCGATGACCGGATTTGCCGCCGCGCGTGGGCAGGGGGCGGGTGCAAGCTGGACCTGGGATCTGCGTGCCGTCAACGGCAAGGGTCTTGATCTGCGCCTTCGCGTGCCAGACTGGATTGACGGGCTTGAGGCCGCCTTGCGCGCGGAACTGGGCAAGGCGCTTGCGCGTGGCAATGTCAGCCTGACCCTGCGGGTCACGCGCGAGGTTGAGGGCGAGGCCGCGATGCGGCTGAATGCGGCGGCCCTGCGCGGCGCGTTGCAGGCCCTGTCAGATGTCGAACAGGCGGCGATGGCGGCAGGCGTGACATTGGCCCAACCTTCTGCCGCGGACGTGCTGACGCTGCGGGGCGTGATGGAAGGCAACGCTGGCGATGATGACACCGGCCCCTTGCGCGCGGCGATCCTGGCCGATTTGCCCGGATTGCTGGCCGCATTTCAGGCCATGCGCGCGGCCGAAGGGGCCGCCCTGGCTGCCCTGATCGGCGGGCAGATCGACCAGATTGCCCGTCTGACGCATGACGCCGGACAGGCCGCAACGGCCCGCCGCCCACAGGTTCAGGCCGCCCTGGCCGACGCCATTGCCCGCTTGGGGCAAGAGGTGGTTGATCCCGCGCGTCTGGCGCAGGAACTGGCGCTGCTGGCGGTCAAGGCCGATGTGACCGAGGAGTTGGACCGCCTTGGCGCCCATGTCGCGGCCGCCCGCCTGCTGTTGGCCGAGGCTGGCCCGGTCGGGCGCAAATTCGATTTCCTGATGCAGGAATTCATGCGCGAGGCGAATACACTGTGTTCCAAATCATCCGATATCGCGCTGACGCGCATCGGGCTGGATTTGAAAACGGTGATCGACCAGTTGCGCGAACAGGTGCAAAATGTGGAATGATGATGCAGCGTAAGGGACTTTTGCTGATCCTGTCCTCACCCTCGGGCGCGGGGAAGTCCACGCTGGCGCGGATGCTGATGGACTGGGATCCGACGACGCGGTTCTCGATCTCGGCCACCACGCGCGCGCCGCGTCCGGGCGAACAGGATGGCCGCGAGTATTACTTTCGCACGCCCGCGCAATTCGAAGACCTTGTTGCCACAGGCCAGATGCTGGAACATGCCACAGTGTTCGGGAACCGCTACGGCAGCCCGCGCGCGCCGGTAGAGGCCGCGATGGCCGAAGGGCGCGATACGCTGTTTGATATTGACTGGCAGGGGGGGCAGCAAATTCGCGCCTCGGCGCTTGGGCGTGATGTGGTGTCTGTTTTCGTGTTGCCACCGTCGATTGCCGAACTTGATCGCCGTTTGCGCAGCCGGGGGCAGGACAGTGCCGAGGTGATTGCGGGGCGGATGGCAAAGTCAGAGTCAGAGATCAGCCATTGGGGTCTTCAGGCCGAACGGCTGCGGCGTGACCGTCAGCCGGGCTTGCCGGATTTCATCAGGTCGCTGGAACAGGAGTTTGCCGGCAGATGATCTATGCGCTTGATGGTGTCATGCCCGATATTCACCCCGATGCCTGGGTCGCGCCCGGGGCGCATGTGATGGGAAAGGTGCGCATTGCGGCGGGGGCGTCGGTCTGGTTCGGGGCGGTGCTGCGCGGTGACAATGAATGGATCACGGTGGGTGAGGACACGAATGTGCAGGAAAACAGCGTGCTGCATACCGATTGGGGGTATCCGCTGGCCATCGGCGCGCGGTGCACCATCGGGCACAAGGCGATGTTGCATGGCTGCACGATCGCGGCGGGATCGCTGATCGGGATGGGGGCCACCGTGTTGAACGGCGCGCAAGTGGGGGCCGGTTGCCTGATCGGTGCCTGTGCCCTCGTGACCGAGGGCAAGGTCATTCCGGATGGATCGCTGGTGATGGGCGCACCGGGCAAGGTTGTCCGCAGCCTTGATGACAATGGCCGCGCACGGCTGCTGCAATCGGCGGCAGGATATGCCGAAAACGCCCGGCGGTTTCGCGATGGCCTGAAAGCCATGTGATTTAGCGCTTGCAAGATGGAATATTTGTTCCATGTTGATGCAGCAAACGATTTGGGCCAGATGAACGAAACCCTGACAGCACCCGACAGCATCGAGGCGTTCCGCGAACGTCTTGCCGCGATCAGCATCGATCTGCCGCGCCGTCTGCGGCAATGCGCGGATTTCATCGCCGGGAATACCGACCGGATTGCCGTGTCAACGGTCGCGGACATCGCCGCCGGGGCCGATGTGCCGCCTTCTGCGGTCATGCGCTTTTGCCAGCTTTTGGGGTTTTCCGGCTATTCCGAGATGCAAAAGCTGTTCCGTGATGCCTATGCGATGGGTTTTCCTGATTACGAGACGCGCCTGCGCAACCTCAAGGGCGGGGCGGCGGAAAGCCCGACAGCCATCCTGGCCGAGTTTGTCGAGGCCGGACGCCTGTCGTTGGAGAATCTGGCCAAATCACTGGACGAAACCGCCCTGAACACCGCGGTTGCGGTGCTGTCGCAGGCGCAAACGGTGCATATCGTCGGGCGGCGGCGGTCTTTTCCAATAGCGGCCTACTTTGCCTATATCTTTGAAAAGATGGCTGTTCCGGCGATCCTGCATGATGGCGTCGGCCAGCTTGACTATAGCCATGCCTTGCGCCGGGGCGATGCGCTGATCGCCGTGACCTTTGCCCCCTATGCCGAAGAAACGCTGGCCCTTGCCGCGCTTGCGCGCAAGCGCGACGTGCCTTTGGTGTTGTTGACAGACCGGCTGACCAGCCCCCTTGCGCGTGAAGCATCTGCCGTGCTGACAATCACCGAGGTTGATTTCGGGGCCTTTCGTGCGCCTACCGCGACGATTGCCGTGGCGGTGGCGTTGGCCGTTGCCGTTGCGGCGGCCCGTAAAGAAGCCCGCGAATAGGGCTTTCATCGCCATGTGAAATGGAATAAATATTCCAAATACATCGGCGCGCGAATCTCTGATGTGATGTGCAGGGGGAAGGTGATGAAGACGCTTGATGTAATCACGATTGGCCGGTCTTCTGTCGATCTTTACGGCGCGCAGGTGGGTGGGCGTCTGGAGGACATGGGGTCATTCCAGAAATACATCGGGGGCAGCCCGACCAACATGGCGGCAGGCACGGCGCGGCTTGGCCTGCGTTCGGCCCTGATCACCCGGGTCGGGGATGAACATATGGGCCGCTTCATCCGCGAAGAGCTGGTGCGCGAAGGCGTGGATGTGCGGGGCGTCAGGACTGATCCTTCACGGCTCACAGCGCTGGTTCTGCTGGGTATTCGCGACGACAAACAGTTTCCGCTGATCTTCTACCGCGAGAACTGCGCCGACATGGCGCTGTGCGAAGACGATATCGACCCGCATTTCATCGCCGAGGCGCGCGCGGTCGTCGCCACGGGCACGCATCTGAGCCATCCCGCAACAACGGCGGCCGTCCTGAAGGCGCTGGCGCTGGCACGGGCGGGCGGGGCGCAGACCGCGCTCGACATTGATTACCGCCCGAACCTTTGGGGGCTGGCGGGCCATGGTGACGGCGAAAGCCGGTTCATTGAATCGGCGGCGGTGACAGCGCGGTTGCAGGCCACGCTGCACCTGTTTGACCTGATCGTCGGCACCGAGGAGGAATTCCACATCGCCGGGGGCACGACAGATACCATCGCGGCCCTGCGCGCGGTGCGGGCGGTCAGCAAGGCGACCCTTGTATGCAAACGCGGGCCGATGGGGGCCGTGGCGTTTACGGGGGCGATCCCGGACAGTCTGGATGCGGGCGAAGCCGGGCCGGGCTTCCCGATCGAGGTGTTCAACGTGCTGGGCGCGGGGGATGGCTTCATGTCGGGCCTGCTGAAAGGCTGGCTGGA
>JALOSF010000005.1 GCA_025458525.1 Cypionkella sp. | reverse complement strand
GCTGGTCAGGCGGTGGTGTTCGAACGGCTTGCGGGGCAGATCGCGCTGTTCGTGGTGCTGGCCTTGGGGTTTGTCGCCACCGCGGCGGTGCCGGGCGGACTTGACTGGCCGGGCTGGGCGTTCTGGCCGGTTGCCCCAGACATCGGCCCAGCCCTTGCGGCGGCAGATCGCCGCCTTTCGCCATGCCGTTCTGGCCCCCGCTGTCCGTGCGCGACAGGCGGGGCTAAGCCTTGTGGCCGCGCTTTGCAACATCGCGGGCTTTCTGTGCTGTCTGTGGGCCATCGGGGTCTTTGTGCCGCCGACCTCTGTCATGGTGCTGGTCCCGCTGATCCTGTTGTCGATGCTGATCCCCCTGACGATCAGTGGCTGGGGCCTGCGCGAGGGCGCGGCGGCCGCGCTTTTGCCCCTGGCGGGGGCAAGCGCCAGCGACGGGCTGGCGGCCAGCATTGCCTTTGGGCTGGTGTTTCTGGCCGCCAGCCTGCCGGGCGCGCTTTGGCTTTTGCTGACATCTCGGGCAGATCTGCGCGAGTCCTGACCCGCGGGGCCGGGCGGTCGGCCTGTAACGGAAAAGAAACCGCCACATGACAGCCCCCCCTTGCCAAGCGGCACAAGCACCTTACGCTGAGTATGAGGACAGGAGATCAGAATGACCCACCGACCGATGATGTCACGCCGCAGCCTGCTTGCCGCAGGGGGCGCAACCTTGGGCCTTGCCGGGTTCGGCCTTGGCACGGGTCGGGCGCTGGCGCAAACGCAGGTGGCGCTGCAACTGTCATGGCTGCATTCCGCACAATTCGCAGGCAGCTACATCGCGCAGGACCGCGGGTTCTGGGCCGAGGGCGGGCTGGAGGTGGCCTTGCTGCAAGGCGGGCCGAACGCCCCGGTCGAGCCGCCGGTGGTGGCGGGCACCGCGCTGATCGGGATTTCGGCGGCCGATTACACCGCCGCCGCGGTGGAACAGGGCGCACCCTTCCGCATTCTGGGTGTGGCGATGCAGAAAAACCCCTTTGTCATCGCCTCGCTGCCCGACACTCCGGTCACCACGCCGGCTGAACTGGTCGGCAAGAAGATCGGTATGGCGCTGGCCAATACCCCGGTGCTTCAGGCGCTGTGCACACTCAATGGCGTGGATATCAACGCGATCGAAATCGTGCCGACCCAATATTCGCCGCAACCGCTGCTGACGGGCGAGGTGGATTGCCTGCTGTGCTGGGAAACCGATCTACCGGTGGCGATGACCATCGAGGGCCTCTCGCCGGTGACGATGTTGATGGCGGATCATGGCTATGCCGTGCATTCGCAGACCTATATCGCCACCACCGACAGCCTTGCCAACCGCCGTGCGGAACTGGTCGCCTTGATGCGGGGCGAGGTGCGGGGCTGGGAGGCCTATCGCGAAAACACCGATGCCGCTGCCGAACTGACGCTGCGGATGTTCCCCGATGCCGGGCTGAGCCTTGAAACGCAGCGGCTTCAGGCCGCGCGCCAGGTGCCGCTGATGTTTTCCGACCTGACCGACGCGAACGGCTTTGGCTGGTGGACGGACGAAACCGTCGCCGCCAATATCGAAACGCTGGCCCTGCTTGGGCGGAAGGTCACGCCAGACCTGTGGGACCGCTCGATCCTGGACGAGGTTCATGGTGCCTGATCCTGCCGCGCCGCCCGGCGTGGTTTGCACGGGGCTGGCCAAGACCTGGGCTGGCGGGCTGGTCGCGGTGCGACCGACCGACCTTGTGCTGAAGCCGGGGCAAACGACCGCTTTTGTCGGCCCCTCCGGCTGTGGCAAATCCACCTTGCTGCGGATGATCGCGGGGCTGGAACAGCCCAGTGCCGGCCATGTTCTGATCGACGGCAAGCCCCCGGCCGAGACCCTGCGCAAGGCGGGGCTTTCGGTTGCCTTTCAGGACCCCTCGCTGCTGCCCTGGCGCTCGGTGCGGGGGAATATCGAACTGGCCCTGTCGCTGGCGCGCCGCCCGGTCAACCGGGCCTCGGTCGATCAGCTGATCGCGCTTGTCGGCTTGCAAGGCTTTGCCGAGGCGCGCCCGGCGGAACTGTCGGGCGGGATGCGCCAGCGGGCCGCGATCGCGCGGGCGCTGGCGACCGAGCCGCAGCTTTTGCTGCTGGACGAACCCTTTGGCGCGGTGGACGAGCTGACCCGTCAACAGCTGGCGCAAGATCTGCCGCGGATCTGGGAAGCGCGGGGCACCACCACGGTGCTTGTGACCCATTCCGTGACCGAGGCGGTGATGCTGTCGGACCGTGTCATCGTGTTTTCCCCCCGACCGGCCGAGGTGATTGCCGATATCGCCATCGACCTTGCCCGCCCGCGCAGCGCACAAGACGCGCGCCAGCCCCGGTTTGCGGCGCTGGTCGAGGATGTCTTTGCGGCGCTCACGCGGGGGGCCGCGCTGCGGGATGCGGCGCTGGCCGCCCAATGACGCCGGGCCCAATGACGCCGGGGATGACGGCCGCGCAGCCCCGCCCCGCCACGGGCAGCCGCAGGGCGGGGCTGGCGGGCCTTGGAGTGATCGTGCTGGGCTGGGAAGCCCTTGGCCACCTGCTTGGCGGGACTTTTCTGCTGGCGCCGCCTTCGGCGGTTGTGGGCTATCTGGTCGAAAACCACGCGCTGATGGGGCGCGCGCTGGCGGCCACGCTGACCAATGCGCTGGCCGGGTTCGTGCTGGGCAATCTGGCGGCCATCGCACTTGCCGCGCTGGCGCTGATCTGGCCTGCGGCGCAACGTGTGGTGACAGGCGTGGCGCTGGTGATCTTCTGCCTGCCGCTGGTGGCGACGGGGCCGATCCTTCGGGTGCTGATGGGGCCGGGCGACGGGCCGCAGATCGTGTTGGCGGCGCTGGCGGTCTATTACACCACGCTGATCCCGCTTCTGGTCGGCCTGCGCGCCGCGCCCTCCAGCTGGTTCGATCTGGTGCGCAGCTACGGGCGTGGTCGGCTAGCCGCTCTGGTCCATGTGCGGATGCGGGCGGCGCTGCCCTATCTGTTTGCCGGTTTGCAGATTGCCGCCCCGGCAGCGATCCTTGGGGCGATGGTCGGGGAATTCACCGGGGCAGAGCGCGGCATCGGCGTGCTGACCGTGCGGGCGATGCGCGGGCTGGATGTCGAGATGACATGGGCCATCGCCACACTGGCCACGGGGGTGGCCGTGATGGCCTATCTGGGCATCGGGTTGCTTGCGCGGCGCGTGCTGACCGATGCGCCCCCGATGATCCTTGCGCCGCCCGCCGAGCCGCGCGGGCGCAGTGCGGGCCTTGCCGCTGCACTTCTGGGTGCGGTGTCGGTGCTTGCCGTGGTCGTGCTGCTTTGGGGCGGCGGGCTTGCGCTGTTCGGGGTCAACCCGTTTTTCGCCAAAGGGCCCGAAGATGTGCTGGCGGCGCTGTTCTGGCAGCCGGATGCCGCGCAGACCCGCGCAACCCTGGGCGAGGCGCTGGTGGAAACCGGGGTTCTGCTGATCCCCGGCTATCTGGCCGGGCTGATCGCCGGGGCGGGGCTTGCCATCGCCTTCACCCTGCTGCCCCGGCTGGCGATCACGGCGATGCCGCTTGCCATCGCGCTGCGCTCGGTTCCGATCGTGACCACGGCGCCGCTGATCGTGCTGATGCTGGGGCGCGGCGCGGTGGGGACCGTCGCGCTTGTGGCGGTCATGGTGTTCTTTCCCACGCTGGTGGCCTGCCTGCACGGGCTGCGCCAGACGCCCGGCCAGGTGACCGATGTGTTCGACAGCTATGCCGCCGGGCCGCTGCAACGGCTGGTGCGCCTTCAGATCCCGGCCATGCTGCCCGCCTTCTTTGCCGCGGCGCGCATGGCCGTTCCCGCCGCGGTGCTGGCCGTGACGGTGGTCGAATGGCTGGCAACCGGCATCGGGATCGGCACGCTGATGGCGCTGTCTGCCTCGGTATCGGATCACGACATGTTGTGGAGCGCGGTGGCGCTTGTCGCCGCACTCTCGGCGCTTGGCTACGCGGCCGTGGGCGCGGTCGAGGCCAGGGTCCTGCACATCTACGCCCCCGAGCAAAGTCGATGACCCAAAGACCTGCCGCTTTTGCCATCCCCGGCGATATCACCACCCTGACCGGCGGCTATATCTATGAACGCCGCCTGCTCGAAGGGCTGCGCGCCCATGGCCGGGACGTGGCCCATATTCAGCTGGGCGGGTCATTCCCGGTGCCCAACGCCCGCGACATGGCCGAGGCGGCAGCCCGCTTGACCGCCCTGCCCCCGACCTGCCCGCTGATCCTCGATGGGCTGGTGTTCGGATCGATCGACACGGCAATCCTTGCCCGGATGGCCGCCCCGGTGGTGGCGATGCTGCATCACCCTCTGGCGCATGAAAGCGGGCTGGACCCTGCGCTGCGGGCGCATCTTTACCGGACCGAGCGGGACAATCTGACCCATGCCGCCCATGTGCTGGTGCCCAGCCCGCATACGGCGGCCCTGCTCCAGTCGGATTATGGCGTGGCGCCCGCGCGCATCACCATCGCCCAGCCGGGGACCGACAGGCCGCCGCGGCAGGCGGTGCCATCCGACCCGCCGCTGATCCTGTCGGTCGGGATCCAGCACCCGCGCAAGGGCCATGACATCCTTTTGCACGCGCTGGCGCAGGTGACGGATCTTGACTGGCAGGCCGTCATCATCGGGTCGCGCTATGATGCGGCCCATGCCGGGGCTCTGGATGTGCTGCACGCCAGTCTGGGGCTGGGCGACAGGGTGCGCCTTGCGGGCCGGGTCAGCCAGCAGGTGCTGGCCGACCATTATGCGCGGGCGTCGGTCTTTGCGCTGGCCACCCGCTACGAAGGCTATGGCATCGTGTTTGACGAGGCGATGGCCCACGGGCTGCCGATCCTGTCGTGCCGCACCGGCGCGGTGCCCGATACGGTGCCCGCCGAGGCCGGTCTGCTGGTCACGCCCGAGGATCCGGCGGCCTTTGCCGCGGGGCTGCGCCGGATGCTGACCCAAGGGTCCGAGCGGGCGGCCATGGCGCGCGCGGCCGCACGGCTTGGCGCGGCGCTGCCAAGCTGGGACGATACCGCCCGCGTGGCGGGACGGGTGCTCGACCAGTTGCCCCTGCGGCCCTAGCCGCCTTGCACCGGCATGTCCTTGCCGGTTTTTCAGAAGATTGCCTGCAAGATCGGCGGAAATCTGCCTATATTTCAAGCGTCCCGCAGTCGTGACCGGCCCCAAGAATTGACGAAATGACACGCCGCACCAACCCTTATAGGCGTTATTGAACACTCACGGAGTAGGGTTGATTGTGCTGCATGGCAGCATTGCGGTCGGCGCATCGCAAGTGATATAGCGCCGCGTGCTATAACCTGCGAAATCTCCTGAGTTTTTCGCGAATCGGAGTTTGGGAGCCATCATGCCGGTCGAACCGGGTTCATCCGTCAATCTGCCACGCCGCGCCCTTCTGGCGGGTTTTGGAGCCGCAGCAATTCTGCAATGCAGCACCATCCTGTCAGGGCCTGCCCTTGCCCAGACGGAGCCAGCGGCCCCCGCTGCCGCTTCTGCCGGTGTGCCGTTCGATTTTGATCGGCTGACCGAGGAAATGCGGGTGCTGGCGCAGGCGCCGCAGGCGCCGGCCACCATCGCGACCGGGTTCTTCAGCGACTTCACCTATGACGACTATCAGGCGGTGCAGTTCAACCCAAAGCGCGCCCGTTGGGCCGGCCCCGAGGCGGGCTTTCACATGCATGCCTTCCACCTTGGCTGGCTGTTTGCCGAGCCGGTGACGATGTTCGAGGTCGAGGGCGGCATCGCGCAGCCGATCATCTTCAACACCGATGATTTTCTCTATTATGACCGCGTCAAGGACCGTGTGCCGCTGCACGAACCGCTGCCGGGCGTTGCGGGCTTTCGCCTGAATGCCCCGCTGAACCGCGCGGATCTGTTTGACGAGGTTGTGGCTTTCCTTGGCGCCAGCTATTTCCGCGCGCTTGGGCGCGACACCGGCTATGGCCTGTCGGCGCGCGGTCTGGCCATCAACACAGGCATGGGCCAACCCGAGGAATTCCCCCGCTTTTCGCGGTTCTGGGTGGAAAAGCCCGTGCCCTTTGCCCGCGAGGTGACGGTCTATGCCGCCCTTGAAAGCGCAAGCTGCACCGGGGCCTATCGGTTTGTCATCCGCCCCGGCACCGATACGGAAATGGATGTCACCGCGCGCCTGTTCTTCCGCAACGAGGTGGGTCAGGTCGGGGTGGCGCCGCTGACGTCGATGTTCCTGTTCTCGGAAAAGAACCGCGCCGAATTCGACGATTTCCGCCCCAACGTGCACGACAGTGACGGTCTGGCCATTCACCGCCGCGATGGCGACTATATCTGGCGCCCGCTCAACAACCCGCCGCGGCTGTCGGAGTCGTGGTTCGTCGAGGAAAATCCGCGCGCCTTCGGGCTGATGCAGCGCGACCGCGATTTCGAAAGCTATCAGGACGCCGTGTCGCATTACGAACGCCGCCCCTCGCTTCTGGTCGAACCCTTGGGCGACTGGGGACGCGGCGCGGTGCGCCTTGTCGAGATTCCGACCGACCTTGAAGTGAACGACAATATCGTCGCCTTCTGGGTGCCCGAGGCAAAGCCCGTGATCGGTGAGGTTTACGAATTCGCCTATCGCCTGCATTGGGGGCAACTGCCCGTCGATCCGGCGGCGGACATCGCCTATGTCAAGGAAACGCGCGCCGGGATCGGCGGGGTTTCGGGCGTGGAAAACACCGATGGAACACGCAAGTTCGTGGTCGATTTCGCGGGCGGCATGCTCGCCTCCTTGCCCGCAGATGCCAAGATCGAGCCGGTCGTGACGATTTCTGGCGGCAAGATTGCGGTCAAGACCTTGTCAAAGATCGACTCGGTGAACATCTGGCGGCTCGTCATCGATGTTCTGCCCGAGGAGGCAAATACCGTGGAACTGGTCGCACATGTTGCGGGTTACGGACGCAAGCTGTCCGAAAACTGGCTTTATCAATGGGTGATCGCATGACCGTTCAAATGACAAGGCTGCCGGATCTTGACACGGCGCAGCGCATCGGCGCGGACCCTTTCGCTCCGCCGGTCGCACCGCTTGCCATGCCAAAGCAGGTGCTGGTTGCCCAGCGTGGTGCGCTGGTGCGCGCCGTTCTGGCCTTGGCGCAGCGCTTGCCGCTGATCAAGCACAGTCTGCGTCGCACCGGCTGAGCCATGGATCGGTCGGCCCATCCGAGGGATGCCCAGAAGGACACAGCAGCACAGCGGGCCATGGGGGCCCGCTTTCTTGCTCTGGCCTCCAGCCTTCTGGCCGCCATGGCCGCGGGGGGCGTGTTCTTTGTCTATGGGGCCGCCGACGGGATTTCGGCGATCGACTGGGTTCGCTCGGGGCTTATCCTTCTGTCCACCTGGTGGCTGGCCTGGGGCGCGGCCACGGCCCTGTTAGGGTTGACATCGCGCTCGGGCGCGCAGCCGTTGCGGGCGACGGGGCCGATCCGGGGCAAGACCGTGGTGATCGTGCCAATCTACAACGAAAACCCGGTGGATACCTTTGCCCGCATCGCCGCGATGGACGAGTCGATCCGCGCGGCGGGCGATCCGGCGCATATCGATTTTGCGGTGCTGTCCGACACCACCAATGACGAGATCGCCGCGGCCGAGCATCGCTGGTTTGCCCAGCTTCTGGCGCGGCAAAACGGTGCTGGGCGCATGTTCTATCGCCGGCGCAGCAAGAACCTGGGCCGCAAGGCCGGCAATATCGAAGACTTCATCACAGCCTCGGGCGCGGCCTGGGACTATGCGCTGATCCTTGACGCCGACAGCCTGATGGAAGGCCAGACCGTGCTGGAGATGATCAGGCGGATCGAGGGCGACCCCCGGCTTGGCCTGCTGCAAACGCTGCCAAAGGTGATCCGCGCGCGGTCGATCTTTGGCCGCGCCATGCAATTTGCCGCAGGCTTCCATTCGCCCGCCTTTGCCCGCGGCCTGGCCGCGATGCAAGGGCGCAGCGGCCCGTTCTGGGGCCACAATGCGATTGTGCGCATCCGGGCCTGGGCCGAAAGCTGCGGCCTGCCCGAACTGTCGGGCCGACCCCCCTTTGGCGGCCATATCATGAGCCATGATTCCGTCGAGGCCGCGCTGCTGGCACGCGCGGGCTGGACGGTGCGGCTCGACGATGATCTGGAAGGCTCGTTCGAGGAAGGCCCCGAAAACATCATCGACCATGCCAAGCGTGACCGGCGCTGGTGTCAGGGGAACTTGCAGCACAGCAAGGTGCTTGCCGCGCCCGGCCTTTTGGGCTGGAGCCGGTTTGCGCTGTTTCAAGGCATCTTCTCCTATATCGCGCCGCTG
Source organism: Cypionkella sp. (assembly GCA_025458525.1). GTDB lineage: Bacteria > Pseudomonadota > Alphaproteobacteria > Rhodobacterales > Rhodobacteraceae > Pseudotabrizicola. The sequence goes on along the minus strand of JALOSF010000005.1, from coordinate 58,270 downwards.
ATCTGGCTGGCCTTCATCCTGGTGTCGATTGCCGCCATCCCGCTGGCCGGAGAGTTGGATTATTTCCCGCAGGAAAACTGGCCCTTCCCCGCCTTTCCCGACGACCAGACGCCAAAGGCCATCGGCCTTGCGGTCGGGATCTTCGGGCTGCTGGTCATGCCAAAGGTTCTTGTGGGGCTTGACGCGGTGCTGACGGGGCGGGTCGCGGGCTTTGGCGGTGCTCTGCACGGCTTGCGGGCGGTGCTGTCGGAACTGGCGGTGTCTTCGCTTGTTGCGCCGATCCTTCTTGCCTTTCAGTGCCGGTCGGTGGTGCAGGTTCTCTTGGGCCGCGATGGCGGCTGGCCGCCCAACAACCGGGGCGATGGCGGGCTGAGCGGCGCGGAAAGCTGGGCTGCGGGCAGCTGGATCAGCGCCTGGGGCCTGGCCGGCATCGCCGTCACACAGCTTGTCGCCCCGGTGCTGACCCTCTGGCTGCTGCCCGTGGCGCTGCCGATGATCTTTGCGCCGGTCCTGATCTGGTGGACCTCGCGCACCGCGGCCCCCGGCCATTTCCGCGTGCCGACGGATCAGGCTGTTCCGCCCGTGGTCGCGCTGCACGATACAATCCTTGACACCTGGGTCCGCGGCGCGGCGGAGCCGAAAGTTGCCTGATCGCATCCACGTCCGGGATCACCGGATCGATCTTTTGCGCGGCCTTGCGCTGGTGATGATCTTCATCAACCACATTCCCGGCACGGTCTGGGAAAACCTCACCTCGCGCAATTTTGGCTTTTCCGATGCGGCAGAGGGCTTTGTGCTGATGTCCGGCATTGCGACGGCGCTTGCCTATGGCCCCCCCTTCCTGCGCGGTCGCCCGACGCTGGCCGAGGCGTTGCGGCCCTGGCGGCGGGCGGTCACGCTCTGGCTGGTGCATGTGGTGGTGGTGGTGGCGATCTATGGGCTGTTCGTGCTGACCCAAGATCAGACCGGCATCCTTGAGATGGCCGAAAAGCGCAACATCCTGCCCGTGTTGGAGGAGCCGGGCCGGTATCTGGTGCCGCTTGTGACCCTTGCGCATCAATTTGCCTATGCTGGTGGCCCCGGCGCTTTTGTTCGCCGCGGTGCGGGCACCTGCCTTGGTGATGCTGGCCGCGTTGGCCCTTTGGTTCGCGGTCGGGTTGTGGAAGGTGAAAATGCCAACCTATCCATTGGATTACGGCTGGTTCTTCAACCCCCTCGCCTGGCAGGTGCTGTTTGTGGCGGGCATCGTGACCGGGCTGGCGCTGCGGCGGGGCGAACGGGTGCTGCCCGTGCGCGTCTGGCCCTTGCGTCTTGCGATAGGCTTTCTGATCCTGTCCGCGGTCTGGGTTCAGGTGCCCCAGGTGTCTGCTTGGGGTGGGCACGGGCTGTGGCTGCTTTACGAATACGCGGGCTTTCCGCCGGTCCTGACCTCGTTCGACAAGAGTTTTCTGTTCCTGCCGCGGCTGTTGCACATTCTGGCCTTGGCCTATGTGCTCAGCGCGCTGCCGGTGGTGCGGCGGTTGGCGGCCCGGCCCGCGCTCGCGCCGCTGGTGATGCTGGGGCGCCACTCGCTTCCGGTTTTTGCGGTCAGCACGGTGCTCGCCTATGGCGCGCAGGTGACGAAATCCATCGTGCCGCCCTCGGTCCTGCTGGACACCGCGCTGATTGCTGCGGGGCTTTGCGTGCTGTTTGCCGTGGCCAGCCATTACGACCGCAAGAAACGGCGCCAGAGCGCCATGGCGGCCGGTCCGCGGGCCGATATCGCCGCGCGCCACTAGCCACGCACAGCGCGCTTGACAGTGCCGCCGCGGCGTCGCATGTTTGCCGAACATCAACCAGGGGTGCTCCGTTCGGGGCTGAGATGCGCAAGTGCGCGAACCCTTTACAGCTGATCCGGGTAATGCCGGCGGAGCGAGGAAGACATGTTCATTGGCGCGCAAGTGTCGCTTTACCCCATGACGTCCGATTTCGTGCCGGTCATCCTGACCGGGCTGGAGGCTTTGGCGCCCTATCGTGACAGGCTGCGGATCGAAACCGACGACATCTCGACCCTGATGGTCGGCGCGCCGGAACCGCTGTTTGCCGCGATGCGCGATCTGTTTGCCCGCAGCGCACAAGGCGGGACGCATGTGGCCCTGCATGCCACCCTGTCGCGCGGCTGCCCGGGCGAGCCTGATGATCCCTCCTGCCGCTGCGACGTGCTGGCGGTGGCGCAGGGCGCGCCCCTTGCCCAACGCCAGGCCGAGGCGCGTGCCGCCGTCGCCACAGCCCCGCTGACGGGCGTGCAGATCGACATGCAGTTTTCGCTTTATGTGCTGGGGCAGGATCGGCACATGGACGAAATCTATGGCTGCATCGCCTTTTTGCGCGACTCTGGCACGTTTCTGAAATCAAAGAACTTTTGCACCCGGCTGCGTGGCGATGCCGGGGCGGTGTTTGAAACGGTGCGGCAAGCCTTCCTGCGCTTTGGCCCCGCCGAAGGCCATGTGACCATCGATCTGACTGCTTCGGCCAACAGCCCCTCTGCACGCTGATCGCGCGCGGAAAGGTTGGTCCGATGCTGACGCGTGGTCTTGCGCCTATGGCGGTTTTTGCCCTGCTGGTCGCGGTGTGGGAGGTGTATTGCCGCCTTTCGGCAGTATCGGCGCTGATCCTGCCACCGCCGTCGGGGGTGGTGCGCGCGCTTGTTCTGAACTGGGACGAGATTGGCGGCCATGCCATCGCAACCGCCCTGGTGGCCGGCTTCGGATTTGGGCTGTCGGTCGGGTTTGCCTTTGTCCTCTCGGTCCTTTTGCATGCCGCGCCACGGGTCGAGCGCGCGCTGATGCCGATCTTTGTGGCCAGCCAGACGGTGCCGCTGGTGGCCCTGGCGCCGCTGATGATCCTGTGGTTCGGCTTCGGCCTGCTGCCCAAGGTGCTGCTGGTCATCCTTGTGACCTTTCTGCCGATCCTGATGAGCCTTCTGGCGGGATATGCGCAGACGCCGCGCGCCTTTCTCGATCTGCTGACCTCGATGGGCGCCGGGCGCTGGGGCCTGTTCCGGCGGGCCGTGCTGCCCTGTGCGCGCGAAAGTTTTCTGGCCGGGCTGCGCATTTCGGGCACCTATGCCATCGTCGCCACGATCTTTGCCGAATATGCGGGGGCGCGGCAGGGGCTTGGCATCTATATCCTGGCCGCGAAGAACAGTTTTCGCGCCGATCTGGTGCTGGCGGCTGTCGTGATGTCGGCGTGCCTGACGCTGGCGTTGCTGGGCCTTGTGCGGGGGATCGACCGGATCACGGCACGCGGCCCGAAGGAGCGGCGCGATGCTTGAGCTGCGGGGGCTATCCTTGCGCGCGGGGGGGCGCGTCCTGGTGCAGGATCTGTCGCTGACCCTGCGCGCGCGCGGGATCACCGCCCTGATCGGGCCGTCGGGCTGTGGCAAGACATCGGTGCTCAAATGGCTGGCGGGGCTGGCGCCGCCGGGGGTGGTGGGGCATGGCGCGCTGAGCCTTGACGGCGCGCCGCTGACCCGGCCCAGCCCGGCCCTTGCCTATCAGCCGCAGGGTGATGCGCTGTTTCCGTGGCTGACCATCGCGCAGAATGCGGCGCTGGGGCTGGAGGTGGCGGGGCTTCCGCCCAAGGCCGCGCGGGCGCGGGTGGCCCCGCTGTTCGCGCCCTTTGGTCTTGCGGGATGCGAGGCGCTGTTTCCCGCCCAGCTTTCGGGCGGCATGCGCCAGCGCGCCGCCTTCTTGCGCACCATCGTGCAAGACAGCCGCCTTGTGCTGCTGGACGAGCCGTTTTCGGCGCTGGATGCGGTCACGCGGATGCGGATGCAAGGCTGGCTGCTGGCACGCTTGCGCGCCACGCCCCGCGGCGTCCTGCTGGTGACACATGACCTGCACGAGGCCACAAGCCTGGCCGACCGCATTCTGGTGATGGCGGCAGATCCCGGCCGGATCGTCGCGGATATCGCCGTCCCCCACCCACCGGACCAACGCAGCGAGGCCGGGTTGGCCCCGCTGCGCGAAACGCTCAAATCCCTGTTGCTGAAGGAGTCTGCCCCATGATCCGCCCGTTCCTGCTTGCGCTTGTGATGGCGCTTCCGGTCGCCACCACGTCCGGCCCTGCCCGCGCCGAGACGCCCGTGACCGTGGCCCTGGACTGGACGTTGAACACCAATCACATCGGCCTGATCGTCGCCCGGGATCGCGGGCTTTATGCGCAAGCGGGGCTGGAGGTTGAAATCCTGCCGTTTTCCGACACCAGTTCCGCCGCCCTGCTGGCCGGGGGGGTGGCGGACTTTGGCTATCTGACGGCGCTTGGCTTCATGAGCGCGCGGGCGGGCGGGGCCGATGTGACGGCCCTGTGGGCCACGATGCAACGTGAAACCGGGCGGCTGGTCTATAACTCCGACAATACCGCGATCACCCGGCCCTCCGATCTGTCGGGCAAGACCTATGCGGGCTTTGGCAGCGCGTGGGAAGCGGCGCTGATCGGCACGATGATCCGCCATGACGGCGGCGATCCGGTCTGGGATACGGTGACGCTTGGCACCGGGGCCTATGAGGCGCTGGCCAGTGGCGCGGTCGATTTCACGCTGGAGGTCGCGACATGGGAAGGGGTGAATGGCGTCCTGCTGGGGCGCAAGCAATCGGCCTTTGCCTATGCCGATTATGGCGTGCCCGATCAGCAGAACGGCTATATCTCGACGAGGTCAGACGTGCTGGCCGACAAACCCGATCTGGTGCGCGCCTTCATGCGCGCCACCCAAGCCGGGTATGAGTGGGCGGCAGACAACCCGGCACAGGCCGCCGACCTGCTGCTTGCGGCGGGCGAGTTTCCGAACCCCGCGCTGGTGCATGGGTCGATGCAGGCGATCGTGGACGGCGGCTATCTGCGCAGCGGCGATACGCCCGTGGGCCAGATCGATCCGGTCCGCTTTGCCACCATGGCGCGCTTTTTGTTCGACAGCGGCGTCCTGACGGATGAAAGCGGCGCCCCGCTGGTCTGGCCCGGCGATGTGACGGGCTGGTATGATCAGGGCTGGATGGCCCGCTGACCAGCAAGGCGGGGGGAACGCTGCCCCCCGCCCCGCCTGTCCGATCAGAAGAAGCCCAGCTTGTTGGGGTTGTAGCTGACCAGCATGTTCTTGGTCTGCTGGTAATGATCGAGCATCATCTTGTGCGTCTCGCGCCCGATGCCCGATTGTTTGTAGCCGCCAAAGGCCGCATGGGCCGGATAGGCGTGGTAGTTGTTCACCCAGACGCGGCCTGCCTGAATCTCGCGGCCAAAGCGGTAGGCGCGGGTGCCGTCTCGCGTCCAGACGCCCGCACCAAGGCCATACATCGTGTCATTGGCGATGGCGAGGGCCTCGGCTTCGTCCTTGAAGGTGGTGACAGAGACCACGGGGCCGAAGATTTCCTCCTGAAACACCCGCATCTTGTTATGGCCTTTCAGGATCGTCGGCTGGATGTAGAAACCGCCCGCCAGATCGCCGTTGAAGCGTGCGGCATCGCCACCCACCAACACCTCGGCGCCTTCGTCGCGACCGATGGTGAAGTAGGACATGATCTTGTCATGCTGCTGGCGGCTGGCTTGCGCGCCGACCATGGTGGCCATGTCGCGCGGGTCGCCTTGCTTGATCGCCTTCACGCGGGCGATGCAGCGTTCCATGAAGCGGTCATAGATGTCTTCCTGGATCAGCGCCCGCGACGGGCAGGTGCAGACCTCGCCCTGGTTGAAGGCGAACAGGACAAAGCCTTCGACCGCCTTGTCAAGAAAGGCATCATCGGCGGCCATCACGTCGGAAAAGAAGATGTTGGGGGATTTCCCGCCCAGTTCCAGCGTGAAGGGGATCAGGGCCGCAACCGCGCCTTCGGCCACCTTCCTGCCCGTCGCGGTGGAGCCCGTGAAGGCGATCTTGGCAATGCGGCCCGACCGCACCAGCGCGTCGCCTGCCTCGGCGCCATAGCCGTTGACGATATTCAACACGCCCGGCGGCAGCAGGTCGGCGATCAGTTCGACCAGGACCATGATGGCCGCCGGCGTCTGCTCGGCGGGCTTCATCACGATGCAATTGCCCGCGGCCAAGGCCGGGGCCAGTTTCCATGCGGCCATCAGGATGGAAAAGTTCCACGGGATGATCTGGCCGACGACGCCAAGGGGTTCGTGGAAATGATAAGCGACGGTGTCGGTGTCGATTTCCGACATCGTGCCTTCCTGACTGCGCAAGACACCGGCAAAATAGCGGAAGTGATCGACCGACAGCGGGATATCGGCATTCACCGTCTCGCGGATCGGTTTGCCGTTGTCCCATGTTTCGGCCAGCGCGATCGCCTCGAGATTGGCCTCGATCCGATCCGCGATCCGGAGCAGGATGTTGCTGCGGTGGGCGGCGCTGGTCTTGCCCCAGGCATCCTTGGCGGCATGGGCGGCATCCAGCGCAAGGGCGATGTCGGCAGCATCCGACCGGGCGATTTCGCAGATCTTTGTCCCGTTGATCGGGGTGACATTGTCGAAATACCGCCCGTTCACCGGCGGGACAAAGCGGCCGCCAATGAAATTGTCATAGCGCATCTTGAAGGGCGAGACTTGCTGGCCTGCCGGTTCCGTCATCACGTTCATGGTCATTTCCTCCGATCCATCGACCGCCCCCTCGCGGCCTTGGCAGAGCTTTCACGCTTTTGCCCCGGGGCGCACCGGGGGGGCAGCGGGTCAGACGGCCGATCTGTCGCAGTTCTGCGACAGGTCAAACGCCCTGATCGATGCCGCCTTGTGCCAGCTTGCGGTGCAGCGTCGCACGGCTCAGGCCAAGGGCCCGGGCGGCGGCCGACACATTGCCCGACGACCGCACCAGCGCGCGGGTCAGAACCCCGCGTTCGGCCTGCGCAAAGCTGTCGTGCCGGTCCAGCCCAAGCACATCGTCAAGCAGGCAGGGTGCGGCGGAAAGATCGCCCGCAAGCCCAAGGTGCTGACGCGCCGCCCGTGTCGCCCCGATCACCAGATCATCGGCATCGACCGCCAGAAGTGCCCCCGCCGCGCGCTCCAGGCTTGGCACCTGAAGCACGCGGGCGCGCGGATAGTGGCGGTGGAACAGGTCCGCCTCGACCTTGCGCGCGGCCTCGGCCACCGTGTTGCCAATGAGGCCGGCCACCGCATCGGCAAGCTCCGCCCGCGCGGTGGACACGTCGATCACGGCCAGCAACTGCCCGTCCGGCCCATGCACCGGGGCCGAAGAACAACTGAGCCCGATGTTGCGCGCCAGAAAATGCTGGTCGCGGTGAATGGTGACGGCCCGCCCCTCGGCCAGACAGGTGCCGATGCCATTGGTGCCAGCGCGCGCTTCGGACCAGAGCGTCCCGGTCCACAACCCCGCCTCCTCGAACACGCGATCATCACCCGCAGCGCCGCGACGGTCCACCGCCACGCCCTGCGCATCGGCCAACACGATGCAGCCGCCAAGGCCCGCGACAAGCTGGAACAGCCGGTCCAGATGGGGGGCCGCGGTGGGCAGCAGCGCCCCAAGCCGGTCGCGCGCCTGTGTCAGTTCCGCCGTGGTGAGCCGTTCTGCCCCGGGGCGCTCGGACGGGTCCAGCCGGTAAAGCTGGGCCGAGCGCGCCCAGGAGGCCGCAACAAAAGAGCGCACCGCCAGACCGGCGGCAATCGCGGCTTCGATGCGCGAGCTGTGCTGTGTGATCGGGGTTGGCATGACAAGGCTCCGCTTCCAAGCGTTTCAGCGCCGGCGCGCAGCAGACACCCGAACCCGATCGGGCGCAACGCGACCAAAGGCCTGTTCGATCCCGCCCCTGCCCGGCGCTGTCCGCTTCGGGCTTGCGCGCGGCGCCGCGGTTTGGGACAGTCGCCACCAGTGCCACGGAGGGGCCACGGAGGGGTTTGATGACTGTGCTGCGTCTGCGGATCCTGTTTGACGAGGCGATGCTGGGCCCCGGCAAGGCCGAATTGCTGGAACGGATCGGGCAGACCGGGTCGATTTCCGCCGCGGGCCGCCAGATGAACATGAGCTACAAGCGCGCGTGGATGCTGGTCGAGGAGATGAACCGCGCCTTTCGCGACCCTCTGGTCAGCAGCACGCGCGGCGGCCCTGGGGGCGGCGGCGCGGAGTTGACCGAGGCGGGCAAGCGTGTGCTGGGGCTCTATCACCGGATCGTCGAGACGGCGACCATGGCCTCGGCCGAAAGCCTCGCCAGCCTCGAGGCCATGCTGCGGCCCGCTGACGCGCCGGATATGTCCGCAGAAAAATAACGCTTGCGGTTTGGCGCGGGCCCCGGTGATATGTTTGGCAAACTATATCGCCAGGAGAGCCCGATGCCGCGCCGTCTTGCCCTTGCCTTCGCCCTTGCGGCCAGCCTGGCCAGCCCGGCCCGGGCCGAGGAGGTGGTGGTGTTTGCCGCAGCCTCGCTGAAGACCGCGCTGGATGGGATTGCGGCCGAATTTCAGGCCGAAACCGGCCACAAGGTCACGATCAGCTATGGCGGGTCGGGCGCGCTGGCCAAGCAGATCATCGACGGCGCGCCGGCCGATATCTTCATCTCGGCGGCGGTCAACTGGATGGATGCGGTGGACGCCGCCGGGCTGGTCGCGGCGGCCAAGCGGCGCGATCTGGTGGGCAACAGGCTGGTTCTGGTCGCCCATGGCACGGATGCGCCCGCTGTCGCGCTGTCCCGCGGCCTCGATCTTGCCGGGCTGATCGGGTCGGGCAGATTGGCGATGGGTCTGGTCGATGCGGTGCCTGCCGGGCAATATGGCAAGGCGGCGCTGGACAGCCTTGGGCTGTGGCAATCGGTGGAACCGCTTGTCGCCCAGGTGGAAAACGTGCGCGCCGCTCTGACGCTGGTGTCGGCGGGCGAGGCGCCCTATGGCATCGTCTATGCCACCGACACCGCGCCGCAGGACAATGTCACCGTTGTCGCCACCTTTCCCGCCGACAGCCATCCGCAGATCGTCTATCCTGCGGCGCTTTTGTCGGGTGCGGCGGATGCCGCGGATGCCGCGTTTTTCGACGCCTTGTCGTCCGACGCCGCCGATGCGACATTCGCCGCACAAGGCTTTGTGATCCTGAACTGATACGGCACGGGGCGCGCGACCCCGACGCCCCGCCCCAACGAGGCAGCATGACAGACTGGCTGACCCCTGATGAATGGCGCGCCGTGGCCTTGTCGCTGCGCGTGTCGCTCTGGGCCACGGCGCTGTCGCTGCCGCTGGGCATCCTTGTCGCCTATGCGCTGGCGCGGTGGCAGTTCTGGGGCAAGCAGCTTTTGAACGGCCTCGTGCACCTGCCGCTGATCCTGCCGCCGGTGGTGACGGGCTATTTGCTGCTGATGACCTTCGGGCGGCGCGGCACTGTGGGGCAGTATCTGGACCAATGGTTCGGCATCGTGCTGGCCTTTCGCTGGACCGGGGCCGCGCTGGCGGCGGCGGTCATGGCCTTTCCGCTGATGGTGCGGGCCATCCGCCTTGCGATCGAGGCGGTGGACCCAAAGCTGGAACAGGCGGCGGCGACGCTTGGCGCGTCGCGGCCATGGGTCTTTGCCACCGTGACCCTGCCGCTGATCCTTCCCGGCATCATCGCGGGCGCCATCCTTGCCTTTGCCAAGGCGATGGGCGAATTCGGCGCCACGATCACCTTTGTGTCGAACATTCCGGGCCAGACGCAGACCCTGCCATCGGCGATCTATGCCGTCTTGCAGGTGCCGGGGGGCGAGGCGACGGCGGCACGGCTGGTCTGGGTGGCCATCGGGGTGGCGATGGCGGCGCTGGTGCTGTCGGAATGGGTGGCGCGGGGTGTCGCGCGCCGGATTGCAGGCACATGACCGTGCAGATTGCCCTGACACATCGCTTTGGCGGCTTTGCGCTGGATGTGGCCTTTGACGCACCACCCGGCGTGACCGCGCTGTTCGGGCGGTCCGGGTCGGGCAAGACCACGACAATCAACGCGGTTGCGGGCCTGTTTCGCCCCGATCAGGGCCGGATCACCCTTGACGGGGTCACGTTGCTTGACAGCGGGCGTGGCCTTTGCCTGCCCCCGCATCGGCGGCGCATCGGCTATGTGTTTCAGGATGCGCGACTGTTCCCGCATATGACCGTGCGACAAAATCTTGCGTATGGACAATGGTTTGCGCCGAAGGGGCCGGGCGTCGGGGAGCCGGGGGTCGGGCTTGACCGGATCGTCGATCTGCTGGGGATCGGTGCCTTGCTGGAGCGGCGGCCCGGCGGGCTGTCGGGCGGCGAAAAGCAGCGCGTCGCGATCGGGCGCGCCCTTCTGTCGCGGCCACGGCTGCTTGCGCTGGACGAGCCGCTGGCCGCGCTGGACGATGCGCGCAAGGCCGAGATCCTGCCCTATCTGGAGCGGTTGCGCGACGAATTGCACCTGCCGATGCTTTACGTCAGCCACGCCATGGCCGAGGTGGCGCGGCTGGCGACGACGGTGGTGGTGCTGGAGGCGGGGCGCGTGGTGGCAGCAGGGCCTGCGGCCGACGTGCTGTCAGACCCGGCCGCCGCCCCGACGCTGGGGCTGCGCGAAGCGGGCGCGTTGCTGGGCGTGCGCGTCGCCGCGCATGATGTCGATGGCCTGACGCGGCTGGACAGCGCGGCAGGCCCGCTGTGGTTGCCGCAGTTGGACGCGCCGCCCGGCACGGCGCTGCGCATCCGTATTCTGGCGCAGGATGTGATCCTGGCGACGGAGCGGCCACAGCACCTCTCGGCGCTCAACGTGCTGCCTGCGGTGATCCGCGACATCAGGCTGGGCGACGGGCCCGGCGCGCTGATCCGGCTGGATGCGGGCGGAGAGACGATCCTTGCCCGCATCACGCGGCGGTCGGCGCAGACGCTCGGCCTGGTGGCTGGCCAGAACGTCTTTGCCATCCTCAAGGCGCTGTCGGTGGCCCAGCAGAACGTCGGGGCCACACGGGCACCGCGTGCCTGACCCGCGCCGCCGCAGGACCGGCGGCGGAACGGCCCGTGCCGCGTCGGGTCAAACCGCCAGACGCAGGCCGGGCCGGTCCGTGTTGTCAAGCAGCACCGCCACCAGCCGCCGTGCTGCGGCGCGTTCTTCCTCGGTCCGGGCGGCGTCAAGCTGTTCGCGGCAATAGTCCATCAACTGCTGCGCGCTGACCACGCTGGTCCCTTCGGCCTCGGCTTGGGCGATTGCGACACGGTCGGCTTCGGCGTGGCGCTTGTCGAGCAGCTGGCGCACCTGATCTTCGCTGGCAAACACATCGTGATGGATGCCGGCAAAGTCGCGCACGCGGGCGATCCGCTCCTCGCTGCAATCAAGCAGGGCGGCCATCGCGGGCACCTTGCCCATCTGCTTGGTCGAACCGACGTAATCATAGGGCGCGTTGTTTGACCGTTTCAGCACCCGGTCGATCACCGGGTCGATCACGGTGATGATATCGGCAATCCCCGACCGCCGCGCGAATTCAAGCGAGCCGATCATGAGTTCGCAGGTCGCAAGCGAGACGGCCTTCATCGTGTTGCCATCGCGGCACAGTCGCTGGGTGTCCACGCAAAACCGGGTCGATTCCCACAAGGTGGCGCTGCGCAGCGGCGGCTCGCCATCGAGAATGGCCTGAAACACGTCCGAAAGCATGTGCGGACCCGTGGTCTGCAACGCCCGCACGCAAGAGACGACGTGGCCTTCGTCATCCAGACCGATCACATAAGCCGGGTCCAGCCGGTCGAACTGATCGATTTCGCGCCCGTCGATGATCTCGACTTCCCACCCCAGACGGTCGCCGAACACCCGCGCGCGCAGCTGATACATGTCGTCCAGAAGGTCGGCAAAGCGATCCTTGTTCAATGCGTCAATGACTATGATCATCTCGTTCCCCTGACATGATGTCCATCTGTGTCAAAGGGTAAACGGCATCCGCCGCGCAGACCATGAGGGGAATCCCGTAAAGGTTGATCTTCCTGTCGCGCTAAAGAGGATAGATCAGGCCCAGCATGATCGCGCGCCCCACCGCCTGTGGCGTGGTCAGCGCATAGAGTTTCTCGCGCCCCGAGCGGAGATGCACCTCGACCGTGCGGTGCGAGATGCCAAGGATATCGCCGACATCCTGCTGCGATTTTCCGGCGGCGATCCATTGCAGGATTTCACGTTCTCGCGTGGACAGCGACGGATAGCGCAGCGCGCGCGACAAAGCGTCCGATCGCATCACGGTATCATGCACATGCACCGCCACCGATTGCAGATCCGACAGGATGTGGCGCAACAGCTTTTCCCATTCGGTCACGCTGCAATCGCGGGTCACGCTGAGCATACCGATGTCGCCATAAGGCCCGCGCACGGGAATGGTCAGGCCACGCTCGGTGATGCCAAAGTCACGCGCGTCGCGAAACACCGTGTCATAGCCCGCGGTCCGCTCCAGCCGACGCCAATCGACCGGCGCGATCGATTTGCTGGCCATGATCAGGGTCGGATCAAGACGGTGCAGGCCGTTTTCCGCATAATGCCGCTTCCAGGCATCGGGATAGGTGACATAGCCATGGATCGCGCCGGAAACGGGGTTGGTGCCGGCATAGGCGGCGTGATCGAGTTCGAACCTGCTACAGATCTGGTCAAGGAAAGTGACAAAACTTTCCTCGTTCCGCTTGGCGAGACCCAGATCTATCAACTCCACCTTTGGCTTTCCCCGTTACAGGCCAAACATCCTTTTCAAAACCACCCGGCCGACCATCCCCTGCCCCGCAGAGCGGCGGCACGGCGATCTGCGTGCCATCGGCGCCCGCAATCCAGGGCTTCACCCACACTTTCGCAACAACCAAAGAGCCAACGCAGCGCCCGATGGCTGCGCGGACGCCAAAACCAGCTGCCAGAGCCGACCGACGCCCTGCCCCACATCGCAAAGACGGGGTTCAGACACGGGGTCTCGACACGGGGCCGGCACGTCACCTCACACACCTTCAAGAAGACATCAATCAACCAAAAGATGCAAGTCCCGCCCCGCGCGGCGGGGGGGGATCGGCGCGGTTTCATGCGCATGGCGACCGGGGCCAGAGGCCCGGCCCTGTCGGGCAAGCGCGCAGACCCGGGGCCTGCCCGTTGTGCAAGGCTCTTTCCCCCTGCGGCCAAAACGTGCCTTATGGGGGGGCCGGGCGCTGTGCCCATCGATGGGGCAAGGGGCAAGGCCAGTCGTGATGGCCAGCATCTGCGGGCTGTCCCATACGCGCAAGGTCGGAGGCCCGCCATGACACCAGACGCCCCCCCTCTCAAGACGCTGGAACAGCGGTTGCTGTGGTTGTCGCATTGGATGATCCATCACGCCAACCATCTGCGCCCAAAGGTGGATGGCATAAAGATCGGCGGGCATCAGGCCTCGTCTGCCTCGATGGTGTCGATCCTGACGGCGCTTTACTTTCACGCCCTGCGCCCCGAGGACAGGGTGGCGGTCAAGCCGCATGCAGCGCCTGTGTTTCACGCGATCCAGTATCTGATGGGCAACCTGTCGCGCGCGGCGATGGAAAACTTTCGCGGCCTGGGCGGGGTGCAAAGCTACCCCAGCCGGACAAAGGACAGCGATGATGTGGATTTCTCGACCGGGTCGGTCGGTCTTGGGGTTGCGATCACGTCCTTCGCGGCCTTGGTGCAGGATTACATTTCGGCCAAGGCCTGGGGCCGCGATCTGCCCTTGGGCCGCATGGTGGCGCTGGTGGGCGATGCGGAACTGGATGAGGGCAATATCTATGAGGCCTTGCAGGAAGGCTGGAAGAACGACCTTCGCAACTGCTGGTGGATCATCGATTACAACCGCCAGTCGCTGGACGGGATCGTGCGCGAGGGGTTGTTTGCAAGGGTGGAAAAGATCTTTGACGCCTTTGGCTGGGATGTGGTGCGGATCAAATACGGGGCCTTGCAACGCGCGGCCTTTGCCGAGCCGGGCGGGGCCGCCTTGCGCGACTGGATCGATGCCTGCCCGAACCAGGATTATGCCGCGCTGACCTTCATGGGCGGCGCGGTCTGGCGTCGGCGGCTGCTGGATGATCTGGGCGATCAAGGCGAGGTGACAGCGCTGATCGAGGCGCGCAGCGATGCCGAGCTTGCCGCGCTGATGGAAAACCTGGGCGGCAACTGCGTGCAGACCATGGCCGAGGCGTTTGACGCCATCACCCATGACCGGCCCACCTGCTTTCTGGCCTATACGATCAAGGGCTGGGGCACCCCCATCGCGGGCCACAAGGACAACCACGGCGGGCTGATGACCCAGACGCAATTCGCAGCCTGGCAAAAGCACATGGGCGTGCCCCAAGGCGCGGAATGGGAGCCCTTTGCCGCCGTGCCGGACCCAGACGGCTTGCGCGCCTTTCTGGCGCAGGTGCCGTTCTTTGCCAAAGGTCCACGGCGCTTTACCGATGCGCGGCTGCCTGTGCCGCCGATTGCGGTCGAGACAGAGCGCGAAATCTCGACCCAAGCGGCCTTTGGCAAGATCCTCGACGATCTGGCCAGGGGGGGCAGCCCGCTGGCCGAACGGATTGTGACCACCTCGCCCGATGTGACGGGGACCACCAGCCTTGGCCCTTGGGTCAACCGGCGCAAGCTGTTCGCCCGCAAGGCGCGGGCCGACACCTTCATCGAACACCGCATTCCGTCCACCGCGAAATGGGACTTCGCCCCCGAGGGCCAGCACATCGAACTGGGCATCGCCGAGATGAACCTGTTCCTGCTGCTGGGGGCTGCGGGCCTGTCGCACAGCCTGTTCGGCAAGCGGCTGTTTCCCATCGGCACGGTTTATGATCCCTTTGTCCATCGCGGGCTCGATGCGCTGAACTATGCCTGCTATCAGGATGCGCGCTTCATGATCGTCGGCACGCCCTCGGGTGTGACGCTTGCCCCCGAAGGCGGCGCGCATCAGTCGATCGGCACGCCGCTGACCGGCCTGTCCCAAGATGGGCTGGCAGCCTTTGAACCCGCCTTTGCCGATGAACTGGCGGTGATCCTAGAATGGGCCTTCGACTACATGCAGCGCTCGGGCGAGGGCGACCCGGACGAACGCACCTGGCTGCGCGATGAAACCGGCGGATCGGTCTATTTGCGGCTGACCACCAACCCGCTGGAGCAGCCCGGAAAACGGCAGGATGATGCCTTCCGGCAAGGCGCAATCGACGGGGCCTATTGGCTGCGCAAACCGGGGCCGAATTGCGATGTGGTCATCGCCTATCAGGGCTGCATCGCGCCCGAGGCGATCGCGGCAGCCGGGCTGTTGGGCGAACATCGGCGCGATGTCGGTGTGCTGGCGGTCACGTCGGCGGATCGGCTGAACGCGGGCTGGACGGCGGCGCAGCGCGCGCGGGTGCGCGGCACCGTCGGCGCGTCCAGCCATATCGAGACCCTGCTTCAGGATGTGCCGCGCGACTGCCTGATGTTGACGGTGATCGATGGACATCCCGCCACACTGGCCTGGCTGGGGGCGGTGGGCGGCCACAGGACGGTGTCGCGCGGGGTCGAACATTTCGGGCAGACCGGCACGATCGGCGATCTTTACCGTCATTTCGGGATCGACCGCCAGTCCTTGGTGCAGGCGGTTCTGGCGCTGTCGCCCGGGGATCGGTCTGCCCTTGCGCGGCGGCGCACGGCCTTGCCCGCCTGAGCCGGGACAGGCTGGCCGCTCGCGCCGGATGACCCGTGGGGATGACGCACCGACCGGCCCGCGCGGGCCAGCGGGGCGCCCGTCGCGCCGGGGTCGGGCTGGCTTGGGGCGGGGCCAGGCGCGCGCGGGGCGCAAATCCGGCTTTCCTTGCCGCCTTGTCCCGCATAGCCTTGCCCGGTCGTCAGAGGAAACTGCCTTGCACATCCGTATCCTGAACCCGAACACCACCCTTGCCTTCACCCATGATCTGGAAAGCGCGGCCGCCCGTCTGGCAGCGCCCGGCACCAAGGTCGATGCCCGCAGCCCCGCCACCGGCACGCCCAGCGTGGAAAGCCATGTCGAAGAAGCCATCGGCGCGATGGGGGTGATCGAAATGGTGCGCGACGGGGACCGCGACGGGGTGGACGGCTATGTCATCGCCTGTTTCGGCGACACGGGGCTTGCCGCCGCGCGGGAAATCACCGCTGCGCCAGTGATCGGCATGACGGAAGCCGCACTTTACGCCGCGGCCCTGGTGGCCGCACGGTTCACCGTGATCACCCTGCCCCCGCGCACCCGCATTCACAGCGACCGCGTGCTGCGCGAGACCGGCCTGACCGAGCGCTGCGTGGTGCGGGCCATTGACCTTCCGGTGCTTGATCTGTTGGACGAAGACGCGGCGGTGCGCGCGGCCTTTGAAGCCGAAGGCCGTCGCGCGCTGGAGCAAGACCACGCCGAAGCCATCATTCTGGGCTGTGCGGGGTTAAGCGGGCTTGTCGAGCCGCTGGGCCAAAGCCTTGGTGTTCCGGTGATCGACGGGGTGATGGCGGGGCTGAAACTGGCCGAAGGGCTGGTGACGCTTGGCCTGCGCACCAGCAAACGCGCGAGCTTTGCCTTCCCCCCGCTCAAGGGTCTGACCGGGGCCTATGCCGGTCTGATGCCCAAGGGTTAGGCGATCTGCGGGCAGTTCGGCGCCCAGGCTTCAAACCGGCGCCGCATCTCGGCCGGATCGGCGGCAAACAGCGGATCGACGCCGTAGCCCTGCACCGTCACCGAGGCTGCAACCGCCCCGGCCCGCGCGGCGCGCACCGCATCGGGGTCTTGCAGATAGGCGGCCATGAAGGCGCCGCAAAAGCTGTCGCCTGCGCCGGTGGTATCAACCACGCGGTCCACCGCATAGGCGGGAACCCTGGTCGTGCGCCCTGTTGCCGCCTCATGCACCAGACAGCCGTCCTCGCCCAGCTTGATGACCACCAGTCGTGGCCCAAGGGCGGCAAAGCGCCGCGCGGCCGCCAGCCAGTCGGAGGTGCCAAGCAGGCGCACGACCTCCTCCGCGCTTGGCAAAAAGATATCGACCTTGGCGATCATCTCAAGGATCGCCGCCTCGTTCCCACGGATGTAATCTTCCTGCGGGTCAAGCGCGACCAGCTTGCCGGGCCGCGCGGTCAGATCATCAACCAGACGCTGCTGACCCGACAGGGTCATGGCCAGGATCATGAAGGCGTCGGCCTGAAGATAGCTGGCCGGAATATCGCCAGGCAGGGGCGAGAGCGCATCAAACGCCCCCTCTTTGGCAAACAGGGTCCACTTGCGGCCGCCGTCGGCGAAATATTCCACCCGGTTGTGCAGCGTGGGCAGGTCGCGGCGGGCAAAGCCTGCGTCGTTCAACCCTTCGCGCGCCATGGCTTGCGCGATCGAGGCGGGAAAATCCGACCCGATCGGCGCGACGAGTTCGGTCGCGGGTTGCCAGGGCCGCGCGGCAAGCGTGGCATAAAGCGCATCCCCGCCGGTGCACCCGGGCCGTTCGGTCAGATCGGGCAAGACCACGTCATCGATGGTGAAATTGCCAAGGCAGACAAGGCGCGGTGCGGTCATGTCCGGGCTTCCGCCGCACGGAATTTCGCCATCGCCAGATGATAGGCATAAAGCTGCACCGGGATGGTATAGACCAGCGAGGACAAAGATTCCGGCACCGCAGGCAGGCGCAGAACGGCATCGGCCACATCGTCAAAGCGCGGCTCGTCGCCGGTGACGATGGCATAGACCTGCCCGCCCCAGCGCTTGCCTTCCTGCGCCGTGTCATGCGCGCGCGGAACCGATGGCCCGGCGGGCGCGATCAGCATCAAGGGATCGCCCAGCTTTTGCGAATTGTAGTGGTGGAATTCCTCTTGCGGAATGGCGATGGCGTGATCGGGGGTGCATTCCTTGACCTTGGCCGCCCCGAACAGCGCCGCGGCATAGGACGTGCCGCCGCCCGCAAAAAGATAGGTGCTGCGGTCGCGCTCGGCCTCGGCAATGGCGGCGATGCTGTCCTGATGATCGGCGATCACCTGCGCGATCTGATCTGGCACCGCATCCAGCGCGGCCTGAAGCGCCGACACATCAAGCCCGCGCGCCGCACCGATATCGATCGCGAACTGGCTGAGCAGCGCCATGGCGGCGGTGCTGGCTTGCGTCGGCCAGCCCTTGCGTTGGGCGTGGATCGTCAGGCGGTGGTCCGATTGCGTCATCAGGGCAGAGCCGGGCGTGTTGCTCAGCGCCAGCGCCTGCGCGCCACGCGCCTTTGCCATCATCAGCGCCTCGACGGTGCGTGTCGTGGTGCCGCTGGAGCTGAGCGTGATGACAAGCACATCGGGCCCCAGCAGGCGGTGCTGGTAATAGGCCAGATCGAGCGCCTGGATCGGCTCGCACGGCAGGCCGGTCATGTCCTCCAGCAGGCTGCGCACGCCGGTCATCACCGCCAGCGAGTCGCCGCACCCCGTCATGCAGATGCGGCGCAGGTTTGATGCGGCCACGCTGCGGGCAGCGGCGGCAATGGCCGCGCGCTCGCGGCCAAGGGTGGCGCGGATCACATCGGGCTGTTCCAGGATCTCGGGCAAGGTGAAATCAACCCGGCTGCGGCGCTTGGGGTCCAGCGGGTCATCGGTCGGCAGCGCCGCCATCAGCGATTGCTCGCGCGCAAACAACTCGGCAATCAGGGCCTTTTGCGCCTCGTCCAGAGGAGAGTCCTCGGCCAGCAGCGGGGTAAGATCGGCATAAGACATCCGGGGTTCCTTTGTCAGTCAGTCGGCAATGACGGTGGCGGCAGGGTGACGGGCGGTCTGGGCGGCCTCGACCAGCCGCAAGACCTTTTCGCGGTCCCACAGGGCGAAATCGTCATGCGCCGCCCCGTCGCGCAGCAACGCGGTGCTGACGATCACCCCGTCGGCCGCCGACAGCGCCGCGCCGATATTGGCCGTGGTCACACCGCCCCCGATCAGGATCGGGCGCACGACGCCCGCCTTGCGCGCCGCCGCCACGCGCGACAAGGTGTCGTCAAAGCCCGAGCCGGTCAGGATCACCGCATCCGCGCCAAGCGACTGCGCCCAGACCGCCGCCGTTTCCGGCGCCATGCCCGCCAGCGGCACGCAGGTGCGGTCATGCACATCGGCATAAATCTTGATGTCCTGCCGGCCAATCGCGGCGCGATACTGGGTCGCGGGGATATTGAGCGCCATGCGCAGCCCTTCGGCATTCACCGCAGCGCCGACAAAGACCTTGAGCCGCACGAAATCGGCATCGCAGGCGTCGGCGATGGCAAGCGGGCCGACCGCGTCATGCGCCTGCACGATGATGCCAAGCGCGGTGCCCGGAAATTCGCGCCGGAAACTGCGGCCCAAGGCCGCCATCCGCGCCACCGTCTGCATCGCGGCGGGGCCTTCCTCGCGCGTTTCGTCCTGCACCTTGATTGCGGTGATCCCGGCCTCGACGAAGATCCGGGCGTTGGAGAGCAGAAAATCCTCATACCAGGAGAAGGGGCGGACAGCCCCCCCCTTGAAGGGCGGCAGTTGCAGGGCAGCGATCACGGCAGGGACGGGCATGGAACACTCCGGAATGGCCGAGCGCGACGGCCGAACCAGCAGCCTGTGCCGCGGGAAGAAACCGTTTATGCTGCGGCAAGCAAGACAAGAATCAAAGTCACAGGATTTTTAACAGATGCCAGCTTTGAAAGCTACCGAAAGACATCAGCAGATCATGGCTCAGCTTGCGGCGCAGGGGCGGGTCGATGTGATGGACCTGGCAGACAGCCTGATGGTCTCGACCGTCACGATCCGCGCCGACCTGCATTTTCTGGAGAAAAGCCAGGTTTTGCGCCGGATCCGGGGCGGTGCCATCGCGGTGCGGCCCAGCCGCTATGAACGCCCCGTCGATATCAACGCCGCCCTGCGCAGTGCAGAAAAGAACGCGATTGCCGCGCTTGCGGCCGAGATGATCCGCGATGGCGAAACGGTCATCATGGACACCGGGTCCACCGTCGCGGCCCTGGCCAACGCCTTTCCGCGCAGCCTGACCGATATTGCCGTCGTGACCAATTCATTGCCCGTCGCGATTGAACTTGTCGATCACGCAGGCGCCACGGTGATCGTCACCGGCGGCACGCTGCGCCCACGCCTGAACTCGCTGATCTCGCCGTTTGGCGACCTAATCCTTAAGGAAATCAACGCCGATATCGCCTTCATGAGCTGCGCCGGGGTCGACCCGGTAAAGGGGTTCACCAATGGCAACTGGGAGGAGGCGGAGATCAAGAAGGCGATGATAAAGGCAGCCGGGCGCGTGGTGTTTCTGGCCGATCACACCAAGATCGGCCATATCGCCACCGCACGGATCGCCATGCTGGATCAAGTCGATACGCTGATCACCGACTCCAACACCTCTGCCGAAATCCTGCGCGACTTGCGGGCGGCCGGGCTGGAAGTGCTCGTTGCCTAGGCAATCTTACAGAATCTTAACTTCGAAAGAAATCGAAAGCAAAATTATCGCAAATTTTTCTTGCCTTTTGCAGGCGATGCCGTGACCTTTCGCAGCATCCGGCGCCCTCTGCCGGTGCAAAGGGACAAGACCGACATGACCGACAGCCCGACGCTTGCCATCCCGCCGATGCAGGCCGACATCCACCGCCAGCCGCAGGTTCTGGCCGATCTTCTGGCCCGCAAGGATGACATCGCGCGCTTTGCCGCGCAAAGCCTGCGGCCGGGCAACGGGGGCCGGGCCTGGGTCTTCGGGTCGGGCGACGGGTGGTTTGCCGCGCGCGCGGCCCTGACCGGGTCCGAGGCTGGACGGGCGGCCTCGGGGCTTGATTTCACGCTGAATGTGGCGCCGCGCCTTGGTGCGGACGACCGCGCGCTGGCGATCTCCATGTCGGGCAATGTGGACCGCACGCTGGAAGGGGCGCAACTGGCCATGGCCTCTGGGGCAACGGTCGCCATCCTGACTAATGAGGGCGGCGGTCGGCTTGGCGCGCTGGGGGTCAACCGCTTTTCGCTTGGCATCCCGGATATCGCGCCCTTCCTGTGCGGCACGTCGAGTTACACCGCGACACTTGCCGTGCTGCAACTGGCCTTTCCGACCGCATGGCCCGGGTTTGCCAACAGCCTTGCCGCCGTTCTGCCCGCCCTGCCCGACCTGATCAACCGCGCCGATGCCTTTGGCAAGGATGTGGCGCAGCGCACGGGCAGCCGGATCAGCGGCGCGCGCTTTCTTGGGGCGGGCGCGTCGGTGGCGACGGCGGATTATGCGGCGGCCAAATGTGTCGAGGTCACGAAAATCCCGGCCTGGAGCGATGACATCGAGGAATTCGCCCATCGCCAATACTGGAGCATGCAGCTGTCGGAGCTTGTGGTCCTGTTGCCGGGCGATGCCGCGACCGCCGCCTATGCCGAGGCAACGGCCGATGCGCTGGCCGATCTGGATGTCGTGACCCTTGCGCTCGAACCCCAAGGGGTGTCGGTTCAAAGCGCGACCATGCGCCTTGCCCTGCCGGGTGCCGCCGATACCGCCGGGATCACGCAAGCCATCGCGCTTCAGCTTCTGGCCTATCATCTTGGCTTTGCCAGTGGCACCGACCCGAACAAGCGCGACCATCTGCGCAGCGACGCGGCCCGCTTTGCCGTCAGCCGCAAGCTGACGCGCCGGTCGCTGCTGGGCACCGGGCAATAGGAGAGCGATCATGCTGCCCCGCCAGACCCGCTATGATTACAGCCCGATCACCCGACGGCCCGATTATCACTGGCCGGGGGGCAAGCGTCTGGCGGTCTATCTTGCGCTTGGCGTCGAGGAATACATATTTGGCGAAGGCTTGACCGAAGATCTGTTCCCCGGCGCGTCAAAGCCCGACTATGCCAATGTGTCCTGGCGTGACTATGGCAACCGTGTGGGCGGCTTTCGGCTGATCGAACGGGCGACGCGCGAAGGATTTCCCGTGGCGCTGCTGCTCAACACCGAAGTCTATGACCATGCCCCCGATCTGGTGGATTTCGCCCGCGCCCATGGCTGCGAGATCGTGGCGCATGGTCTGACCAATTCGCATACCCTTGCCGGACGCAGCCCCGAGGAGGAGCGCGCCTATCTGCGCGCCGTCTCTGACGCGATCCGCAGGCAGGAAGGCGCGCCCCCGGCGGGCTGGTCAAGCCCTTGGCTGGCCCATACCCAGGCCACGCCGGATCTCTTGCACGAAACCGGCTATCGCTATGTGCTGGATCTGGGGATGGACGATCAGCCGGTCTGGCTGAACACCGCCACGGGCAAGCTGCTTTGCATCCCCTATGCGCTGGAGGTGAACGACAGTTCCACCATCATCGGGCGACAGGCCAGCGCGACCGACTTTGCCCAGATGATCATCGACCAGTTCGACGAAATGCTCGAGGCGTCCGAGGATCAGCCGCTGGTGATGCCGATCGTGATCCATTCCTTCATCTCGGGTCAGCCGTTCCGGCTGCGCGCGCTGCGCCGGGCCTTGGCGCATATCGCCGCCCACATGGACCGCGTGTGGCTGACGACCCCGGGCCAGATCGCCGAGGTGATCCACGCCGACCCGGGGCTGGCCGTCTAAAGCCCCTGATCAAGCCAGACCTGCGCGATCTGGTCGCGCCGGGCCACCCAGGCGGTTCCCGCCTGCGCCAGATGGGCCAGAAACTGCTCCAGCCCGGCAATCCGCCCGGGCCGGCCCAGGATGCGGGTGTGCAGGCCGATGGTCATCATGCGCGGCGCAGTTGCCGCCTCGCGCGCCAGCCAGTCAAAGGCATCGCTGCAATAGCGGGCGAAATCGCTGCCATGCACGAAGCGCTGCGATTTGTAAAAGTTCATGTCGTTGGTATCAAAGGCATAAGGCAGCACGACATAGGGCCGGTCGCCCCGGCGCAGCGTGACCGGCAGATCGTCGTGATAGGCGTTGCAGTCGTAAAGAAACCCTTCCTCTTGCAACAGCCGCCGGGTGTTGACCGATGGATAGCTGCGCACATGCCAACCGCGCGGGCGTTGTCCTGTCGCGGCCTCGATCCCTTCCGCGCAGCGGCGGATCAGGGCGCGTTCCTCCTCCTCGGGCATATGGGCCTGATCTTCCCAGCGCCAGCCGTGGCACATGATCTCATGGCCATGCGCCACGGCGTGCCGCGCAAGCCACGGGGTCGACTCGAGCGTGCGCCCACACAGGTTCAGCGTCACCTTGACGCCAAAGCTGTCGAGCACCCGCATGATGCGCCAATAGCCTGCGCGGCTGCCGTATTCGAAATGGCTTTCCATGCACAGATCGCGCGCGCCGGTCAGTTCCTGATGCACCTCATAGACTGCCTCGTTGCGCGCATCCCCCGAGGACAGCGCGAATTCGGCGCCTTCTTCGATATTGAGCACCAGCGAAACGGCCACCGCCTTGTCCCCCGGCCAGCGCACGCGGGGCGGCACCTCGCCATAGCCCAGAAAATCGCGATCAGGATGCAAGGTCATTGTCCTACCCACCTTGAAAAGCCGACATCGGTCGCGGCGGCACGCGCCACGATCTGGCGGTAATAGGGTTCAAGCTGCTCTGCCCCCGCCCGCAGCGCCACCGCCTCGGCGCGCAATTGCGGCTCGAGGCGCCGCAGGTCCGCGCGCAAAAGGTCTTCGTCGATCCGCGTCAGGCGCCCGTCGCGCACCACGACCAACCCATCCACCACCGTGTGCCGCACCGAGGCCCCCGCTTCGGCCAGCACAAGCGCGCGGCGGATGTCATGCAAGGGCTGGAACGCAGCCCCCCTTGCATCCAGCACCGCCAGATCGGCCGCCGCCCCGGTTTCGATCCGGCCCAGCCGCTGCGGGCGCCGCATGGCCCGATGCCCGCCGTCCCAGACGGCGGCGAGGATTTCCTGCGCCTTTGGCCAGCGCGCGTAATCGCCGCCGCTGATCGCATGCACGACGCCCGCGGTCTTGATCGCGCCCCACAGATTGTGGCTGTCGTCGCTGACCGCCTCATCGGTGCCAAGGCAGATCGGCACCCCGGCATCGCGCAGCTTGCGAAACGGCATGACGCCGCTGCCAAGCCGCAGGTTGCACACCGGGTTATGCGCCACACTGGCCCCCGAGGCGCCAAGGATCGCGATATCCTCGTCATCGACCCAGATCGAATGGATGACCAGCATCCGCTCATCCAGAATGCCAAGCTGATCGACATAGCGGATCAGGGACATGCCGAACTTTTCGATCCCCAGCACGCGCTGCAATTTCGTCTCAAGGATATGGCAGAAGAACGGCAGATCATGGGTCTGCGACAGCCCGTGCAGCGCGCGCAGATAGTCGGGCGTTGCGCGCTGCGGGGCCGAGCAGGACACGGCCGCCGCGATCCGCCCCTGCCCTGCCCCATGCCATTCGCGGATCAGATGGTCGTAATGGGCCAGCATCCCCTCTGCCGTCTCTCGCGGGGCATCCTCCATCGTGCGGCGCAGATCGGGCGGCAGAATATCCTTCAGGAACGGGTATTTGTCATATTCGACGACAATCGGCTGATCCAGCGCCAGCGTCGCGCGAATCCCGATATCGTCATAGGCCCCGGCAATGGCATCGATCGCCTCGGGCGTCGTCAGGGGCACGAAGAACGCATCATCCATCACCGAAGTGATGCCGAGCTTCAGCATCTCGGCCGCGCCGATCAGGGTGCGCAGGCGCACGCGGGCCGGGTCTTCGCGCCCCGAGGCAAGGGGGGGCACTTCATACAGCATGAACACTTCCAGCGGCAGCCCTTCGAGTGTGCCGCGCATGAAGTTTCCCGGCGAATGGACATGCGCGTTGATCAGGCCGGGGATCACGATATCCCCCGCAACATCAAGCGTTTCGACATCGGCGGACAGTTCCGGCGCAATCTGCACGATCACCCCGTCGCGGATCAGCACATCGGCCCGCAAGAGGTTTTCATGGTCGGCCGACAGCAGTAAGTTGCCGTTGCGGATCAACAGGTCGCGCATGAAAGGATCCTTTCTGGATGGACAGCACGGTTCACAGCACCCTCATCGGCAGCGCAGCAGAGCCGCCGATCAGCTTTGCATTCTGGAACGTTCGGCCCGATGTGGTGACAGACAATCTGGCGCGCTTCGCCGCCGAAACCGGCGCAAGCATCATCGCCCATGAAATCGCGGGCGATTACGGCAGCTGGATGGACCACGCCTTTGAAACCAGCGCGGCGCCGATGGTGTTCTATGCCCAGCGGGCCGAAGCGGCCCAGTGGGACGCGCGCGGGTTCCTTCGGGCGCTGGAGGAAACGGGGCCGCTGGCGGCGTCGCTCGCGGGGATGGACGCGCGGCTGATCGAGGGCGCGCGCAATGCCGCCGGTGATCTGATCGGGCTCACCTATTACAACGGGGGGCCTTTCGCGGTGTTTGCCCATTGCGACCACGCCGTGCCGGACGATCTGACAAGCTGGGACGCGGTGCTGGACCATCTGCGCGCAAGCCAGCGGGGCGGCATCGCGCATCCCTTTGTGCCCCGCTGGCATGACAGCCAGACCGGGCTGGTCTGGAGCCTTCTGTGCCATCTGGCGAGCGAGGGCGTCCTGAGCCTTGACGACGCGGGCGCGCCAGAGGCGATGACCGCGGCATTGCGGTTCTTTGACACCCTGTGCCGCGAGGCTTTGGTGCCCCCCGCAGCAGTGCATGACAAGGGCGACACCCCCGCCGTGATCCGCTGGGCCAGCGGGCAGCATGTGATGACCTTTACCATGGATTATCTGGCCGCCGATGCCGCACAACAGGCGGGGCGCCCGATCAATGTGCCGATGGCGCTGCCCGGCGCCACGGGCACGGCACTTTTCCCGGGGCACGCGCTGTTGTGCCTGAATGCGCGGATCGATCCGGCCATGCGCAGCCGGGCCGAGGCTTTGCTGACCTATCTGGGCGGGCGCGATGCGACGGGCCGCCCCGGCGTGCACCAGCGCTGGCTGACGGACTGCCTGTTTGCGGTGCCCTACCCGGAACTCGACCGCGACCGCGCCGTGCAAGCGGCCCTTGGCCGGTTCTTTCCGGCGCCCGGGACGCAGGATCATGTGGCCCGCCTGATCGAGGGGCGCAATCGGGCACAGGTCTCGCCGCCGACGCAACAGGCGTGGTTCCTTGATTGGTCCAGCCAAGCCGATGACCTGATCCGGCACCAGCTTCTGCACGAACGCAGGCTTTCCCCTGCGGCCATCGCGGACCAGTTGCTGCACCGCTGGAACGGGCTGCGCAAGGCGGCCCGGTCGTGATACGCCGCCACGCATGCCTCAGCCCGGCGTGACAAGATGGCAGGCGGCGGCATGCCGCCCGCCAAGCCCAACCATCTGCGGCTCCACCTCGGAACAGACGGGCATCGCCAGCGGGCATCTGGTGTGAAAGCGGCAGCCCTTGGGCGGGTTCGCGGGGCTTGGCAATTCGCCGCGCAGGGTCAGCGCATCGCGTTCGGTGCCGCGCGCGGGGTCGGGCGACGGGGCCGCGGCAATCAGCGCCCGGGTATAGGGATGGGCGGGCGCGGCATAGATTTCCCGCGCGGTTCCGATCTCGACGATCTTGCCCAGATACATCACCGCGATCCGGTCGGCAAAGCCGAAGACCCGCGCCAGATCATGCGAGATGAACAGATAGGTCAGCGAAAACTGGGACTTCAGCTGGCGAAACAGCGTCAGGATCTGAAGTTGCAACGACACATCCAGCGCCGAAAGCGGCTCGTCCGCCACCACGAAATCGGGGCGCAGGATCACCGCACGGGCAATCGCCACGCGCTGCCGCTGACCACCCGAGAATTCATGCGGATAGCGGCTTGCGAAATCCGGCGCCAACCCGGCGGCGGCCATCATGTCCATCACGCGCTCGCGGATGGTGGCGGCGCTGTCCGTGGTATGAACGCGCAAGGGTTCGGCCAAGGTCTCGAAGATCTTCATCTTGGGGTTGAGCGAGGCATAGGGGTCCTGGAACACCATCTGGAATTGATGGCGCGCGGCACGCAGCGCATCGCCTTCCAGCTCGGTGATATCCTTGCCCATGAACTCCAGCCGGCCTTGGGCGATCGGAACCGAGCGCAAGAGCGCGCGGCCAAGCGTGCTTTTGCCGCAGCCGCTTTCCCCGACCACCGCCAGCGTTTCGCCGCGATCTACCGTCAGGTCAACGTTGCTGACCGCTTGCACCGCCCCCGCCTTGCGCCCCGTCAAGACCGAGCGGCGCACGCCGAATTCGACCGTCAACCCTTTGGCATGTATCACGGGAACGGCGGTCATGTGTGGGCTTCCGGCAAGGGGTTGAAACAGGCAAGGCGGCGGCCGTCGGGCTGTTGCACCAAGGGCGGCACGACCGTTTGGCACTGGGCCAGCGCCCGCGTGCAGCGCGGGGCAAAGCTGCACCCGGGTGCGATGCGTCGCGGATCTGGCGGCATGCCAGGGATGGAGGTCTGTTCGGTGAAGGGATCGTCGATGCGCGACGTGCTGGCAAGCAGCCCTGCCGTATAGGGATGAGCGGGTGACGAATAGAGCGTTCGGGCCGGGGCGTCCTCGATGATGCGGCCCGCATACATCACGACCACGCGGTCGGCCAGCCGGGCCAGCAGCGCCAGATCATGCGTGACCCAGACCATCGCCATTCCGCGTTCGGCCTGAATCGACTGCACCAGACGGACGATCTCGGCCTGCACGGTCACATCAAGCGCCGTCGTCGGTTCGTCGGCGATCAGCAATTTCGGATCACAGGCCAGCGCGATGGCGATCATCACGCGCTGCCGCATGCCGCCCGAAAGCTGATGCGGCAACTGGTCGATCCGCAATTCGGGCGCGGGAATGCCCACGCGCCGCAGCAGATCCAGCGCCTTGGCCCGCGCCTCGGCCCGGCCCAGCCCGGCATGGCGCCGCATGCCTTCGGTCAATTGGCGGCCCACCGTCAGCAGCGGGTTGAGCGCGGTCAGCGGATCCTGAAAGATATAGGACACGACGGGGCCGCGCAAATCCTGCAACGCACGGGCCGGCAGCCCCAGCAGCGACTGGCCATCGACCGCCAGTTCTGTCGCCGAAATCTCGGTGCGCCGGGTGTCGAGCAGGCGCAACACCGACATCATCGTCACCGATTTGCCCGACCCGCTTTCCCCCACGATGCCGATCACCTCGCCCGGCGCAAGACGAAGCGACAGGTCGCGCACGGCATAGACGGGTCCACCGTCGCTTTGAAAGGTCACCGACAGGTTCTGCACATCCAGCATGGGGCCACTCATTTGCGCAACCTCGGGTCGGTCCGGTCCTGCAACCAGTCGCCGCACAGATTGCCGGCCAGCACGGTCAGCGCGGTGGCGATGCCCGGCATCGCGGTCATCCACCACGCGTTTTGCAGATAATTGCGACCATCGTTCAGCATCATGCCCCAAGACGGCTGGGTGCCGCCCACGCCCACACCCAGAAAGCTGAGCGCGGCCTCGGTCAGGATGGCCTGGGCCATCGAAAAGCTGGCGACCACGATGATCGGCGACAGGATATTGGGCAAGATGTAATGGCGCAGGATACGCAGCGTGGGCACGCCCACGGTCCGCGCCGCCTCGACATAGTCCTGATTGGTCACGCTCATCACCTGACCACGCACCACACGGGCGTAGTTGACCCATGTGGCAAGCGCCACCACCACCACCACCGACACAAAGCCGCCGCCGAAACTGGCCAACAGAAAGATGGCCAGCAAGGTGAACGGAAAGGACAGTTGCACGTTGATCAGAAAGGACAGAACCGCATCGACCCAGCCGCCGAAATATCCGGCCAGCAGGCCCACGCTGGAGCCGATGATCGCGCCAAGCACCACCGCACCCGCCCCGACCGAAAGCGAAACCTGGGCGCCGTAGATCACCCGGCTGAGGATGTCGCGGCCAAGGTTGTCGGTGCCGAGGAGATGGGTCATCGACCCGCCCTCGACCCAGGCGGGCGGGGCCAGACGCGCCATCAGATTGACGGCCGAGGGCGGATGCGGCGCGATCCAGGGGGCGAACAAAGCCGCCGATACCGCGCAAAGCAGGATGGTCAGCCCGATCAGGCCGATGGTGTGGCGCGCGAAAAAGCGCCGGACGGCAAAGGGGCGCGAGGCGGGGCGGTCTGCGACGGGAACGGTCATTTCAGTTTCACCCGCGGATCGATGACCACATACAGCACATCGACAAGGAAATTGATGATCACGAAGAAGGCGGCCGCCATCAGGACAACCCCCTGAATCAACGGGAAATCCCGCTGATAGACCGCATTGACGGCAAGCCGCCCGACGCCCGGCCAGGCAAAGATCGTTTCGGTGATGAAGGCCCCCGACACCAGTTCGGCCAGTTCCAGCCCCGCCATCGTCACCACCGGGATCATGGCGCCGCGAAAGGCGTGGATGAACAGGATCGTGCGCTCACGCAGCCCTTTGGACCGCGCGGTGCGGATATAGTCGGCGTTGAGCACCTCGAGCATGCTGGCACGGACAAGGCGCGTAAGGCGCGCCGCCGATTGCAGCGCCAGCGTGATGGCAGGCAGGACCAGATACAACGGGCCGCCATAACCGGACACGGGCAGCAGCTTCAGTTCGACCGCAAACAGAACCACCAGCATCAGCCCGATCCAGAACCCCGGCGCGGCCTGCCCGATCATCGCAAGGGCCGTCACCACCACATCCCAGACGGTGTTGCGCTTCAGCGCGATGATGATGCCCAGGGGCACCGAAATCAGCAAGGCCAGCACAAAGCCCGCGGCGGCAAGCAGCAAGGTCGCGGGCAAACGCTCGGCTATGAGTTGGGTGACAGGCGCCTGCTGCACGAAGGAATAGCCAAGATCGCCCTGCAAGGCCTTGCCGACAAAGCTCAGGTATTGCTCGGCCAGCGGACGATCGAGGCCCAGAAACTCGCGCAGCGCCTGCTTGTCCTCGAGCGTGGCGTTTTCACGCGCCATCAACTCCACAGGGTCGCCGGTCATATGGGCCACGATGAACGTGGAAAACGACACTCCGATCAGGACGAGAAGCGCCTGAAGGAACCGTTTGAACAGAAAAAGGGGCATTCAGGGAACCTGCCTTCTGCCCTGCCCCGGACAATCCGGGGCAGGGAGTCGTGTCATTTGTAGGTGATCAGATACGGCTCGAGATAGTTGTCGGCACGAAACTCATAGCTCAGCTCCTTCGAGATCCCAAAGAAGCTGGGCAAGCGCCACAGATAGAGCCAGGGCGCATCGTTCCAGATGATTTCCTGTGCCGCAAACTCCAGCTTCTGCCGGGCCTGATCGTCCAGCGTCTGGGAGGCCTCGATGACCAGCTTGTCATACTCTGGGTTGCAATACCCGCTGGAATTGTCAACGTGACCGCAGGTCAGGATGACCAATTCGACCGACGGGTTGATCAGCGCGGCCCAGCCTTGGAAATAAATGCCCTTGAGCGAGGCCGAGGACAGCCCGGCGCGGAACTGCCCGATCTCGACCGCCTCATAGGTTGGCTGAATGCCCACCTGCTCCAGATAGGCGCCCACGACTTCGGACACTTCCTTGCCGCCGTCAAAACGGGTGGACCATTGCAGCGTCAGCGGGAAGCCATCGGGGAAACCTGCCTCGGCCAGCAGGGCCTTGGCCTTTTCCGGGTCATAGGCAAAGGGCGTCAGATCGGGGTTGTTGTTCGGCGGGTTGACGATGCTGACCAGCGGCGAGGTGGACCCGCCCATCAACGAAGCCACGATGGTGGGCACATCGACGGCATGGTTCAGCGCCTGGCGCACCCGCACATCCGCCAGTGCAGGCTGCTCGCCCTTGATCGAGATGCCCATATGCATCTTGCGCAGACCTTCGATGCGGACCAGATCGCTGACATCCGAATTGGCCTGCTCGGCCGAGTCCGGGGTGATGCCGACAACCAGATCGACGGTCCCCGCGCGCAATTCGTTCAGCCGCGAGGAGACTTCGGGGATGGCGCGGAAGGTCACGGTCTTGACCGCCGGCGCACCGCCCCAATAGGCGTCATTCGCAACCAGCGTCAGCGAGTCGCCCCGGTTCCATTCGCCAAGGACATAGGGGCCAGAGCCGACGGGCGCGCTTGCCACCACGTCGGGGGCGGTGTTGGTGATGTAATCGGGCGCCGCGATAAAGGCCTCGGCCAGCCAGTAGAGCATGTTGACCGTCGGCTTTTCCGTCACCAGTTCGATCGTGTAATCGTCAATGATGCGAACCTCGGTCAGGCCGGTCTGGTCGTGCAACTGCTGGACCGAGTTGAACGGCGCGGTGTTCATACGGGCAAAGTTGACCTGAACCGCTGCGGCATTGAACGGCTCGCCATTGCTGAAGGTCACGCCTTCGCGCAGCTTGAACCGCCAGGTCACGTCATCGACCCGCTCCCATTCGGTGGCCAGCCGTGGCACCGACGTGCCATCAGGCGCACGCCGCACAAGACTGTCGAACACCGACCAGATCACCGATCCGGTGGGATTGTTGCTGTCAAGCATGTGCGGATCAAGGCTGATGACATCCTCGGACGAGGCGATGACAACCGGCTCTGCGTCCTGTGACCAGGCGGTGTGTGCGGGCATCGCAAGGGTCAGGGCAACCAGTCCCGCAGTTAGGCTTCGATGTAGTTTCATGATACGTCTCCGTGCTGGATTTTCGCGTTTCTTGTTATGAGGGGAAAGGACGGCGGAAAGAGCGCGGGCCAGCCAAGGCCCTGCGGATGGCGGGTGGCAAAACTGTCGCGCAGCACCACAAAGATCGCTTGCATGGCGGACGCGATGGCCTGTTCATCGATGCCCACCACCTGCGCGTCGCGCACGACCTGGCGGCCTGCCACCCAGACATGCCGGGGGCGCAGGCCCGGCGGCATCAGAAACAGCGCCTCGACCGGGTCATGCACCGGCTGCACCTCGAGCGCGGCAAGATCCCACACCACCAGATCAGCGGCAGAGCCCGGCGCAAGACGCCCCAGATCGGGCCTGCCGATGGCCGCGGCACCGCCCAGCGTGGCCGCGCGCATGATATCGGCGGGCCGCGTCGCCGGATCGCTGATCCGCGCCATCGTCAGCCCGGCTTGCAGGTTCATCAGCATATTGGGCGGGGTCGTGTCGGTGCCCATGCCGATGCGGATGCCTTGGGCGGTGAAATCGGCAAAGCTGTTCAGGCGTTTGCCCCCCCGGCCGATGACCAGCGGACAATGCACCACGACCGCGCCACTTTCGGCAAGCGCCTCGCGGTCTGCCGCGATCAGGTCAGGATCGGCGTTCGGCCCGCCCAGCAGCTTGGCATGGGGCAACAGCGCGCGCGGCGACAAGGCGCCAAGGTCGCGCAGCAAGCCGATCGACGACCTGCCCGCCCTGCCCCAGATCATTTCGGTTTCAGCCTGCGACTGACAGCAATGCAGGCGGAACGGCACGTTCAACTCTGCCGCCTGTTCCGCCGTCTGCCGGATCAGTGCATCGGAACAGGTTTCAATGGTCGAGGGCACCAGCAGACCAGACACAAGCCCGCCCGAAAGCCGCTTGATGAACCGGACAGCATCGGCCAGACCGGCCAGACCAGCCGCCTCATCCTCGACCTGCCCCCTGCTCCCGTCGGCCCGCACCACATTGATCGCCGAGCGGAAGCTGGGGCCCAGCACAAGGCGCAGGCCCAGTTCGTCGGACAGGGCCGCAACCGCCTCGAACTCGGCGGCATTTTCGGCCCATTTGCGAAACAGGAGCGAGGTCACGGGCAGCGCGGTCGTCACCCCCGACAGAAGAAGCTGGCAAAAGGCCCCGCGCGCGGCCATCACCATCTGCTGGGTCGTCAGCAGATCGCGCGCCGCCGCCACATGGCCCTCGCGCACGCTTTTGGCATCCGCAACAGGCATGCCGCCAAAGCCCAGAATCGTGGTATCGACATCGGCAAGCGCGTTGAGGTCGACGAAGCCGGGCGCAATCAGCGCCTCGCCCAGATCAAGACCCTCGCCCCCCGGCAGCGTGCCGCGCGGGCCGATGCTGACAACCTTGCCCGCATCGATGACCATTTCGCCATCTTCCACCAGCACATGGTCATGACCGTCATGGGCCAGGATCCATCTTGCAGCCAGCTTCATGCTCATCACCTGCCCCCGCTTGCCAAGACTCGCCGCGAGTCCCAACCCTGAGCGTTGCCTGTTTCTAGACATGTGACAATGAAAAAAAACGCAGATTCCAATATTCCCGAAACTCTTGACATAAACCTGCACATTTCGCTGCAAAAATGTGCTTTATGGTGACAGAGCCAGCTGGATGATGCCGCAAAGGCTTTTGAAAAACTTCGCAAGATACAAAAACGAAAATAATAATAAGGTCAGGCCGGGCCAACGGCGCCGAGGAGCGGGGCATCGGGGCGACCCCGCCACCACCGGGCCGTCCGAGGGCGGCGCACCGCGTTTTCTTACCCATCGCGCTGATCAAAGGCCACAGCGATCCGCCGCCGCGCGCGTCGCCAGACCCCGGTTTCGGCCGCCACGGCGCCGCGCCAAAACGCGACACCAGCAGGCAAACGGCACAAGGCCCGCGCATCCGGGCTTTGAAAGCCGCCCCAGTTGAGGCAGAACACGCAACAGACTGGCCGCCGGAACGGCTGGCAAATGGCTTTCCGAAATGTTTCGGAAACCGCAGACAGGAGAGATCGGGACAGATGGCAACGCTGAAAGACATCGCGCGCGCGCTCGACATGTCGATCACCCAGGTCAGCCGCGCCCTGAACGGACATTCCGATGTCAACGAGGAAACCCGCCTGCGCGTCAAGGAAACCGCGCGGCGCATGAATTATCACCCCAACATGCTGGCACGAAAGCTGGTGTCGGGGCGATCCGGCATGGTCGGGCTTGTGGTGCCGCAACACCCCAACATCGGGCAGGACGGCATCTTTCTGGAGGTGGTCGCAGGCCTGTCGGCCAATTTTTCGGGGCGCGGGATGCAGTTTGTGCTTCACATCACGGGGCAGGACGAACCCGTGCTGCCGGTCTATCAAAAGCTGATCGGCAAGGCGATGCTGGACGGGTTTGTCCTGATCGATCCGCTGGACCAAGACCCGCGCGTCGCCTTTCTGCGCAAGGCCGGCATTCCCTTTGTCGTTCATGGCCGCATCGGCGAGGCCCCGGATTACCCCTATTTCGACATTGAAAATCAACAGCTTGCCTTTGACCTCACGTCCCACCTTGCCGCGCGGGGCCATCGCAGGATTGCCTTTCTGAACGGTGTTGCCGGGCGGTCTTATGTGACCGTGCGCGAACGGGGCTATCGCGCCGCCCTGGCGCAGGCCGGGCTGACGCCCGATCCGCGCCTGCACATCCATGCGCCGATGGACGAGGCCAATGGCCTGACGGCTGCGGTGCGGATGTTTTCCGATGGCGGCCCGCGCCCGACCGCCATCGTTTGCGGCAATGTGCGCCTTGCCCGCGGGGTCTATCAGGCCCTGGCAGCGCTTGGCCTGTCGATCCCGGGCGATGTGTCGGTGGTGGCCCATGATGACCACCTGCCCGCCTTGCGCGCCTCGGCCTTCTTTCCGGCGCTTACCGTCACCAAGGCGCCGTTGCGCGAAAGCTGGGAACCCCTGGCCGATTGTCTGGCGGGCGCCATAGACGGCAGGCCGCTGGACCAGTTGCAACGGGTGGGCCGCTTCGAATTCATCGCAAGAAACTCGGTCAGTTCGATCTGAAACCTGGCCTCGCGCCGATCCGATAACGAATCGTTGACCGTGAACACCCTGTCATCCTATGCATCCGAAACGTTTCGGAAAGCCGTGGCGCAAGGAGGCGCCAAAGCCGCGAAGCGATCGGTATGGGAAAAGGCGCCCCCGTTTTGCCGCGCCTGATGGGAGGACTACCAATGATGAAGATGACAGGCCGCGCCCTGCGCTCGGCTGCCCTTGGCGCGCTTATGGCAGGGCTTGGCGCCCCGGCGATGGCAGAGGAATTGTTCTACGTCTCGGGCGCCGTCGGCAATGCGGTGGAAAACTTCAAGACGCTGGTCAAACCCTGGGAGGAGGCGACCGGCCACACCGTGACGATGGTGCCGATGCCGGCTTCGACCACCGATCAGTTCGGCCAGTATCGGCTCTGGCTTGCTGCGGGTGCGTCGGATATCGATCTTTACCAGACCGATGTGATCTGGGCCCCGCAACTGGCCGATCATTTCGTTGACTTGACCGAGGTCGCCAAGGATCTGGCGCCAACGCATTTCCCCTCGATCATCGAAAGCCAGACGGTGAACGGCAAGCTGGTCGCCCTGCCGATCTTTACCGATGCACCGGCGCTTTATTACCGCAAGGATCTGCTGGAAAAGCACGGCAAGGCCGTTCCCACCACCTGGGCCGAGATGCAGGAAACCGCGCAGTTCATTCAGGACGCCGAACGTGCAGCCGGCGACGCGGACATCTGGGGTTTTGTCTGGCAGGGCAACGCTTACGAAGGGCTGACCTGCAATGCGCTGGAATGGGTCAAGTCCTTTGGCGGCGGCCAGATCGTCGAGGCGGACGGCACGATCAGCGTGAACAATGAAAACGCCGTGGCGGCGCTGGAAACGGCCAAGGGCTGGGTCGGCACCATCAGCCCCGAGGGCGTTCTGGCCTATCAGGAAGAAGAAGCCCGCGGCCTGTGGCAGACCGGCAATGCGGTGTTCATGCGCAACTGGCCCTATGCCTACGGTCTTGGCAACGGCGAGGACAGCGCGGTCAAAGGCTTGTTCGGCGTCACCCCGCTGCCGTCGGGCGGCGAAGGCTCCGGGTCGGCGGCGACGCTGGGCGGCTGGAATGTCGCGGTGTCGAAATACTCGACCAAGCAAGAGGCCGCGATCAGCCTTGCGCTCTATCTGGCCGGGCCCGAGGCGCAAAAGCAACGCGCGCTGACTGAATCCAACCTTCCGACCATCGTGTCGCTTTACGATGATGCCGAGATCGCCGCCGCGCAGCCCATCATTCCGCAATGGAAAGAGGTGTTCTTGAACGCGGTGCCGCGCCCGTCGGCCCCCACACTGGGCAAATACAATGAAGTGTCGGCCCGCTTCTGGTCGGCGGTTCACAGCACGCTGTCGGGCAACGGCAGTGCGGCCGAAAACCTGGAACTGCTGGAGGTCGAGCTGACCGACATCAAGGGGTCGGGCTGGTAAGTCCTCCCGGACCACACTGACCCCTGTGGCGGGCGGCCCGCATGGCCGCCCGTCCTTCAAACCGGGCCGCATGGGCCCGATCGGGGAGGGTAAGATGACAGACAAATCCGACGGCCTCAGCCTGTCGCAACAACGCCAGCGCGCGGCCTTCTGGTTCCTTGCGCCGATGCTTGCCGCACTGTTCTTTGTCGCGGCCTGGCCGCTGATCCGCACGATCTGGTTTTCGCTGACCGACACCACGCTGTCGGACCTTTATGGCGGCGAGTGGATCGGGTTCGACAACTATCTATCCTTGCGCATCCTCGAGTCGGGCCGCTGGATCTGGCGCGGGACGCTGGTCGATCCGGCCTGGTGGAACGCGGTCTGGAACACGGTGCGCTTTGCCTTTGTCTCGGTCTTTTTCGAGACGATCCTGGGCCTGATCGTCGCCCTGGTCCTGAATGCCGAGTTCAAGGGGCGCGGCTTCGTGCGCGCGGCGATCCTGATCCCTTGGGCGATCCCGACCATCGTCAGCGCAAAGATGTGGGCCTGGATGTTGAACGACCAGTTCGGGATCATCAACGATATCCTGCTTGGCCTTGGCCTGATCGACCAGAAGATCGCCTGGACGGCCAGCGTTGACACGGCGATGACGGCGGTTCTGATCGTCGATATCTGGAAGACCACGCCCTTCATGGCGCTGTTGATCCTTGCCGGCCTGCAAATGGTGCCGCGCGATATCTATGAGGCCGCAAGGCTGGATGGGGTGAACCCGGTCAAGGTGTTCTTCAAGGTGACGCTGCCGCTGATCCGCCCCGCGCTGGCGGTGGCCATCATCTTCCGCATGCTTGATGCGCTGCGCATCTTTGACCTGGTTTATGTGCTGACCCCGAACTCGGCCGCGGCCAAGACCATGTCGGTCATCAGCCGCGAGAACATGATCGACTTCGACAAGTTCGCCTATGGCGCGGCGCAATCCACGCTTTTGTTCGCGATCATCGCCGTTTTCGTCAGCCTTTACATCTGGCTGGGCAAGGTTGACCTGTCGGGGGAGAGCCAGAAATGACCGTGCAGAAGGTGCTGTCCACCCTTGGCTTTTATGCCCTCGTCCTGGTGATCGTGGTCTTTGCGGTCTTTCCGTTCTATTATGCCATCGTCACCTCTTTTGCGACCGGAACCGAGCTGTTCACGGTCAACTACTGGCCATCGTCGTTCAGCCTTGCGAATTACGAAACGGTGCTGGGCGGTCGCAACTTTTTGCGCTCGATCGCGAATTCGGTGTTCATCGCCACCACAACCGTGGTCTTTGCGCTGTTTCTGGCCGTCACCGCATCCTATGCGCTGGCCCGGGTGCGGTTCCGCGGGCGCGGGCTGCTGTTGATGATGATCCTTGCGGTGTCGATGTTCCCGCAGATCGCGGTCTTGGCGGGCCTGTTCGAACTTGTGCGCTTCCTTGGCCTGTTCAACACGCCTTATGCCATGATCCTGTCCTATGTGATCTTCACCTTGCCCTTCACGGTCTGGGTGCTGACCACCTTCATGCGCGACCTGCCCGTCGAGATCGAGGAAGCCGCGATCGTGGACGGGGCCACGCCTTGGGTGATCATCACACGGGTGTTTCTGCCGCTGCTCTGGCCCGCGCTGGTCACGACCGGCCTGCTGGCCTTTATCGGGGCGTGGAATGAATTCCTGTTCGCGCTGACCTTCACCAGTTCGGAAACCACCCGGACGGTGCCGGTTGCCATCGGCTTGCTGTCAGGGGCAAGCCAGCAGGAAATCCCCTGGGGTCCGATCATGGCGGCAAGCGTCATCGTGACGGTTCCGCTTATCCTTCTTGTCCTCTTTTTCCAACGCAAGATCGTCGCGGGGCTGACCGCGGGCGGCGTCAAGGGCTGATATCATGGCAAAGATCGAACTGAAGAACGTGACGAAGTCCTATGGCGCTTTGCAGGTGATCAAGGGCATCGACCTGACGATCGAGAAAGGCGAATTCATGGTCTTTGTCGGCCCGTCGGGCTGCGGCAAATCCACGCTTTTGCGGTTGATCTCGGGGCTGGAGGAGATCACCACGGGCGACATGAGCTTTGACGGCCAAAGGGTCAACACCCTGATCCCGTCGAAACGGGGCATTGCCATGGTGTTTCAATCCTATGCGCTCTACCCGCACATGAAGGTCTATGACAACATGGCCTTCGGCATGAAGCTGGAGAAATCCGGCGAGGGCGAGATCAGAAAGCGCGTCACGGCGGCCGCGAAACTGCTTCAGATCGACCACCTGCTGGACCGGCTGCCAAAGCAGTTGTCGGGCGGTCAGCGTCAGCGCGTCGCGATTGGCCGTGCCATCGTGCGCGATCCGCGCGTGTTCCTGTTCGACGAGCCTTTGTCGAACCTTGACGCGGCCTTGCGCGTGCAGACCCGGCTTGAAATCGCCAAGCTCCATCATGCGATGAAGGATGTGACGATGATCTATGTCACCCATGATCAGGTCGAGGCCATGACGCTGGCCGACCGCATCGCCGTGCTGCGCGACGGAAAGCTGGAGCAGGTGGGCACCCCGGCCGAGCTTTACGAACGGCCAAATTCGCTGTTTGTGGCGGGCTTCATCGGCAGCCCGAAGATGAACTTCCTGACCGGCCATTTTGCCCAGGCCGAGGGCTGTGCGACGCTGGGGGTGCGGTCAGAGCATATCCAGCTGGTCGAAAACGGCCCGTGGTCGGGCGATGTGCTGCATGTCGAAGACCTTGGATCAGACCATTTCATCTTTGTCGAAATCGGGGCAGAAGACCCTGTCATCGTCCGCCGCCCCGGCAAGGCCAACATCCCCATCGGCACGCGGGTTGCATTGGCGCCGCTGCCCGACCACCTCTACCGCTTTGACCAAAGCGGGACACCCATCCGTTAAGACTGCGCAAAAGCGCAAAGCCAAGGAGACTTTCCATGACCATCCGCGTCACCGTGTGGGGCGAAAACGTCCATGAACAGAAGAACAAGGTGGTGGCCCAGGTCTATCCTGCGACCATGCACGGCACGATCGCCGCGGCATTGAACCGCGAAGACGGCATCACCGCGTCAACCGTGACCCTGCAAGACCCCGACCATGGCATGACGGCCGAGAAACTGGCCCAGACCGATGTCTTGATCTGGTGGGGCCACGCCGCCCATGGCGAGGTGCAAGACGCGGTGGTCGAGCGCGTCTGCAACGCGGTCTGGGGCGGGATGGGCATGATCTTCCTGCACTCGGCCCATTTCGCGAAACCCTTCAAGCGGCTGATGGGCGCGCCCTGCAACCTGACCTGGCGCGAAGCTGGCGAGCGCGAGCGGATCTGGGTCACAAGCCGCCAGCACCCCATCGCCCGCGGCCTGCCCGATCATTTCGAGCTGGAGAACGAGGAGATGTATGGCGAACCCTTCGGCGTGCCAGAGCCGCTGGAAACCGTGTTCATCAGCTGGTTCCAGGGCGGTGAAGTGTTCCGCTCGGGTCTGACCTATCGGCGCGGGGCGGGCAATATCTTCTACTTCCGTCCGGGGCACGAAACCTATCCGACCTATCACCAGCCCTTGGTGCAAAAGGTCATCGCCAATGCGGTCCGCTGGGCGCATAATCCCGAAAGCCGCATCGCCAACCCGAACGACGCGCCCAACACGCCGGTCGCCCGCGCGCTTGAACAGATCGAGGAACGCGGCCCGCGCCTGCACCACGACGGCGAGGAGGGGTTCCGCTGATGCGTCCGGTTCGTCTGCTGATCCTCGGCACCGGGGGCATGGCCCGCAACCACGCCGAAGGCTTTCAGGCCATTCCCGGCGTCTCTGTCGTCGGGGGTGTCGATACCCGCCCGGCGCAACTGGCCGCCTTTCAGGCCGCGCATGGCATCGAGCGGGGCTTTGGCTCGGTGCAGGAGGCGCTCGACTGGGGCGCGTTTGATGCGGTGACGAATGTCACGCCCGACGCGGCCCATCATGCAACCACGATGCCCCTTCTGGCCGCGGGCAAGCATGTGCTGTGCGAAAAGCCGCTGGCAACCAATGCCGCCGATGCCGATGCGATGGCCGCTGCCGCCGCAGCGGCGGGGGTGGTGAACATGGTCAACCTCAGCTATCGCAACGTGCCCGCCCTGCAACAGGCGGCCGCGATGGTGCGCGACGGCGCCATCGGCACGATCCGGCATTTCGAGGCGAGCTATTTGCAAAGCTGGCTGACCCAACCCGCCTGGGGGGAATGGCGCACCGAGCCGCAATGGCTCTGGCGCCTGTCCACGGCCCATGGGTCAAAGGGGGTGCTGGGCGACGTGGGCATACACATCCTGGACTTCGCCACCTTCATTGCAGGAACCGAAGCGGAGGCGGTGTCTTGCCTACTTCAGACCTTTGACAAGGCCCCGGGCGGGCGCGTGGGCGATTATGTGCTGGATGCCAATGACAGCGCCACGATGCAGCTGCGGCTGGCCAATGGTGCCTTGGGCACGGTTGCGGCCACGCGCTTTGCGACCGGCCACCTGAACGATCTGCGCCTGCGGATCTATGGGCAGGAGGGCGGATTGGAGGTCAGTTTCGAAAACGCGGTCAGCCGGTTGCGCGCCTGCCTTGGCACCGATGTGCAGACCGCGACCTGGATGGATGTGACCTGCCCCCCCGTGCCGACCATCTATCAGCGCTTCATCGCGGCGATCCGGGGGGACGGAGCACCCGAGCCGGATTTCGCACGCGGCGCCAGCCTGCAACACTTGCTCGACCGCGCCGAAGCCTCGGCCCGGGACGGCGGCCGGTTGTTGGCGGTGTAACGCAAGCCGCCCGAAGCACGGCTCGGGCGCCCGGACTGCACGGCCACCTGCCACCGGGTGGCCGTGCCCCCTCAGCGGCCGGTTTGTCTGGCGCGGACCCCGGCCAAAGGCGCGCATCCAAGGTGGAAATCGGCCCAAACACTGACCTCGCTCAGTGCGCAGGCGCCAGAAAGCGGCAAGATGGGGCGGATTGCCAAAGGGGCATCCCCGACGCCGCAAGGCTGGCAATTCCCGTTCCACCCGTTGCGGATGTCCCCTTCGCTTCGGGTGGACGGCCCTTTGCCGGACAGGAGCGGTGGGTCAGCGCATCAAGGGCCCTTCATGATCCAGATAGGTCCGATCGAAATCGCACAAGGCGACAAGACCCGCGAAGTTTTCGAAAATGACCTTGCCCTGCTGAAAGGAAACAAGCCCTTCCTCGCGCAGGTCGCGCAGCACACGGTTGACGTGCACCGCACTGAGCCCAAGCGCATCGGCAAGCAGGTATTGCGTCAGGGGGCACGCATATCCCTCATTCGTGCCCAATCCCACCAGTTTCAGCCGCGCGCCAAGTTCCAGCAGGAAATGAGCCATCCGCTGCTTTGCATCGCGGCGCCCCAAATCGACAAGATGTTCCACCACCATCGCCTCGTCGCGTGACGCAGCCCAGAGCACCGCCGCGGCAAGCCGGGGCGCCGTGTTGAACGCGTCGAGCAGATCCCGCGCCTGAACCTCGGACGCCTGCACGCGGGTGATCGGCTCGATGTTGTGGTCGGCGGTGCGAAACAACACCGACCGCAAACCCAGAAAATCGCCCGGTATCTGGAAATCGACGATCTGCCGCGCGCCGCTGGGCAAAAGTTTGTAAGAGCATACCCAGCCCGAGGCGACGATATAGGCCGAACGCTCCACCTGACCTTCATGGACCATGTCGCGCCGCGCCGCAAACGACCGCCGCCGACTGTGCAACTGGTCCAGCAAGGCGAGTTCGATGTCGGAAAGCGCAACAAAGGCCCCCAGCTTGCGGGCAAAGGGCGTGTGATGGGTGTTCACCCGTGGCCAATCCTTTCGGGACGCGCGCGCCCCCGCGCACCTTGCGCGGACGATACCGCAGAGCCTCTGTCTTATTCACCGCGCGCGAGATGATGCTGATCTGCGTCAGCCCAGCCTAGCACGGGTCTGCCACACTGGTGTCGAAAATGATTTTGCGGCTGTCAGACGCATGGGCGTGATGCCGCAAGCGAAAGGGAAACACATGAAAAACCTTCCAGATGTGGCGGGCACCGCCGCGCTCGCCATCTGCGAGTCCCTGCTTCTGGCGCTGAATGACCGCAACGTTCTGCCCGAACGTGAAATCGTCGGCATCCTGCGCGATGCTGCGGCGGCGCATGCCAATGATCCGGGCGAAGATGGCATGGCCGATCTGCACGCCGCGGTTGCGGCCTTGATCAATGCAATCCTTGCCGGCGGAAACTCTGTCCGGCGGCGATAGGTGGGCGGGCGCGTTTCCGCCGATCTGCAAGACACGTCAGAAAGACCAACATGGATCAGCCTTGGCCCGCGCGTGACGCGCTAGGGATAAGGGGACGGCTCACTCCTTCGCCGCCGTGCTCTGTTCAGGGCAAGGGCAAGGCTTTCCGTGTTGGAAAACCCTGGCCCTGCCCGACAGACATATAAAGGATCTACAAGATGATGGACGCGAAAACACCGATGCCCAGCACGGAAGACAAGATGAAATCCGTCAAGGCGGTTTGGGACAAAGCCGAAGCCGGCCCCAAAAAGGATGCGGCCCTGAAGCATTATCAGGCGGCCGAAAAGGCGCACACCGCCAAGAATGACGCCGAGTGCAACCGCGAACTTGATGCGGCAAAGCACGCTCTGGCCTGATCGTCCGGGTTCATGACCGTGACATGTCCGGCGCAGCGCGCCGGGCGTGTCAGTCGGGGCCGGGCACCTGTTTGTGGGCCGCGCTTTCGGGCCAGTGCCGCCCCCCCTTCTGCCGCCCGAACCCCGCAGCCGCGCGCCGCGGCACGCCGCGTCAAAGCAGACTGCGCGTCATGAACACCGAATTGGGGTCGTCTTCATAGCCCTCGAACGGCGGGCACTCGGTAAAGCCCGCATTGGCATAAAGCGCCCGGGCCGCGACAAAAGTCGGCTGCACCCCGGTTTCAAGCGACAGGCGGGTAAAGCCCTCGGCGCGGGCCGCATCCACCAGATGTTCAAGCATCCGGCGTGACAGGCCCCTGCCCCGCACTTCGGCCAGAATATGCATCGACTTGATCTCGGCATGGGTGGCGTCGATGCGCTTGAACGCGCCCATCCCGATCGGCACCCCCTCCTCACGCATCACGAAGAACCAGATGCCGGGGCTGGCAAGTTGGGTGGCATCCATCATGTGAATGCTTTCGGGGGGCGTGTCGGCATGCATGTCGGCGGTATGGCGCTGCATCAACAGATCAAGGTCGGGGCCGAGCGGTGTTTCCAGCGCGATCGTGGGTATCATGGGGAAAGCCTGTGCGTGTTTGATGACACCAGACACCGAATTCCCCAGCACAATCAATATGCCATATCACGCAAGCGTCATTTTGGCGGCGTTTGCGCGCGGGCCAGGATGAAATCGAACTCGGTATCAAGGAACGGGCCCGCAAACCCCGCCGCCGCGATCAGGGCCGGGTCGTCCACGGGTTTGAAGGCGGCCAGAAGGCTTTCCTTGACGCCAAACACCGCATCCGAGGCGATATAGGGATCGTCGGGATCGAAGATATGGGTGATCAGCGGCGCAAAGCCGGGCGCGGTGATGATGTAATGCAGATGCGCCGGACGATAAGGATGCCGCCCCAAGGCCCGCAGCAGCCGCCCCACCGGCCCGTCATCGGGTATCGGATAGAATTTCGGCTTTACCCCGCGAAAGTGATAGCGGCCATCCGCCCCGGTCCGAAACACGCCGCGCAGGTTGAAATCGGGCTGAATGCCCTTTTGCTGCACGTCGTAAAACCCTTCGTCATTCGCCTGCCAGACATCGATCTTGGCCCCCGCCACCGGGTTGCCTTCGGTATCGACGATCCGGCCATGCACCCGCATCGGGGTGCCCTTCTGGTCAAGGCAGATGTCGGCCCCCATCGGCAATTCGGGCGCATCCTCCACATGAAACGGGCCAAGAACCGTGCTTTCCGACGCGCCCGAGGGTTTGCGGTTGTTGATCGCATCCACCAGCATCGACACGCCAAGGATATCGGACAGCAAGATGAACTCTTGCCGCCAATCACTGCACATATGGCCGGTTTCGGTCAGGAACTGGATGGCTTGCATCCATTCGTCCTGCGTCGGTTCGATTTCCTTCACCGCTTCGTGCAGCTTGGTGACGATCACCGCCATCACCTGTTGCAGCCGCGGGTTTTCGGCGGCGTTGCGGGCGATGACCGCCTCGGCCGACCGGGCTTCGGTAAAATATTCGGTCATGTCACTTCCCCAGGATTGCGGTCAGAACGCGGGAGAGATCACCCGCAGGATCCGCGCTCAGCGCCGGACTGCGCCAGGCGACGTGGTGATCGGGGCGCACCAAGAG
This sequence comes from Cypionkella sp., assembly GCA_025458525.1. GTDB lineage: Bacteria > Pseudomonadota > Alphaproteobacteria > Rhodobacterales > Rhodobacteraceae > Pseudotabrizicola. The sequence continues at coordinate 14,042 of JALOSF010000005.1, read as the reverse complement.
ACAGCCCGCGTCCGAGATTTCGCGCGCCCGCGCCCAATCGCCGCTGTGGTCGGCAATCGGCTGGCGCGGCCCGATGACATGGGTGCGCAGCGGGATGCCGCGCTTTGCCGCCTCGGCCTGCGCGGCCTCCACCCAAGGCTGACCGCCGATCCCGGTCAACAGCGTGAATTGCCCTTGCCCGCACAGATCCAGCGTCGAGAGTTTGCGCCCCTTGGTGTCGAACACCCAGACATGCGGCAAGCGCGCGCCGGGCCAGGTGGTCGGCTGGTAATGCAGTTCGGCATCCTGGGTAAAGGGCGGCTCGGGCTGGCCATCGGTGACGATGGCGCCAGAGCTGTAGCGCTGGTTCATCTCTACCCCGTGGGCGTCGAATTCATATTTCTTGTAGGCGATCGCCTGCCGCAAGGCCTCGCGCTGCGCCTCGGCCTCGGGGGTGGCATCGCAGCGCGCGTCCATGTTGGCCTGAATGCGGGCATGGTCGAAACTGCCATCCATGCCCAGCGCCTGAAAGATCGGGCCGAATTCGGGGATCGACTTGTTGGCGCGGGTCACGATCTGCTTGGCCACCGGGGCGCGCTCGGGCGAATAGCTGTCCAGCAGCGCAGGACTGGCTTGACCTTTCAGAACCATCGACAGCTTCCACGCCATGTTGAACGCGTCTTGAATTGACGTATTCGAACCAAGGCCGTTTGACGGCGGGTGGCGGTGCGCCGCATCGCCCATCACGAACACCCGCCCGTTCTGCATATGCGTGGCATAGACGTTGTTCACCGTCCAATAGCTGATCGCGGTCAGGTCGATCTCGATATCCGGCACCCCGACCAGCTGGCGGATGATCGCCTTTGCCTCCTCCTCGGTCAGCTCGGGCCGGGGCTTGGTGATGTCATAGCCCCAGATGATCAGCCATTCATTCCACGGCCGCACCATCCGCACCACGCCCATGCCGATCCCACCCACGTTGGAGCCGGGCTGCATCACCCAATAAAGAACCGAAGGCCGGTGCGCGACATAGGCCGACAGGTCCATCTTGCACAAAAGGTTGATCGATCCGGCGACCCCCATCTGGCCTTCGAGCGGGATGCCGGCATGTTCGGCCACCAGGCTGTTGCCGCCATCAGCCCCCACCAGATAGCGCGCGCGCACCGTGAAATCGCGCACCGTCAGCCGGTCGCGCAAGGTGGCGGTCACGCCGTCTGCATCCTGCTCATGGCTCAGGTATTCGCAGCTCATCCGGCCTTGCGCCCCGCGCGCGCAGGCGGTCTTGAACAGCAAGGGTTCCATATAGGTCTGCGGCAGGTCGTTCATCGCGGTGGGCGAGGACAGCGCATGTTCCGCCGCCGAGGCGGGCGATGTGCCCCAGGTTGCGATGCGGCCAAGCTCCTCTCCGGCAAGCGAGGTGCAAAAGACGTTGTTGCCCATCAGCTCTTTCGGGGTGGCGTGCAGATAGGCCTCGTGCTCCACCTCGGGGCCAAGGTCGCGCAGCACCTCCATCGTGCGTTGATTGGTGATATGGGCGCGCGGGCTGTTGGCCAGCCAGCGATAGCGGTTGACCACCATCACATCGACCCCTTGGGTCGCAAGCAGCGCGGCAGTGGCGGACCCGGCAGGCCCCGTTCCGATCACCAGCACATCGGTTGTGATATCGGCCATGGTTCAGTCTCCCTTGAGTTGGTCTTGCCCCAGCAGGCGGCGCTGCACGGGGAACAGATGAATGCCGGTGCGGGCCGAGATCAGCCCCCACAGCCCACGCGGGGCAAAAAGCATGACCGCAATGCCGATCAGCCCCAGCGCCAGCAGATACCAGGTGCCGTAATCGGCCAGCAGCGTTTGCAGCGCAAAGAACACCAGAACGCCCAGGATCGGGCCTTCGATGGTGCCGATGCCGCCGATGACGACGATGAAGATGACATAGGCGGTCCAGTTGGTGACGCTGAACGCCGCGTCGGGCGAGATGCGGGCGGTTTGCAGATGGATCAGGGCGCCGGTCAACCCGGTGCCCAGCGCCGTCAACAGATAGACCACCCATTTGAGCCGCCCGGCATCCACCCCGACCGACCGCGCGGCCTCGGTGTTGTCGCGCACCGCGGCCAGCGCCAGACCCAGCCGGTTGCGCAAGAGCATGTAGATCGCGCCGATGGTCACGACCGCCAGGGCCAGCGCCAGCCAATAGGCAAGGATGTCGCGCGCCGCCGCCTCGCGCACGCCGAACAGGCTGCGCACCAGATCGACGCCCATGATATTGCCCGTCGCCTCCCGCGGGAGCGAGGTTCCGGTGCCGCCGCCAAGCGCCTTCCATTGCGCGATGGAAAGACGGGTGATTTCCGCCACCACCCAGGTGCCGATGGCGAAATAGGCCCCTTGCAGGCGAAAGGCGAAAAACGCCGAAGGCACAGCCAGCAGCACCGCCACACCCCCGCCCACAAGGATCGCGGGGACCGGATTCATCCCCCACAGGATCACGGCCGCAAACATCGCATAGGCCCCGATGCCGACAAAGGCCTGCTGGCCAACGCTGACCAGCCCGCCGTAACCGGCCAGCAGGTTCCACAGCTGCGCCAGCGTCAGCATGGTCAGGATGAAGAACAGATCCAGGATCACCCCGCGCGGCACAAAGGCGGGCAACACCACGCCCAGCGCCACCAGCGCCAAGGCGAAAAGCCCGGTGATCTGCCCCGCACGGGTGCGCGTGGTGACGCGGTAAGTCCGAGCCATGCCCGCCCCCTCAGTCATTGGCGCGCGGGAAAAGCCCGCGCGGCCGGATCAGCAATACGACGACAAAGGCGATATGCCCGGCCAGAATCTGCCATTCGGGGTTGATCGCGGCGCCAAAGGTCTGCGCCACCCCGATGATGACCCCGCCCGCCAGCGTGCCCCACAGGCTGCCAAGCCCGCCGATGATCACCGCCTCGAAGGCATAGATCAGCCGGGCCGGCCCGATCGACGGGTCAAAATTCGAGCGCATGCCAAGGTAAAGCGCGGCGATCGTCACCACCACCATGGCAAGCCCCGTCGCCACCGCAAACACCCGCCCCGGATTAATCCCCATCAGGCTGGCCGTGACGGGATCATCCGAGGTGGCCCGAAAGGCGCGGCCCAGCGCGGTGCGGTAGAAGATCTGATTCAGGCCGATGATGACGCCAACCGCCGTCAGAAAGGTCAACAGCGGCATCACCCCCACCGTGACCACGCCAAGATCAAGCGAGGCGGTTTCCAGCGGCCCCGCCGGAATGCGGCGGCTGTCGGCGGTAAAGCCTTCGAGCAGCGCGTTTTGCAACACCACCGACAGGCCGAAAGTCACCAGCAGCGGCGGCAGGATGTCCTTGCCTAGCGTGCGGTTCAGCACCACGCGCTGCAAACCCCAGCCAATCGCGAACATCACCGGCGCCGCGATCAGCACCGCGACAAACGGGTGCATCCCGGTCATGGTGACAAGCACCAGCAACAGATAGGCCGCCAGCACGATCAGATCGCCATGCGCCAGATTGACCAGCCGCATGATCCCGAACATCAGGCTAAGGCCAGCGGCGAACAGCGCATAAAGACCGCCCAGCAAGATGCCCTGCACCAAGGTATCGATCCAGATCATGCGGCATCTCCGAAATAGGCGGTGTGAATGGCCTCGCGGCTGATGGTTGCGGCGGCGCCTGTCAGGGTGACGCGGCCCTCCATCATGCAATAGACCCGGTCGGCGACGCGCAGCGCCTGGCCGATGTCCTGCTCCACGATGATGACAGACGCGCCGGACGCCTTGATGCGCGGCATCGCGGCATAGATGTCGCGGATCACCACCGGCGCGAGACCAAGGCTGATCTCGTCGCACAGCAGGATTTCCGGGTTCGACATCAGCGCCCGGCCAATCGCCACCATCTGCTGCTGCCCGCCAGACAAGGCGGTGCCCGGGTTCAACCGCCGCTCTCGCAGGATGGGGAACAGGTCATAGACCGCCTCCAGCGTCCACGGCCCCGCAACGCGCCGCATCTGGCCGCCGATCAGCAGGTTTTCCTCGACCGTCAGCGAAGGAAAGAGCTTGCGCCCCTCGGGCACCATGGCGATGCCGCGCGCCATCACCTGATCGGCAGGCAAGGCGCCAATCGGCGTGCCACGATGCAGAACCTGTTCGGGTGCATTGACCAGAACCCCGGTGATCGAGCGCAGCAGCGTCGATTTCCCCGCCCCGTTGGCCCCGATGATCGCGACCGTCTCGCCCGCGTTCAATTCGATATCCACCCCGAACAGCGCGCGGAAATCGCCGTATTGCGCTGTCAGGCCAATGGTTTGCAGCAGGATGCTCATACCTCGATCCCCAGATAGATCTCGCGCACCTCGCGGCTGGCCATGATCTGATCCGGCGCGCCGATCCCGATCACGCGGCCAAAATCCAGCACCAGCAGCCGTTCGACCACCGATGTCAGCGCGTGCAGCACATGTTCGATCCAGATGATCGTGGTCCCGCTGGCATGAATCGCGCGAATGGTGGCGACCAGGGCCTTGCATTCGCCCTCGGTCAGCCCGCCTGCGATTTCATCCAGCAGCAAAAGCTCTGGCCCCGTCGCCATCGCGCGGGCCAGTTCAAGCCGCTTGCGCTCCAGCAGCGACAATTGCCCCGCACGGGTATTGGCGCGGCGCATCAGCTCGGTCTGGTCAAGGATGCGGGCGCACTCGTCGGCCACAGCCGCCTCGGGCAGATCGCGGCCAAAACTGGCCGCCGTCAGCAGGTTTTCAAACACCGTCAGCGTTTCAAAGGGTTGCGGGATCTGGAAACTGCGCCCCACCCCCATCTTGACCCGGCGCATTGCCGCCATGCGGGTCACATCCTGCCCAAGAAAGCTGATCCGCCCCTGATCGGCCATCACATTGCCGGTGATCAGGTTGAACAAGGTGGACTTGCCCGCGCCATTCGGCCCGATGATGCCCAGCGCCTGCCCGCGCGGCACCTCGAAGCTGACGCCATCAGTTACCTTGAGGGCGCCGTAGCTTTTTGAAACATCGGCAAGGCTGAGGATCGGGGTCATGGCATCTCCTGGGCGGTGGGCCCCGGGGTCGCCCCCGGGGCATGCGTCATCAAGCCAGCGCTTCCATCACGCCTTGGGTCGGGATCGTGGGCGCGGTCTTGTTATCGACGACCACAAGATCAAAAGTGCCATCCTCCTTGCGCCGCCACTGACCGCCGACCAGCGGGGTCTTGGTGACGTTTGCCGCAGCAAAGGGCGGCAGGCCCGCGCCGTTGAAGGTGATGTTGCCGACCATCGTATCCATGCTGGTGGCCGCGATCGCCGCCGCCACGGCCTCGGCATCGGTGACGTCGCTGACGCGGCCCATCACATTGGTTGCGACTTCGAACAGCGAATGGATAAAGCCGATGGGCTGGGTCCAGGGCCGCCCGGTTTGCGCGGTGAAGTCTGCCGCAAGATCCGCAGCCGACACGCCGGTCAGGGAGGATTTGAACGGATGCGCAGCCGACCACCAGACTTCGGACGACAGGTTGTGCCCCGCCTGCCCCAGCGTTTCAACCGATTGCGGGAACAGGATCGCCTTGGCGACCGTGATGATCGCCGGGTTGAACCCTTGCTGGATCGCCTGATTGCGGAAGGTGGTGAAATCGGGCGGGATCACCACGCCGGTGATGATCTGGGCATTTGCCGCCTTGAAGGCATTGATCTGGGCGCTGAAATCATCGGTCAGGTTCTGATAGCGGCCAGGATCGGTCAACTGGAAGCCGGCAGCGGCAAAGCCGGGGCCGACGCCCACATTCGGATCGCCCCAGGCATTGCCGTCGGCGTCATTGGGGAACAGGCCGCCCACCATCTTGTTGGTCTCAAGCTGGCTCCACATATTGGTGAATACGGCGATCACATCTTCCAGACCCCAGAAGTAGTGGAAAGCGAAATCAAAGGGTTGCCAGCTTGCCGGATCGCCCGGATTGCCTTGCTGGCCGATGAACCACGGCTGCCAGGGCGCCATGGTGGACAGGACCGGCACGCCTTCGGCCTCGCAGGTCGTGGCCACGGGGTTGGTGTTTTCGGGGGTCGAGGCGACCAGCATCAGGTCGATCTCGTCGGTCACGATCAGTTCCTTGGCAACCTCGGCGGCGCGGTTCGGGCTGGACTGGCTGTCCTTGACGATCACCTCGAAATTCTGCCCCGCCTCGGAGGCGAGGAAGGACTGGATGTTGAAGGCATCGCTTTCGGCAAAGCCTGCCAGCGGGCCGGTCTGCGGGCTGACATAGCCCAGCTTGATCTTGGCGCCTTGCGCGATGGCGGGGGCGGCAAGCGTGCTTGCGGCCAGCGTGACGCCGGTGGCGGCGGTTGATTTCAGGAACGTGCGGCGGTTCAGCATGAGTGGTCCTCCCGTTATGGTGTCAGGTCTGGGGCTTGCGCCCTTGATGGGCGTCTTGCAGCAGTTGGCGAATGGCTTCGCGGTCAAAGGGGCGTGGATTGGAATAGGGGTTCTGCACCGCCAGATCGGCGGCGCGGTCCATATCCGCCTCGGTCAGGCCAAGATCGGCCAGACGCATCGGCGCATTGATCCGCTTGGCAAATTCCCAAAGCCCCGCGCCGGGCGGGCCGCCGAACACCTCGGCAATCGGCGCAAGCGCCTGCGGCACCGCAACCGCATTGAAGGCGGTGGTATGGGGCAGCAGAATGGCGTGGGTTTCGGCGTGGGGCGCGTTGAAACTGCCGCCCAGAACATGCGCCAGCTTGTGATGCAGCGCCATCGTCACCGACCCAAGCGCCACCGAGCAGAACCATGCCCCAAGCAGGGCCTGGCTGCGGGCCTGCGGATTGTGCGGATCGCCCGCCAACACCGGCAAACCGGAATGGAACGCCCGCAGCGCCTCGCGGCACATCAGATCGACCACGGGGTTCAGGTCGGGGGCATAGAACGCCTCCATCGCATGGGCAAGCGCGTTGAGCGCTGAGGTCATCGTCAGCGGCACCGGAAGCGACAGCGTAAGATCCACATCATAGATCACCACTTCGGGCCGGATCGACGGGTCACGGCGCGTGGTCTTTTGCCCGCCCGCCGTTTCGCCAAGAATATCCGTCATTTCCGACCCGGCATAAGTGGTCGGGATCACCACCTGATCGGCGCCGGTGCGGGTGGAGATGGCCTTGCCAAGCCCGGTCGTGGACCCGCCGCCCAAGGCCACCACCGCCGTCGCGCCCGCACCCTGAAACGCGGCCAGCGCGGCTTCGGTGACATCGGTGGGGGTGTGCATCGCGGCCCCCGCAAACACCCCGGCCGAGAGCCTGCCAAGCTGATGCGACAGGGCCTGCGCCTGTGCCGCCTGATGCGGGGTTGACAGGACCAGCACCCGCGAATGACCCAGGCGGGTGATTTCCGCCTCGGCCTGGGCCAACGTGCCGCGGCCAAAGACAACGCGGGTGGTCAGGCCCGGAAAGGTGAAACGATCCAGCATCTTAGCGGCTCCAGTTCATGTGCCGCCCTGCCGCAAGATCGGCCAGCATGGTATCCAGGATGGCGATCTCTGCCGCAGACACCTCATGCGGGCGGTCGGGAAAGATGTCGGCGCGCAGCCGGGCATGGGCATGGCCAAGGGCCGCCGCAGCCTCGGCAAAGGCCGAAACGGGAATCCAGGGGTCGGCATCGCCGCCCGACAGATAGACCGGCAGCCCGGTCAGATCGGCCGCCGGACGTGTATCTTGCACCTGCCCCACGCGGCAGCCGGTAAAGGCCGCCAGCGCACCGGACCACGGCCCGGCGGCAAAGGCATGTTCCAGTGCAAGACAGGCACCCTGGCTGGACCCGGCAAGGAGAAGCGGCAGATGCGCTGCCTGCGTGCGCAGCGCCGTGATGTCGCGTGCAAGCTCGGCCAGCGACGCGGCCAGTTCGCCCCGCGTCTCGGCGTTGAGCGGATCGACCGCCCGCGCCCCATACCAGCTGCCCGTGGCTGCACGCGGCAACAGGCAGGCCACGCCCGGGGTGGAGAGCCGGCGGATCACCGCCTCCTCCATCGCCTCGGGCGATTGGCCGCGACCATGGACAAAGACGCACAGAACCTGCGCCTTGTCGGGGGTCACACCCGCAAGAAGCGGAGCAGAGGTCATGCGAAGCTCGCTTGTTCCAGACCTTCCATCAATTCGGCGCGGCGATCCTCGAACCATGGCGGGAACACCAGCGTGGTGCCGATGGCATCGGGTGCCTCGTCCTTGGCCCAGCCTTCCGGCACGGTCCAGGCGATTTCGAACAGCGCACCGCCGGGGCTGCGCACATACATCGACTTGAAATAGTTGCGATCCTTTTGTTCGGACACATCGGTGAAGCCCATGCCTTCAAGCTGCGCCTTGAGCTTGATCTGGTTCTCCTCGGTCACGGTGTTGAGCGCCATGTGGTGGATGGTGCCCCCCGCCAGCATCCAGGTGCCTTGCGGGCTTTTGTTGTCGAGCAGGATTTCGACCACCGAATGCGGCCCCATCGTATCGGGCACCGAAAACATCAGGGCATCTTCCGTCTTTGCCTCTTGCGACAGGCCCATGCCATGGGTCAGGAATTCATCCATCGATGCAAGGTCATAGACAGCAATCCCGCCGCCGTAGATGCCCTTGATGGCGGTTTGCGACGTGGTGCCCTGGGCCGTGTTCACGATGGGCGCGCGCACATCGGCGGGGTTTTCCACAAGCTCGTGCGGGATTCCGCAGGGATGGTGGAACATCACCCGCGTCAGGCCAAAACGGCTGCCCTTGGTCGCGGGAACCCCGCGCGCGTTGAGCCGGTCCACCCAGTAATCCGCAGCACCCACCGGAATGGTCTGCATGATGGTGCGCGACTGGTTGGTGCCGCGCCGGCCATAGACACCCGGCTTGCGGAACGGAAACGTGGTGATGATGGTAGAGGCATCCCCGTTCCGTGAGCCGTAGTAGAGGTGATAAACCGGAATGGTGCCGTCAAACAGCACCGTGCGCTTGACGGAATACAGACCCAAGGTCTTGGTATAAAAGTCGAAATCCTCCTGTGCCCCGTCGGTGGACAGGGTCAGATGGTGAAAGCCGCTGACAAGGGCGCCGTGATGGGCCATGGAATTACCTCCGTGTTATACCCGCGGGTTGGACGTGCAAGGGCCCGCAAGCCGGGCCAGGACAAAGGAAACAGACAGCCGATAGGTGATCGGGGTGCTGCCGGTCTGTGCGCAGAAATCACCCAGAAGCTCTGGCTTGACCCCGAACAGCGCATCGCGCCCGATGGCAGGGTCGGCCCGATCATAGACATGGGTGGTCAACGTGTCGTAGCCGGAGGCCGAGACACGAAAATGCAGATGCGCGGGCCGTTCCAGCGCAACGCCGATCCGCGCCATCAGGCGCCCGACCGGACCATCACCCGGCAGGGCATAGCCACGCGGGCGCACCGTGCGGAACCAGAAAGCCCCGGCTGCATCGCTGCGGAACCGGCCCCGCAGATTGAATTCGGGTTGCTGGTCGGGTTGCTGGTTTTCATAGACGCCAAAGCTGTTGGCCTGCCAGACCTCGACCATCGCATCTGCCACAGCCTCGCCTTGCAAGCCCTTGATAGAACCCGAAACCTCCAGCGGCGAGCCAATCCCGTCGCGCGAGATGTCTGCCCCAAGGTCAAGGTCAGGCGCATCGGCGCGATAGAAAGGCCCGGCCAGCGTGTTGGGGGTTGCACCCGCAGGACGAACCGATTGCAAATCCTCGACCAGGGTGGACGCCCCGATCACATCGGCAAGCAAGACCCATTCCTGCCGCCGCGCATCGGCCGCATGACCGACCTCGGTCAGAAATCCGATCAATTCGCGCCATTCCTCGGGCGTTGGCCTCAGATCCGCCAGCAGATCATGCACATGGCCGACCGATGCCAGAAGGGCGCTGGCAATCCGATCCTCGCGCGCCTCGCCGATGCGCGCGGCGAGTTCGTCAAGCAATGCCAATTTGCGCTGTGTGCCAGCCCCGTCCATCCCTGAAGCCCTCCCCGGCCTGCCGAAAGGATAGGGCGGCAAATCGGGCGCTGTATTGATATTCAGCGCAGATGGTATAGCATTGTGGTATGAAGCTGAACGAGCGCCACCTGATGCAACTTGCTGCCGTGCTCGACTCGGGCGGGATCAGCCAGGGCGCGGCCGTGCTTGGGATGACGCAACCGGCGGTGTCGCGGTCCCTGACCATGCTGGAGGAGAGGATCGGCGAGCCGCTGTTTGTCAAGGGCCGCCGTCCCCATCAGCCGACGCCCCTTGGCCTGCAACTCGCGGCGCATGGCCGGGCGATCCTTGCCGCCTCGCGCAAGGCATCCGACGCCGCGCAAGGTTTTGTGCGCGGCACGCGCGGGGTGGTGCGTGTGGGCGGCGTGCCGTTCTTCATGGATGCGATGATTTCAAAGATGGTGGCCGAGTTCCAGAACACCGAACCCGACATCAGCATCCAGCAAAGCTATGGAAACCTGCCCGAACTGACCGCCGCCCTGAACAGCGATCAGATCGACCTTGCGGTGGTGCCCATCGGGATCGTGGATGCGCCGAAGGGGTTCGAGTTTTCGGAAATTCTGCCCGGTCGCAACATCGTGGCCTGTTCCACCTCGCATCCGTTGCTGCGCAAACGGCGGCTGCAAACCTCTGATCTGGCGGAATTTCCCTGGGTCGCGCCCTTGCCCGGATCGCCCCTGATGTCGGATCTGCATGCGATCTTGATGGCGATTGGCATGTCGGAACTGAACATCCGCTATTCCGGCGGGTCGTTGATGAGCGTGATCAACTACATGGCAGAGACAAAGGCGCTGGCCGTGCTGCCCCATTCGGTGGTCTTTGCCACGCGCAAGGAAAACCGCATCACCGTGCTGCCGCTGGATATCCCGCAGCCCAACCGTTCGCTTGGGTTGCTGCGGCTGATGCATGCGCCGCGCGTGCCTGCGGTCGAGCGCTTTACCGCCCATGTCACCGGCGCCTTCGAGGAGATCAAGCACCTGATCAAGCGCCATGAAAATGCGGTTGTCTGGGGCAGTTAGGGCGCGATCAGGATCGCCCGGAAATCATTGACATTGGTCAGGGTCGGCCCGGTGATCACCTGCGCGTCGATGGCGGCAAAGAAGCTGTGCGCGTCGTTGCGCGCCAAGGCCAAGGCCGGGTCCACGCCCACAGCCCTTGCGCGCGTCAGCGTGTCAGGATTGACGAGCGCGCCCGCCACCTCTGCGGCGCCATCGACGCCATCGGTATCGCAGGCAAGCGCGTGGATGCCCGGTGCCCCGTTCAACGCACAGGCAAGCGCAAGGCAGAATTCCGCGTTCGGCCCGCCAATCCCGTCGCCGCGCCGCGTCACCGTCAACTCCCCGCCCGACAGCAACAGCACGGGCGCATCCCCCGGGCGCAAGTCGTGGCGGATCTGCTGCGCCAGCGCCGCCTGATCGGCGGCAACGCTGCGGGCCTCTCCTTCGATCGCATCGCCCAGAAGCCGGACGGTGCAGCCCGCCGCACGCGCTTTATCCGCGGCGGCGCTCAGCGACTGGGCCGGGGCCGCGTAAAGATGGTTTGTCGCCCGGACCAGCCGTGGATCATCGGGCGCCACCACGCTCGACCCCGCGTGCAGCGCCAGCCGAACCGAGGCGGGCACGTCGATCTGCCACTGGTCCAGAATGGCCAGCGCCTCGGCGGGGGTGGAGCGGTCGCCGACCGTTGGACCCGAGCCGATGAACGCCGGGTCATCGCCCGGCACATCCGAGATCATGAGCGTGAGCATCCGGGCCGGATAGGCGGCCGCCGCCAGTTGCCCGCCCTTGACGCGGCTCAGATGCTTGCGGACCGTATTCATCTTGTCGATCGGCGCGCCCGAGGCAAGCAGCGTCGCATTCACCGCCTGCTTTTGCGCAAGGCTGACCCCGGCCACAGGCGCGACCAGCAAGGCCGAGGCGCCCCCCGAGATGAGAGACAGAACGAAATCCTCGGCGCCAAGCCCGGCCAGCAGGTCGAGCATACGCCCCGTTGCGGCCTGCCCTGCGGCATCGGGCACGGGATGCGCGGCCTCCACGATCTCGATGCTGCGGCAGGGACGCGCATAGCCGTAACGGGTAATGACCAACCCTTCACACGGGCCCCAGGCCGCCTCAACCGCCTCGGCCATCCGCGCGCTGGCCTTGCCCGCCCCGACCACGACGACCCGTCCCGCGGGGCGCGGCGGCAGATGACGGGCAAGGCTGCGCATCGGATCGGCCACTTCGACGGCGGTGTCAAACAGGTGGCGCAAGAACTGGAAAGGATCAGCGATCATCGGCGGGCCTGTGCGATGCGGGCAAGACGGCAAAGACCAGCGTCCAGACCCGGCGGATTGCGAACTGTCCCCCGACCTATGCCGCATTTTCAAATGAAATCAATGATCCATTTGCCGCCAGTCGCGCCGCGCCGACCCAGCGGATCGGCAAAGATCATGCAACCCACGACCACCGACAGCCTTGCTGCGGGCAGGCCGCCGTGTCGTGACCGGAAATACAAATCGATTTTAATTTTTGCATTGCCCGACGCTGACGCATCCGTTTGTGAACGCAGCAGCATTTGGGCATTTTGCGTGTTTTTCAGGCATTTTCGCCATGTTGTGGCGCGCAGGCGCATCGGCGGAAAAAATGTCGCACCACACGGACGAATCGGCCTTGGAAACTGATTAGTGCATTGAAATTACTTTATATTTGTAGAAACCACCCAGACGCAGCGCCTGTGCCGACCGGCGCGCGCACCGCAGCATCGGCCCGCACAGCCGAATGCTTTGCAGGGTGGTAACACATTGAAAATAATTAAATTTCTAGAAAAGCCACCCGCCACCTCGCGACCAGCGCGGGCCGCAATCGAAAAAAGATAGACAAAAACCAAACTTGTGTATCAAATCGATTTTACAAAGGGAGGATGGCTCGATGATCCGCACAAGCGATGTCGTGCAAAATGCAGGGAGGACCGTGGGGCAAGCCCCGCTGTCCGACGGCCCTTTCGTCCAATGCCGCGGGCCGCTGGCGACGCACCACCCACAGGCCCGTGGCGCGATCTGGATGCGAGAGCGATGCAGCCGCCGGTGACGCGGCTCCGCCCTGAAACACCATCGAACAGAAACAAGGAATGATGTGAATGTCGAAACGCCTGCTGCTTGTCGGAGAGACGTGGATCAGTTACGGAGTCCATCTGAAAGGCTTCAGCTCTTACACGACCGGCACCTATGACGAAGGGCAAAAGCCACTGGTCGAGGCGCTTCAAGCTGCTGGCTGGCACGTCGATCACCTGCCCAACCATCTGGCGACAGAGCGTTTTCCCTGGTCTCTGGACGAGCTTGATGCCTATGACGTGGTGGTGCTGAGCGATATTTCGGCCGACACGTTGCTGCTTCACCCCAAGGCTTTCGTGAAGGGTCAGCGCATCGTTGACCGGCTGGAACTGCTGGCCGAATGGGTGCGTCGCGGCGGCGGCTTTGCGATGATCGGCGGCTATATGGCGTTCAGCGGCTTTGAAGGGCGCGGGCGGTTTGGCATGACCTCGGTGGCCGATGTTCTGCCCGTGCAGACCATTGTCGGGGATGATCGGATTGAAAAACCCGCGGGCGTGACACCTGTCGTGGCGCAGGATCATGCCATCCTTGCGGGCCTGTCCACCGACTGGCCGCATTTCCTCGGTTACAACCGCGTCGCTCCGCGTGAGGGTGCAACGGTGCTGATGACCGTGGGTGACGACCCGTTTCTGGCCGTGGGTGAATATGGCAGCGGACGCGCGGCGGCCTTTGCCTCGGATTGCTCGCCACATTGGGGCAGCCCGGAATTCCTTGCGTGGAAGGACTACCGCCCGTTCTGGGACCAGCTGATGTCGTGGCTGGCCAAGCGTTGATGACCTGCCGCTGGCGTCAGGTGGCGCCAGCGATCACACCCTGACCCCGAGGACCCGAATGCAGCGCGAAACCGGCCCCCTCCACCCCGCAGCCGCCGTGGCCCTTGCCGCGCCTTGTCTGTGGCCCACGGATATTCGCGCCGTGATCGAGGGCGAACGGTTTGATCCGCCGCCATGGAATGTGGTGCTGGGGCCGGTCTGCGATCGCGGCGCGCCTTCGGGACTG